>JAZQRQ010000075.1:0-24514 GCA_045629665.1 Faecalimonas sp.
ACTCCCAAGATATTACCGTTATCTCGGAGATTTACTTGAGAATGAAGTAGAGCGTATTTCATCCAATGATTTGAGTAAGCGAATGAACGTTACAGCATCTCAGATTAGACAGGACTTAAATAATTTTGGTGGATTCGGGCAACAAGGATACGGTTATAATGTCAAATATTTGCATACAGAGATTGGTAAGATTCTCGGACTTAATAACACACATAATTTTGTAATTGTTGGTGCCGGTAATCTCGGTCAGGCACTTGCAAATTATGTTTCCTTCGAAAAGAGAGGGTTTGTTGTAAAGGGATTATTCGATGTGAATCCGCGTTTGGAAGGATTGACAATTCGTGGAATTCCGATTCGCAAGATGGATGAACTGAAAAGTTTTATCAAAGACAATAATATTGAGATTGCTGTACTCACAATACCGAAGGAAAAGGCAGTAGAGGTTGCAGATATGCTTGTTGACACGGAGATTAAGGGGATTTGGAATTTCGCGCATACGGATTTAAAACTTCCGAAACATATTATTGTTGAGAATGTACATTTGTCAGACAGTTTGATGAGTCTTTCATACAGAATCGGTCATCAAGGCCGGAATCTTTCGGAAGAATAGCATGGAAATGTGTAGGAGAATACCGTCCTACACATTTTTTAAAGAATAGATTATAAAACATGAGGTGAATTGTGTGAAAACATATAGCAGAGTATATGCTCGGATTGATTTGGACGCTATCGCATCTAACATGGAGCGCATGAAACAAAACTTAAACGAGAACACAAAGATTATAGCTGTGATTAAAGCGGATGCTTACGGACATGGTGCAGTTCAGATTGCACAGATGTTAGAGCATGTGGATTATGTATGGGGATATGCAGTAGCAACGTTGGATGAAGCAGTTGTATTAAAGAGCGAGGGGATGATAAAACCGGTATTGGTACTTGGATGTGTATTTCCCGATCAATATATGGAGATGTTGAAGTATGATATCCGAATGAATGTCTACACCGAAGAGATGGCGGAGGCAATTTCGCTGATGGCTGCACGAGAAGGTGTGACAGCATATATGCACATCAAACTGGATACGGGCATGACAAGACTTGGGTTCGATACCAGTACAGAATCTGTGGAGGCAATACATAGAATCAGTGCGATGAAAAATGTCTGTATGGAAGGTATCTTTACGCATTTTGCCAAAGCAGACGAGTGTGATAAATCTTTTACACAAAAACAAATCTGTGATTTCGTGTGGATGACGAATCAATTAAAGAGCAAAGGCGTCGAATTTGAATATGAGCATTGCGCAAACAGCGCTGCTATTATAGATGTTCCTGAATCGCATTTAGACTTGGTACGTGCAGGAATATCCACATTTGGGCTGTATCCTTCAGAAGAAGTAAACAAAGACAATGTAAGATTAAAACCTGCCATGGCGCTCAAAAGTCATGTTGCATTTGTGAAAGAGATTGAAGCGGGAGTTCCAATTAGTTATGGAGGAACTTATGTTTCAGATAAAAAAATGAAAATTGCCACAATACCGGTAGGATATGCAGATGGTTATCCGAGAAACCTGTCCAATACGGGGTATGTGTTGATTCGTGGAAAAAAAGCACCGATTATCGGACGCGTCTGCATGGATCAATTCATGGTTGATGTCACGGATATTGATGGGGTTAGTTTTGGCGATAATGTGACATTAATCGGAAGGGATGGCAATGAAGTCATTACCGTTGAGGATTTGAGTGAATTGTCAGGCAGATTTAATTATGAATTTATCTGCGATTTAGGAAAAAGGATTCCACGTGTCTATGTACGTGATGGTAAAATAGCAGAACAAGTTGATTATTTTGCTTAAAAATTAGTGCACTGAGTAGAATACATCCGAAAAAAATGGAAATAATGGTGTTATCTAAATTAATCGGAGTGTGAAGAAAGTGCAGATTAAAAGAGGAGATATATTTTATGCAGATTTGAGTCCGGTAGTTGGTTCCGAACAGGGCGGTGTCCGTCCGGTTCTGATTATTCAGAATGATGTAGGTAATCGACACAGCCCGACTGTTATCTGTGCAGCAATCACTTCTAAGATGAACAAGGCGAAGTTGCCGACGCATATTGAAATAGATGCAACAAAGTATCAATTAGTCAAAAATTCAGTTGTTTTATTGGAACAGATCAGAACAATTGACAAACAACGACTGAAAGACTATATCTGTCATGTGGACAAAAAATTAATGTGTAAGATAGACGAAGCATTGAGAATCAGTTTGGAACTCCATACATAGTAGGAAAACAATGCTTTTTGAACTGTACAAAATGAAAAAAGAGTGCTAAAATGTACGGGTATTTTAGAGAAAACGAAAAGAGGTATGAAAAATGTCAGGACATTCAAAATTCGCGAACATTAAACATAAAAAGGAAAAGAACGATGCCGCAAAGGGTAAAATCTTTACAAAAATTGGTAGAGAACTTGCGGTAGCCGTAAAAGAAGGCGGCGGACCTGACCCGGCTAATAACAGCAGACTGCGCGATGTAATTGCAAAAGCAAAAGCAAACAACATGCCGAATGATAACATTGAAAGAAGTATCAAGAAAGCGGCAGGCGATGCCGATGCATCCAATTATGAACATGTTACATATGAGGGATACGGACCAAACGGAACAGCAATTATTGTTGAGGCCTTAACAGATAACAAGAATCGTACAGCCTCCAATGTGCGCAACGCGTTTACAAAGGGAAGCGGCAATGTAGGTACACCTGGATGTGTATCATTTATGTTTGATAAAAAAGGTCAAATCATTGTAGATAAAGAAGAATGCGACTTGGACGCAGATGAGCTTATGATGACAGCTCTTGATGCGGGGGCAGAGGATTTTATAGAAGAGGAAGACAGCTACGAGATTCTGACAGATCCGAATGAATTCAGTGATATACGTCTTGCATTAGAGGAAGCAGGTATTCCAATGGTAAGTGCAGAGGTTACAATGATTCCTCAGACCTATGTGGAGTTAACAGATGAAAAGGATCTTAAAAACATCCAAAAGACATTAGACCTTCTGGAAGACGATGACGATGTGCAGGAAGTCTATCACAATTGGGATGAGTAAGAATTCCTTGGGAAATGAAAGAACAAATAGATGGAGGTATGACAGATGAGTGATTACAGAATAGAAACAAAGTGTATTCAATCGGGATATACACCAAAGAACGGGGAACCGCGTGTAATTCCGATTTATCAGAGCACAACTTTTAAATATGAGAACAGCGATGCAATGGGCAAATTGTTCGACTTGGAGGATTCCGGATATTTTTATACAAGACTTCAGAATCCGACAAACGATGCTGTTGCTGCTAAGATTTGTGACATGGAGGGCGGCGTGGCAGCAATGCTTACATCTTCCGGTCAGGCGGCAAACTTTTATGCAATTATGAACATTGCGGAGGCGGGAGATCATATTATTTGTTCATCAGCTGTTTACGGTGGTACATATAATTTATACGCACATACAATTCGTAAAATGGGTATCGAGGCAACATTTGTGGATCCGGATGCTTCAGAGGAAGAATTGAATGCAGCGTTCAAGGATAATACAAAGGCAGTAGTTGGAGAGACAATTGCCAATCCTGGTCTCAATGTTCTTGATATTGAAAAATTTGCAAAGGTAGCACATGCTCATGGCGTTCCGTTAATTGTTGACAATACATTTGCAACTCCAATCAACTGCAGACCTTTTGAATGGGGAGCAGATATTGTTACACATTCCACAACAAAGTATATGGACGGTCATGCGACTGCAGTGGGCGGATGTATTGTTGACAGTGGTAACTTTGACTGGGAAGCTCACGCTGAGAAGTTCCCTGGACTTACTACACCGGATGAGACATATCATGGTCTTGTATATACAGAACGTTTTGGAAAAGGTGCTTATATTACAAAAGCAACTTCACAGATGATGAGAGACTTAGGTTCCATTCAGTCTCCGCAGAATGCATTTTTATTGAATCTCGGTCTTGAAACACTGCACCTTAGAATGCCAAGACACTGTGAGAATGCTGTAAATGCTGCAAAATTCTTACAGAGTCACGAAAAGGTTGCATGGGTGAATTGCCCGGCGCTTGAAGGCGACAAATATTATGATTTGGCACAAAAATACATGCCTAATGGAACCTGTGGTGTAATCACATTTGGTGTAAAGGGTGGAAGAGATGCCTGCGTGAAGATGATGGATGCACTGAAGATGATTGCAATTGTTACACACGTTGCGGATTCGAGAAGTTGCGTGCTTCATCCTGCAAGCCATACTCATCGCCAGATGAATGAGCAGGAACTGTTAGAGGCTGGAGTTCAGCCGGATTTGATTCGTTTCAGTGTAGGAACAGAGAATATCGAAGATATTATCGATGATTTAAAACAGGCATTGGAGAGTATATAAATTTTTGGGCGAGTTACCATACATTAGTTTGTTTGGCTAAGTCACTATTTTGTGAATAGTTGGGTCTATAGAAGAAGTATTTCTTCTGTAGACCCATTTTTTGTATTCTTTTGATGGCGGATCGTTATTATTTGGTCTATAGAGGAAAAAATAAGTCTCAGACCCAATTTGTTGTGATTCGCAAGTGATTTATGGTTTTTACGAGAGTTGCTTGGGTCTATAGAAATAAATTTCACTCTGGGACCCATGATTTCGAGTATTTGTGGGTCTGCAAACAATCTTTGTCTACATAGACCCGATGCTTTACTAAATTAGTGTTATCTCTCTGAAAAAGAGACAAAATTGGGTCTGACGTTATTTTAATTTTCTATAGACCCAACATACTCAAATTTTGTTCATAATTTTCATAAAACATGAAATACTACTGTTATATCTCGAAAAGGAAGTATCTATTTATGGAAATGGAAAAGAACGAAGAAATAAAAGAGACAGGAACACTAGAACTAACAAATCAAAAACAAAATCATACTATCAAGGTCTTTACTATTATTGGAGAAATAGAAGGTCATGAAGCAGCAAACAACAATACGAAATCCACAAAATATGATCATTTACTGCCACAACTTGCCGAAGTAGAAGAAAACGACGAAATTCAGGGGGCATTATTCTTGTTAAATACTCTTGGTGGAGATGTTGAAGCAGGTCTTGCAATTGCAGAGATGATTGCATCCTTAAGCAAACCAACTGTATCTTTAGTGCTTGGAGGTAGCCACTCTATCGGAGGTCCTCTTGCTGTTGCAACAACTTATTCCTTCATCGTTCCAAGTGGGACGATGGTTGTACATCCGGTGCGCTCAGCAGGAATGTTTATAGGTGTAAAACAAAGTTACTTGAATATGGTCAAAACGCAGGATCGTATTACAAATTTTATTTCCACACATTCTCGTATTACAAAAGAACGTGTAGAGCAATTAATGTTAAACCCAACTGAACTTGTAAAAGATGTCGGCACTATGCTTGAAGGAGAAGAAGCCGTAAAAGAAGGAATTATTGATGAAGTAGGCGGAATAAAAGATGCATTTAAGAAATTACATGATTTAATTGATAAAGACCAAGGGGTAAAGTTTGCAATTTAACACTTGCAAACGCCCTGTGAATATGTTTTAATCTATTTACAAAAATTAAAGAAAGGGGAAATAATTACGATTTACGAAAGTGCAATAGCCGAGCAGAATATGCTCAACAAACAAATCAGTTCTATCAAAGAACAACTCAAACTTTTGCCTCCCGGCAAACTTGTCTGTTCTCAGAATGGAGAATATCAAAAATGGTATCAAAGCGATGGTCACAAGAAGATTTATATTCCCAAAGCAAATAAGCAACTTGCAGAACAATTAGCCAGAAAAAAATATTTATCCTTACTACTTGAAGATTTAGAAAACGAAAAGAAAGCTATACAATTTTATCTTCGTCACAGCTCTTTTCACGGGAAATCTGAAAGACTACTTACTGATGATTCTGAATACAAAAATCTTCTAACACCTTATTTCTCACCATTATCGGAAGAATTATCCACATGGTCAAAAACAGAATATGAAAATAATCCGAATTATCCGGAACAACTTGTACATAAAGGAAGTTCAGGTGTATTTGTTAGATCCAAATCGGAATCTATGATTGATATGATTCTGTACATTCATAAAATTCCTTTTAGATATGAATGTGCATTGACATTAGGTGAAACAACCTTATATCCGGACTTTACCATTCGACACCCAAAAACAGGAGAAGTCTTCTATTGGGAGCATTTTGGATTGATGGACAATCCAACATATTCAAAAAATGCATACGCCAAACTGCAATTGTACACAAATCACGGTATTATTCCATCGTTTCAACTCATTACTACATATGAAACCAAAGAACATCCTTTAACAGCAGAAACCATAGAGAAGATTGTTGAAAATTATTTTTTGTAGATTATGTTGGGCCTATAGAAAATTATCATGGCGTCAGACCCAATTTCGCCTTTTTTTCAAAGAGATAACACTAATTGAGTAAAGCATTGGGTCTATGTAGACAAAGATTGTTTGTAGACCCACAAATTCTAAAAATCATGGGTTTCAGAGCATAAAAAATCCCTATAGATCCAAAAGGGTTTCTAATCAAGCGTAAATTACCCCAGAAACTTGAAAAATGGGTCTGACACAAATAAGATATTGCATAGACCCAAAATTACTCATAACAAACTGATAAAACAAAAATTTCTCTAGAAAACATCACACAATTTAAACAAAATTAGTGGTGACATGAGTTTCCAATAATGGTATAATAGTATAGTTAAGAGACAAGGGGGATTCTCATGGCGACATCGAAAAAACGTAAAAGAAAAAATACAAAGCCGGCCACTCAGACAAAGCGCACGGCAAAAGATAACAATACAAAGAATCAAAATTTTATAAGGAATGAAATTATTATATTAGTTTCCTTGGCAATCTGCATCTTTTTACAAATCAGCCTTTTTGGAATTGGAGGATTCATTGGAGATGCATTTGCATCATTTTTGTTTGGAACATTTGGATTTTTGGCATACATTGCACCAATTATGTGCTTTGTCGGAATTTCTTTTCTCAGTCAGAACAAAGGAAAATCGCAGGCGTATATCAAATCGGGCGCTGTATTTGGTTTATTCCTAATGTTTTGTACTTTGTTTCAATTGATTATATATGGTGATAAAAAAGATTTGAAATTTATGTATGAATTATCAAGTTTACATAAAGACGGAGGCGGAATCTGTGGTGCAGCAATTATAAAACTATTGGTTCCTGCAATCGGTCTGGTTGGTACATATATTGTTGTAATTTTAATATGCATTATTTGTTTTGTACTTCTCACAGGTAAATCATTTGTTGGAGCTGTAAAGAACGAAAGCGAAAAAGCATATCATAACGCAAAAGAAAGAGCGGCTGAACAACGCGAGAAACGTGCGGCAGAAAAAGCACAACAAAATGATCAGGAACAGCTGGAAGTGAAGCGGAAAGACAAAGTTGTTTCCGGTGTTTCATTCAACACGACCTTAGCGAAGGACCCATCGGATATTCATGAAATTACGCCGCCGGAATCATCGGATTCGTTGTTTAAACCAACAAAACCGGAGGATATCGTTATTAAGCGCGCAACACCAATTGAAGATGTTGCAACAGAAGCAACACATGAACAACATTATGATCAACCGGAGCAGGTGCTTCCAGATGCAGTTTCGAAAGAAGACGCAGTGACGCGCAAACGCAGAAGTACGATTGAAAGTCGCGAATCGGCGGCAAATGAAGCGATTAATGTTGAAAATGAAATTAATATAAAAGCTGCGAAGCCTAAGAAAGCATACAAGTTCCCACCAATGAATCTGTTGACAAGAGGACGTGCAACAGGCGGAGATTCCGATGCACATTTACGTGAGACGGCAATGAAACTGGAGCAGACATTGCAGAACTTTAATGTAAATGTTACCGTGACAAATGTAAGCTGCGGACCTTCGGTTACCAGATATGAATTGCAGCCGGAACAGGGTGTAAAGGTTAGTAAGATTGTCGGATTAGCAGATGATATTAAACTCAATCTCGCAGCCTCAGATATTCGTATTGAAGCACCGATACCGGGAAAAGCAGCCGTTGGTATTGAGGTTCCGAACAAGGAAAATACAGCAGTTATGCTTCGAGATTTGCTTGAATCCACAGAGTTTAAATCTCATCCATCCAAACTTGCATTTGCCGTTGGACGTGATATTGCAGGAAAGGTTGTTGTTGCAGATATTGCAAAGATGCCTCATGTTTTAATTGCAGGAGCGACCGGTTCCGGTAAATCTGTTTGTATCAACACCTTGATTATGAGTATTCTGTACAAAGCTAGTCCGGATGAAGTGAAGCTGATTATGATTGACCCGAAGGTGGTTGAACTAAAAGTTTATAACGGAATTCCACATTTGTTAATTCCGGTTGTGACTGATCCGAAAAAGGCGGCAGGAGCACTTAACTGGGCAGTTGCAGAGATGACAAGGCGTTACCAGTTGTTTGCAGAATATAACGTCCGTGATTTAAAAGGATACAATGCAAAGGTAGAGACAATTGAAGATATTGAAGATGAAAACAAACCGCAAAAATTACCACAGATTGTAATTGTGGTGGACGAGCTTGCAGACCTTATGATGGTTGCACCGGGCGAAGTGGAAGATGCCATCTGTCGTTTGGCACAGCTCGCAAGAGCTTGTGGCATTCACTTGGTAGTTGCAACACAGCGTCCATCCGTAAATGTTATCACAGGTCTGATTAAGGCAAATATGCCATCAAGAGTAGCATTTGCAGTTTCTTCTGGCGTGGATTCCAGAACCATTATTGATATGAATGGTGCGGAAAAATTGCTTGGAAAAGGTGATATGTTATTCTATCCGGCAGGTTATCCGAAACCTGCACGTGTACAAGGTACATTTGTATCGGATTCGGAAGTACAGGCGGTAGTTGACTTTTTAATCAATCAGGCGGATGGCGTTACATATAATGAAGAAATCACCAAACACATCAACTCAGCGCCGACAGGAGGAGCACCTTCCATCGGTGGAAGTGATGCTGATGACAGAGATGAGTACTTTATCTACGCAGGAAAATTTGTGATAGAGAGTGATAAAGGTTCTATCGGTATGTTGCAGAGAAAATTTAAAATCGGATTTAACCGTGCGGCAAGAATCATGGATCAGCTCTGTGAAGCAGGTGTTGTCGGCGAAGAGGAAGGTACCAAACCGAGAAAAGTATTAATGTCTATGGAAGAATTCGAGCAGTATATTGACGAATATGTATAAATACAAAGGAAACACGAGGAGGACTTAACATGAAAACAGACATTCAAATCGCACAGGAAGCGGTAATGGCACCCATCAAAGAGGTTGCAGCAAGTATTGGTATTCAGGAAGAAAATTTAGAGTTATACGGAAAGTACAAAGCAAAATTAACCGATGAACTTTGGGAAGAGATTAAAGATCGTCCAAACGGAAAACTGGTTCTCGTAACAGCAATCAATCCAACACCGGCAGGAGAAGGTAAGACAACAACATCCGTTGGACTTGGACAGGCAATGGCGAAATTAAATAAGAAAGCAATCATCGCACTTCGTGAGCCATCTCTTGGCCCATGTTTTGGTGTAAAAGGAGGAGCAGCAGGTGGCGGATACGCGCAGGTTGTTCCGATGGAAGATTTGAATCTTCACTTTACAGGAGATTTCCACGCAATTACATCTGCAAACAACTTGTTAGCGGCAATGTTAGACAACCACATTCAACAGGGAAATGAACTTCAAATTGATCCAAGACAAATTGTATGGAAACGTTGTCTGGACATGAATGACCGTGTTCTCAGAAATATTGTTGTGGGACTTGGAAACAAGATGGACGGTATGGTGCGTGAAGACCATTTCGTAATCACAGTTGCATCAGAAATCATGGCAATACTCTGTCTTGCAAGTGATATCAAAGATTTGAAAGCAAGACTTGGAAAGATTGTTGTTGCATATAATTTTGCAGGGGAGCCTGTAACAGCAGATGAATTAAATGCAACAGGTGCTATGACAGCACTTTTAAAAGATGCAATTAAACCAAACTTAATTCAAACATTAGAACATACACCGGCATTGGTTCACGGTGGACCGTTTGCAAATATTGCACATGGATGTAACAGTGTTATTGCAACAAAGATGGCGCTTAAATTAGCGGATATTGCTATTACAGAAGCAGGCTTCGGTGCTGACCTCGGTGCTGAAAAATTCATGGATATCAAGTGCAGAATGAGTGGATTAAAACCAGATGCAGTTGTTCTCGTTGCAACAGTTCGCGCACTGAAATATAATGGCGGTGTTGCAAAGAAAGATTTGAACGAAGAAAATTTAGAAGCACTTGCAAAAGGTATTGTAAACTTAGAGAAACACATTGAAAATGTTCAGAAATTCGGAGTTCCATGTGTTGTAACACTCAATTCATTTGTGACTGACACAGAAGCAGAATATGAATTTATCAAAAACTTCTGTGAAGAGAGAGGATGTGAATTCGCACTTTCAGAGGTGTGGGCAAAAGGCGGCGAAGGCGGTGTTGCTTTAGCTGAGAAAGTCCTTCATACATTAGAAACAAAAGAAAGCAATTTTAAACCAATCTATGAAGATGAATTATCATTGAAAGAAAAGATTGAGACGATTGCAAAAGAAATCTATGGCGCAGACGGCGTAGAGTTCGCTCCGGCAGCCGAAAAACAGCTTGCGAAGATTACAGACACGGGCTATGGCAACCTTCCAATCTGTATGGCGAAGAATCAATATTCATTGTCTGATGACGCAACATTGCTTGGCAGACCGACAAACTTCAAGATACATATTCGCGAAGTATATGTAAATGCAGGCGCTGGATTTGTAGTTGCTCTCACAGGTGCAATTATGACCATGCCTGGACTTCCAAAGGTACCTGCGGCAAACGGTATCGATGTAAATGAAGACGGTGTAATCACAGGATTGTTCTAGGAGAAGATTATGACGCATTTAATAGATGGAAAACTTATTTCCACACAGATTAAAGATGAATTAAAAGCAGAAGTAGCAACATTAAAAGAAAAAGGAATCGTTCCTTGCCTTGCAGTGATTCAAGTAGGAACTGACCCTGCATCTTCTGTGTATGTGAACAATAAAAAGAAAGCTTGTGCATATATTGGAATCGAATCTCTTGCATATGAACTTCAGGAAAATATTTCACAGGAAGAACTTCTTACAATCATTGATGAACTGAATCACAATGAGATGGTAAATGGTATTTTGGTACAACTTCCGTTACCAAAACACATTGATGAAGAGGCAGTGATAAAGGCAATTGCACCGGAAAAAGATGTGGATGGCTTCCACCCGGAAACCGTCGGAAATATGTGTATCGGAAGCAAAGGATTTTTGCCATGTACACCGGCAGGTGTGATTCAACTTTTGAAACGTTCCAATATTGAAATCGAAGGCAAGGAATGCGTGGTTATCGGAAGAAGCAACATTGTGGGTAAACCTATGGCACTTCTCTTGCTTCGAGAGAATGGTACAGTAACCATTACCCATTCACGTACAAAAGATTTAAAAGAAATCACGAAACGTGCAGACATCCTGATTGCAGCAATTGGGAAACCAAAATTTGTCACTGCAGACTATGTCAAAGAAGGTGCAGTTGTTATTGATGTGGGCATTCACAGAAATGAAAACAACAAGTTGTGCGGAGATGTTGATTTTGATGATGTGGTAGATAAAGTCAGTGCAATCACGCCGGTTCCGGGTGGAGTTGGTCCAATGACAATTGCCATGTTGATGAACAACTGTGTTGAAACAGTGCGTTAAAGTGTTGATTTTTAAAAAAAGTAGAGTTATCATAATTAAAAGCTTAATGAGAGAGAAAGAATAGGAGGCATAACATGTATAAGATTACAAAAGCAAAACTATTAGCAGATAAAATCTATCTTATGGATGTAGAAGCACCAAGAGTAGCAAAACATTGTGAACCTGGTCAGTTTGTCATTGTTAAGATTGATGAGAAGGGAGAGCGAGTTCCTCTTACCATCTGTGATTATGACAGAGAAGCAGGTACTGTTACAATTGTTCTGCAGACAATCGGTGCATCAACAGAGAAGATGGCACATTTAAAAGAAGGAGATTACTTTAGAGATTTTGTAGGACCTCTGGGATGCCCTTCTGAATTTGTAAATGAAGATATCGAAGAACTCAAAAAGAAGAAAATTCTTTTTGTTGCCGGCGGTGTTGGAGCAGCTCCGGTGTATCCACAGGTGAAATGGTTACATGAACATGGAGTAAAGGCAGACGTTATCGTTGGTTCTAAGACAAAAGATTTATTAATTCTTGAAGAAGAGATGAAAGCAGTTGCAGGTAATTATTATCCATGTACAGACGATGGTTCTTACGGTCACGCCGGATTGGTTACAACAAAGATTGAGCAATTGGTAAACGAAGAAGGCAAAAAATATGACCTTTGCGTTGCAATCGGACCTATGATTATGATGAAATTCGCATGCCTCACTACAAAGAAATTAGAGATTCCTACCATTGTTAGTATGAATCCAATCATGGTTGACGGTACCGGTATGTGCGGAGCATGTCGTCTCCAAGTTGGAAATGAAGTGAAGTTTGCATGTGTAGACGGACCTGAATTTGATGGACATTTGGTTGACTTTGATCAGGCAATGAAGAGACAACAGATGTACAAATCAAAAGAAGGTCGTGCATTATTGAAAGTACAAGAAGGCGACACACATCACGGTGGATGTGGACATTGTGGAGGTGACGAATAATGGCTGATGTATTAAAGAAAGTTCCTGTAAGAGAACAAGATCCGGCAGTTCGTGCAAAGAACTTTGAAGAAGTATGTTACGGATACAACAAAGAAGAGGCTATGGAAGAAGCTTCCAGATGTATCAACTGTAAAAACGCAAAATGTATTGAGGGATGTCCTGTTTCTATCAATATTCCTGCATTCATTCACGAAGTAAAAGAAGGTAATTTTGAAGAAGCATATAAGATTATCGGTAAATCTTCCGCACTTCCGGCTGTTTGCGGACGTGTTTGCCCACAAGAGTCTCAGTGTGAAGGAAAATGTATTCGTGGAATCAAAGGTGAACCGGTATCTATCGGTAAATTAGAGAGATTCGTTGCAGATTACGCATTGGAAAATGATATTAAACCTGAAAAAGCCGAAGCAACCAACGGACATAAGGTTGCAGTTATCGGTTCCGGCCCAGCAGGTCTTACCTGTGCAGGTGATTTGGCAAAAATGGGATATGATGTAACTGTATTCGAAGCATTACATGAGCTCGGCGGTGTACTTGTATATGGTATCCCTGAATTCCGTTTGCCAAAACAAAAAGTTGTAGCAAAAGAAATCGACAAAGTAAAAGAACTTGGCGTGAAATTTGAGACTAACGTTGTTATCGGTAAATCAACTACAATTGACCAGTTAATTGAAGATGAAGGCTTTGAGGCTGTATTTATCGGCTCCGGAGCAGGACTTCCAAAATTCATGGGAATTCCTGGTGAGAACGCAAACGGTGTATTTTCAGCAAACGAATATTTGACACGTAACAATCTTATGAAAGCATTTGATGCTTCTTATGACACTCCAATCGCTGCAGGAACAAAAGTTGCTGTTGTAGGCGGTGGTAACGTAGCAATGGACGCTGCAAGAACAGCACTTCGTCTTGGTGCAGATGTACATATCGTTTATCGTCGTAGCGAAGAAGAACTTCCTGCACGTGTGGAAGAAGTTCACCACGCAAAAGAAGAAGGTGTAATCTTTGATTTGTTGACAAATCCAACAGAAATCTTAGTTGATGATAACGGATATGTAAAAGGAATGAAGTGCGTGAAGATGGCACTTGGAGAACCGGATGCATCAGGAAGAAGACGTCCTGTAGCCCAAGAAGGTTCTGAGTTCGAGATGGAACTTGATACAGTTATCATGTCACTAGGTACTTCACCAAACCCACTGATTTCTTCAACAACAGAAGGTTTGGAAGTAAACAAATGGAAATGTATCGTTGCGGATGAAGAGACAGGTAAGACAACCAAAGAAGGCGTGTATGCCGGTGGAGATGCCGTAACAGGTGCAGCAACGGTTATTCTTGCAATGGGTGCAGGAAAAGCAGGTGCAAAAGGTATTCATGAATATCTGAGCAATAAATAATTTTATATGATGTTAAGGGACAGAGTAAAAACAAAATTTACCTTGTCCCTTTTTGAATTCTATGTCACAAATTCTATGTTTTATGATATAATGTAATACCGAGATTTTTATACAGGAGGATTAAAAATGCAATTGGCAATGTTAACAGCCTTCGGTGTGGGCGGAGCAACCATTGTAGGCGTTTTAATAGGTTTTATATTTCAGAAGGTTCCACACAAATTCAATGATGCGATATTAGGATTTGCGGGTGGAATTATGCTTGCAGCGGCAGTGTTAGGCCTTATTCTGCCTTCTTTGGAGGAAGGAAATATTTGGATTACAGCAGTTGGTATATTGACAGGCGCCGTTTTTTTGAATTTTGCGGATAAAATCACTCCTCATTTGCATCGCATCACGGGGATGGATCAAGAAACGCACGCGGAGTCTCAGCATTCCATCAATAAAGTTATGTTGTTTGTCATGGCAATTGCGATACATAACTTACCGGAAGGAATTGCGGCGGGCGTAGGTTTCGGAAGTGAAAATATCGGAAATGCAATTACGGTTGCAGTCGGTATTGCACTTCAAAATATTCCGGAAGGTATGATTATTGTATCACCGCTTATCATGGCAGGTGTTTCCAAATGGCGCGTATTTTTAATTGCGAGTTTTACGGGAATCATAGAAATAGTAGGAACTATGATTGGATTTACGGCAGTGTCTCTTGCAACGGCGATTTTACCATTTGCACTGGCATTTGCAGGTGGAACCATGATCTATGTTGTCAGTGATGAAATGATACCGGAAACACACAGCCACGGATATGAGCAAATGGCAACATATTCTTTGCTCTTTGGTTTTATCACAATGCTGATTATGGATTTCTATATAGGATAAAGTAAAATGGAGAACTAGAAGATGAAGATTACAGTAGTTACTGTTGGAAAGATAAAAGAGAAGTATTTAAAAGATGCGATTGCTGAATACAGTAAACGCTTGAGTAAATATTGCAAATTGGAAATTATCGAAGTGGCAGATGAGAAGACACCAGATAATGCAAGCGAAGTGGTGGAAGAGAGTATTCGTTCCAAAGAGGCAGATCGGATACTAAAATATATCAAGGATGATGCCTTTGTTATTACACTGGAAATCAATGGCAAGCAATTATCTTCTGAAGAATTAGCGGATAAGATTGATAAACTCGGTGTGCAGGGGACAAGCCATATTATATTCGTGATTGGCGGGTCAATTGGACTTGGAAAAGAAGTTCTGGAAAAATCGAATTTTGCATTGAGCTTTTCAAAGATGACATTTCCACATCAATTGATGAGGGTAGTACTGCTAGAACAAATATATCGAAGTTACAGAATAATCAATAACGAACCATATCATAAGTAATGGAGGGAGAACTTATATATGAAAAAAGGATATGCGGTAATCACAGGAGCAAGTTCCGGAATTGGAACAGAGTTTGCAAAACGTCTTGCAAAAGAAGGATATCCGCTGGTACTTGTAGCGAGAAGAAAAGAACGTTTAGAAAAGTTAGCACATGAGCTGAATACAGAATGCATCATATTGTCAGCAGATTTATCTGATATGGATGAATGCAAACGAATGATGCAGGAATTAGATTCTGTTGAAATAGATGTATTTATTAACAATGCAGGTTTTGGATACTGCGGTGAAACATTAACCATTGAGACAGAAACGGAACTCAATATGATTGATTTGAATGTCAAAGCAATGCATTTACTTGCAAAAATGGTGTTAGACAAGATGGTAGAGAAGAATAAGGGCTATGTTTTAAATATTGCATCTTCTGCAGGACTTCTTCCGGCAGGGCCATATATGTCCACATACTATGCAACAAAAGCATATGTAACAAGTTATACACGCGGATTGGCAGAAGAATTGCGCCGCAGACACAGTGATGTTTATGTAGGTTGTCTATGTCCGGGACCTGTCGATACAGAGTTTAACAAAGTTGCAAATGTAGAGTTTGCACTTAAAGGAATTTCAGCATATTATTGTGCGAATTATGCAATTACGCAAATGTTCAAGAAGAAGATTACCATTGTGCCAGCATTCAAAATGAAGGCATTAGTGGTTCTTGCAAGATTTATTCCTACTAAGCTTTATATAAGAATTGCAGCGAAACAACAACGTAAAAAGATTTATAGATAAACAGGAGAAGATTTATGAATAAACAAAAGACTGCACGACTTATGTTAATTATCTCTATGGCCATCTTTGGTACATTGGGATTATTTGTACGACATATCGCAGTTTCATCAGGAGAATTAGCGCTATATCGAGCCATTATGGCGGCCATCATGATTGGGTTATATTTATTAATAACAGGACACAAAATACCTTTTCGAAATATCAAAAAAGAGGTTCCGTTGTTATTAGTGTCAGGTATGGCGATGGGCATTAACTGGATCTTACTGTTTGAAGCATACAAATATACGACAGTTTCTGTTGCAACATTGAGTTACTATTTTGCGCCGGTCATTGTGACGTTAGTTTGTCCGTTTCTGTTTAAAGAAAAATTGACATCAAAACAGATTATCTGCTTCGTTATGTCAACATTAGGAATTGTGATGATTACAGGAATCGGTGATGTAGGAGAATCCGGAACCCACATGATTGGTATCTTATTCGGCCTTGGCGCTGCAATGTTCTACGCCACGGTTATCCTCATAAATAAATTTATCAAAGGTGTAGAGGGACTTCATCGTACATTTTTACAATTCGTTGCAGCAATTATTATTTTAGTTCCATACGTTGCTGCAACAAGTGGGGTAAACCTCGACTTACTCGACGGACTTGGATGGGGCTGCTTATTGGTTGTCGGAATCATACATACCGGAATCACATACTGTCTCTATTTTTCTTCGCTCAAAGAATTGACGGGACAAAAGGTCGCTATCTTAAGTTATATTGATCCGTTGGTTGCTATACTGATATCTGTGACCTTGTTAGGAGAGACAATGACAGTATTGCAAGCTATTGGCGGCGCGTTAATTCTAGGATTTACACTTTGGAATGAAATGAAATCTTCGTAGAAGATTGCTTTACAAATTTGGAAGTAACTGTTAATATAAGAACATGTTTGATTAAAATTATGAGGAGAACGAAAGTTATGGTACATCATATTGTTATGTGGAAATTCAAACCTGAAATAGAGGAAGGACAAAAAGAAGCTCTCAAAAAAGCAATGGCAGAGAATCTTGCCGCACTTGTTGGGAAAATACCTGGACTCTTGACTGTAGAATTCGTGGAGAACCCAATTCCATCAAGTACACATGATATTGCACTTGTGACAACATTAGAAAAAGCAGAGGATATTGCAGTTTATGCAAAACATCCTGACCATGTATATGTGGCAGATACATACGTAAGACCTTATGTGACTGAGAGAGCGTGCTTGGATTATAAATAAAGTAACAAAAAAAGGAAGATTCGTCTTCCTTTTTTGAATGTACTGTGTTATAATGTTTCATACGTTGACGCGTTAAAGTCAAAAAGAGAAAGAGAGAGGTATTAAAATGCCGATTACAGAAATCTTAGAGCGAAATTGTAAATTATATGGAGATGAGGTTTGTCTTGTAGAGGTAAACCCTGAGATAAAAGACAACAGAAGAGTAACATGGAAGGAATACGAATTGATAGAATCGAATTCACCATCGTATTATCGCCGTGAAATTACATGGAATGTATTTAACGAGAAAGCAAACCGTTTTGCAAACCTGTTAATCCAAAGAGGTATCAAAAAGGGAGATAAGGTTGCAATTCTTTTGATGAATTGCTTGGAATGGCTGCCGATTTATTTTGGTATTTTGAAAACAGGAGCGCTTGCAGTCCCACTTAATTTCCGTTATTCTGCAGATGAAATCAAATACTGTGTGGAACTTGCCGAGGCAGACATCTTGGTATTTGGACCGGAATTTATCGGACGTGTAGAGGAGATTGCGGATGAGATTATGACAAACCGTCTGTTATTCTTCGTTGGCGAACATACACCAATCTATGCGGAGGATTATCTGTCGCAGACGATGAACTGCTCCAGCCAGTCACCGATGATTCGTCTCACCGACGAAGACGATGCAGCAATTTATTTTTCTTCAGGAACAACCGGTTTTCCGAAGGCTATTTTACATAACCATACAAGCCTTATGCATGCTTGTAAGGTAGAGCAGAACCATCACAGCACTACAAAGGATGATGTGTTCTTGTGCATTCCACCGCTGTATCATACAGGTGCAAAAATGCACTGGTTTGGTAGCTTCTTGGAAGGTGGAAAAGCAGTACTTTTAAAAGGAACGAATCCTGAGACAATTATCAGAACTGCTTCAGAAGAGCACTGTACAATTGTATGGCTTTTGGTTCCGTGGGCACAGGATATTTTGGATGCACTTGACCGCGGTGATATCAAGTTAGAAGATTATGAATTAGACCAGTGGAGACTGATGCACATCGGTGCTCAGCCTGTTCCACCAAGCTTAATTAAGCGTTGGAAGGCATATTTCCCAAATCATCAATATGATACCAACTACGGTCTCAGTGAATCAATCGGACCTGGTTGTGTGCATCTTGGTGTGGAAAACATTCATAAAGTTGGTGCCATCGGTAAAGCAGGCTATGGATGGAAGACAAAGATCGTAGATGAACACAGAAATGAAGTTGCCAAAGGTGAAGTCGGTGAATTGGCGGTATTCGGACCTGGCGTTATGACATGTTACTATCGTGATCCAAAGGCAACCGCAGATGTTATGGATGAAGAAGGATGGTTATACACCGGTGATATGGCACAAGAGGATGAAGATGGCTTTATTTTCCTTGTGGACCGTAAAAAAGACGTTATTATCAGTGGTGGTGAGAATCTCTACCCTGTACAGATTGAAGACTTTATTCGCGAATATAACGCCGTAAAAGACGTTGCTGTTATCGGTCTTCCGGACAAACGTTTAGGTGAGATTGCAACTGCGATTATTGAAATCAAAGAAGGCTTTGAGTGTACAGAAGAGGATATCGAGAAATTCTGCATGAAAATGCCAAGATACAAACGTCCGAAGAAGATTATCTTTGCAGACATTCCGCGTAATCCTACCGGAAAAATTGAGAAACCAAAGCTTCGTAAAATTTACTGTGGTGAAAGTCTGGTAGCCGCACAAAACAGAGGTTAATAAAATTTACAACATGAAAACTGCGAGAACAGTGTGATACTGAACTCGCAGTTTTTTTTATTCCTATCTTTAACGAAGAGGAAGAGCGTTTTGTACTTTTTCTACTCCTGCACCGATAATTTCATTGGTTCGCTGCAAAGATTCCTCCACATCCTTAGCTAATTCCGGCAAATTGACATCCCTAAGTAATTTATCCGGATTGTCTAACGGCACAATGAAAAATTCAGGATTTCCTTCATCCGGTTCATTTGGTGTGCGATACACCCATGTAGGAATAAAGTCTGCTTTCACAAGTGATACTGTGCCGTCATCGGCCTTTTCCAACACCAGATTCACCATCAATCCATCCTCCGTGTGACCGGTTGGTTTTGTTGTTACCATGCGCTCACGGTATTGATTCGAAAGATGATTTCCGAGAGAGTAGATGCAGAGCATTTGATGATCACCGGCTGCGTTCATAAGCAAATCCACCGGCTGAATCACATGCGGATGCCCACCAATTAAAGCATTGATTCCAAGTTCACATAATTGCTGCGCAATTTTTTGTTGTCTTGCATTCTCTGTTGTCTCATATTCCACACCCCAATGAATATATGCGATGGTGTATTCGACACCGGCTTCCTTCATTTCATTAAGGCCTACCTGAATATCATCATAGAGCTTCTGTGTGTTTCCATAGTTAAATGTATTGATAAGAGGGGCAGTTGCGTTATTTACCGGAATCGAATTAATGGACACATCTTTGCCTTCTTTTGCACCTGTATCAAATACATAGTTAAAGAATCCAACCTTAATTCCATTGATTTCCTGTATCATATAGGTCTTTTCGGAAACAGATTTTCGAACACCCATGTATTTCATAGCATTTGCTTCGACTGCATTTACAGTCATATTGAAGCCTGCGTCATAATTGTCATAAATATGATTGTTTGCAAGCTGGCAGATATCCGTTCCATTCTGTGCAAGAGCAGTGGCAATCGCGGCCGGAGCACGAAATCTCGGGTACCCTTTGTAATTCCCGTCGGAAATTGTGGATTCCAGATTGAGAATGGTTAAATCCGACGCATTGTAGTGCCCCTTAATATATTTAAAAATATCATTGTAATCAAACGTACCGTCTTCTTTTAAATAATAGTTAGAAGTAAGGAACGGATCATGCATGATAATATCGCCGCCGGTTAAAATAGAAGCGGTAATTGGTTCCGGTTCTTCTTTTTGAATCTCTATCGGTGCAAGCGTTTCCACAGCATCTTTTTTTGGTTTATCCTCTTTATTCTTGCCGAATATTAATGTTGCCAAAAATGCGAGTATAATAATCGGTATCAGAACCACTGATATTCGAAGCAAGCGTTTTATCAATCGGCGTGTTTTTCGGCGTCGTTTTCTGCGACGTTTCTCTGTCTGTCTATCCATTTCAAATTTTTTCTCCTTTGTGCAATCCTAAGAGAAATTGTAACGAATAGAACATTTTCTGTCAAATAAAAACTGTGGGGAAATGAATCCCCACAGCGTTACTTGTTCAGTACTTTGGATATATCAGTTGTTTTTAAATAGACATCCATATAGCGTGTGCTTCCATCCAAAACATAGCGCAGAGTACAAGATACATAATCTTTGCCATAATCCAGATGATAATGCATGAAATCACCCAAAATCATATATTGTTTCAATTTATTCAATTGTTCTTCATCGCTGATATATTGCTGGTCTACAGCTCCGAATTTGTCGGAATATATTTCTAAATTCTCCAATTTAATATTTTGCGAATCTGCAAATCTGGCCACGTTATACTTCTCCAAATAGGATATTGTCTCTGCAAAATCAGCGAACACTTTATAACGGTCAGAGTAGGTGTGTTTCTTACCTTCAACCGGATATTCCACAATCAACTCAAACACAGCCTGTTTTGAAAGACACTCTGTAATCGTAAATTCCGTGTATTCTTTTAGATAAATTTCACAGAGTTCTTTTTTCTGTTCATCTGTCATGTCATTTAGTTCGAAGTATTCCGGACCATTTGCAACGGAAATAGAAGTAATGTCCAAATCGTCTAAATGATATAGAACACAAAAATCATCTTTAAAATCCTCCGTGGCAGAGAGTTTGTCGAGGCTTTTCGGAAATTCATTTCCGTAATAAGAATACCTTCTTTGCTTCACTGTTCCGTTCTTGAGTTCATAAGTGACTGTAAAATCATTTGTATAAGTGGCATCTTCGGTTGATTTGGAATGTTGCCTGATATCTTTGATTACAGCAAGTGCATCATCTACAGTTTCTCCGGTTAGCCAGTCTTTATGTTCATCCCAACCACCTTTCGCATTATCATCAAAAAGGTAGGTGTCAATTTGAACAGATTTCACTTCCTGCGCATCCGGCATGTATTTATCGTATTGGAAAATATCTGCCCAAAACACAAACACAAATCCAAGACAGAAGAGGACAGTAAACATAAGTTGTCGCTTCTTACTCACAAGTGCCTTGATATCAAATTGGAAGATACATTCTATGATACCGTGAAGTAAACATGCTACAAATATCAATCCAAATAATAACCATATGAAAGAAGCATAAGCAGCTATTTCATTTAAGAGTAAACCTGCATATAATGCGATTGGAATTACAATTAGAATTCGTATCACAGCGTTTAATCTCTCAAATGCCATCGCACGTCCTGCCGTCTCAGAAGGTCTGCGAAGGAACAGAAGATAGGCAATGATACCGACAACCAATGCAAATATAAAGCAGCCAAGAAGATAGGTCCAATGCTCACCAATATTCCATACATCTGAATTATAATTCCAATGATGTGAGGCTTTGTATGCCAATGTAACCGGAGAGAAATAGTAGTAATTTGGACTAATATCTCGGTATACATAGGTATCCAAAAATTCACTCGAATAAAGCGGTATCAGATTGCTTATGATGAGTGGAATATAGCTTACAAATACACCCAAGCCTAAAAAGGCAACAATCGGATGTCCGGTCATAATCATGGTAAGAACAGTCGTAGTCCAGCATGCCAGGAAGATGCCAATCATGCACACAAGACTCCACAACATGTTTTGCAAAATGATTGAAGAACCATAACCAATTCCATATACGATTGCAAGTTCAAGACCGATGGCAACTGTAGCGAGTACAGCAAAGACTCCAATGCTTGTAATCAACAAGGTTTTGAACCATGTCTGTTTGCGAATCGGCATGGATTCATAGAAATCGGTTTCCTTTTTAGAGTGCATGTATTTGAAAAAGTCAAAAGCCAAATATACGCCGATTAACATAGCTAAGATGGCATTCCACATATTTGGAGAGCAAAGTTCTTTAATACGCTCAATGGCATATTCTAATTGGGTTGTCGTAACTCCATTTGTTTCAGTCTCAACAATTACATGTGCGTTTAATATGTTCTGTATATTCAAAAAGAATGCAATCACATGCACAAAAAATGCTAGAACCGCAATTAGCACAGCCGCAAGATGTCTGCGCAATGTTTCAATCAACAACTTATGAAATGAGACTCTTGATGTCATATCCAGCCACCTCCGTTTCGCTGATAAAGATTTCTTCTAATGTGAGTGGTACTGATTCACAGTAAACAGGATTCAGTGTGTTGAGCCAAGCAACCACCTTCTCTGATTCACCGCGAACAGTCATGGTCAACAATTTGCCGTGTCGCTGCATTTTCATAACAAGCAGTGCATCCTGAATCTTTTGGTCATATTCTTCCGGAAGTACACATTGTACTTTGGTGAGATTACATCTTAAATCTTCCAAGTCCTGAGAAAGTAATACGCCGCCTTTGTGAAGCAGACCAATATGGTCACTGATATCCTCTAATTCCCTCAGATTGTGAGATGCGATAACAGGAGTGAAGTTTCGTTCCTCCATTTCCTGAATAAAAAGTGCTTTGATTGCCTGACGCATTACAGGGTCCAAACCATCAAAGGTCTCGTCGCAGAACAGATATTGTGTTCCGGCACAAATACCTATTAAAATCGAAAGTTGTTTCTTCATGCCCTTTGAAAACGTGCGGATTTTTCTGTTTGCAGGCAAATCAATTTTGTTCAGCAGCTCATGGAAACGTTCTGTATGAAAGTTAGGGTAGTAAGTGCTATAGAAAGAACCAAACTCTTTCGGTGTGGAATTCGGAAAATAAAACTGGTCATCCGATATATAGAAGAACAAGGCTTTCGCATCCGGATTATTCCATACCGGCTGTCCGTTAATCAGAATCTCTCCGTGCTCCGGTTTTAAGATTCCGGCCATCGTGCGCAGAAGAGTGCTTTTACCTGCACCGTTTGTTCCGAGGAGCCCCATAACAACGCCGTCTTTAATCGTTAAGCTGATATTGTCCACAGCAGCAATATCACCAAAATATTTGCTTACGTTTTTTAACTCAATCATACTTTCACCTCCTGAAATATCTCTCGCACACAATCTAATACCTGATTGAATTCAATTCCGGATTCCTTACAGACCTTGAGTTGTGCACGTAAATCATCTAACAATAATTCCTGTTGTTCCTTGACCACATCTTTCTGTGCGGAAACAAAATTGCCACGTCCTTTCACAGAATAGATAAGACCACGACGTTCTAATTCACTGTAAGCCCGCTGAATAGTATTCGCATTGATGGCCAAATCCATCGCAAGTGAACGAACAGATGGTAATTGAGTGTCCGGTTCCAGAGCACCATTTAGAATCAACATTTGAAAACGGTCAATAATCTGCTCGTAGATGGGACGTTTATCATGATAATCAATTACAATCATTGCGACACTCCTTTCTTTTTACACTGTACTAATTGTATTAGTACACTTATTATATATTCGCAATATCTAATTGTCAATAGGACGAAATCCTTCAAAGATAAATAAGTCAAATTCGTCTTTTGCTCTATCCAGCTCTTCTTGTGATTTGATCGTCCACGCCACACTCAAAGATTTATACCATTTTCTACATATTCTTCTGGAAAGATTATTGTAATAGTTGTGGTCATAGGCAATAAAATCTGGTTTTGTAATAAAATTGGTCAGCAAATATGTCACAATCTTTTCTTTTCCTTTAAAAAAGCAAGATAATTGGCCTCTGATTACTTGCGGATGATTCTTTTTATACCACCATACCACAAGCGGATGAAATGATTCAATACAGTAGGCACCATTGTAATCC
>JAZQRQ010000076.1:0-7621 GCA_045629665.1 Faecalimonas sp.
ACCCTGCTTTACAATCATACTCGCCAAGAACAGAATGACCGCAAGTTTGGCAAATTCGGATGGTTGAAACGACAAAGGTCCAAAAGACAACCATCTTTTGGACCCATTATACTCATCACCGATAAACAATACTGCCAATGAAAGAATCAACGACAGAATGTATGCCCCCGTAGCAAATCTTTGCCATAAGTGATAATCGATATTCGCCATGGCATACATACACGCAAGTCCCAGCGACGTCGCAAAAAACTGTTTCTTCAGATAGTAGAATTTATCCTGAAACTTATTCTGCCCATTGTACGCACTGGTACTGTACAAAATATATAACCCTACAATAATAAGCACGATTACGACAAGCAAAAGACCATAATCAAAGGTCTTTCTCTTTTTTGGTTTTGCCAACCCATTCACCTCTTATTTAACTTTATGGCAGTTAAGCCATGACAGCTCGAATCCGCTGCGCTACTTCTCGCTGTGGCAGTGCGCCATATACCAGCAGAACAAAGCATGCTTATGCAAGCCAGCTTGCACGCCTGCTTATTCAGCTGGTGCATGGCTTAACTGTAATACAAAATCCTTAAACTTATCTCCTCGTTCTTCATAGTTCTTGAACATACCCCAGCTTGCACAGGCAGGCGAAAGCAGCACTGCGTCTCCCGGAGTTGCAAGTCCTGCACATGTACGCACAGCTTCCTCAAGCGTATCTACCAAAATAATATCTTCAAAGCCAACTCTTCTTGCTGACTCTGCTATCTTCTCTCTTGTCTGTCCAAGTAAAACTAAGTGTTTTACTTTTCCGTCAAAGCTTTGTATCCACTCTTCATATTCTGAATTCTTATCGTATCCTCCGCCAATCAAAAGAGTTTTTCGATTCATTGCCTGAATTCCTTTGATTGCAGCATCCGGATTCGTCCCCTTGGAATCATTGTAGTAGGCAACTCCATTCTTCTCACAAACGAATTCAATGCGATGTGCCACACCCGCAAATGACTTAACGGTATCTCTCACAACCTCAATCGGAACTCCATAAGAAAGTGCCATGGCGGAAGCTGCCATCACATTCTCATGATTGTGTGTGCCGAGAATCTGAAGCTCATCTACATGACAGACAAGCATTTCCTCATCATTTTTGTAAATGATATTGCCGCCATCCAAATAGATGCCTTTCTCTAGTTTACGCTGACTGCTGAAATATAGAACCTGACACTGCAATGTTTCGCCAAATTTACGAGTTACGTTGTCCTCGTAATTGAGCACGCACACATCATCGGCGGACTGATTCTTTGCAATATCTTCTTTTGCCGCAATATAGTTCTCCATCGTATGATGGCGGTTCAAATGGTCCGGCGTAATATTGAGGATTGCGCTGACCTTCGGACAGAAACTATGTATCGTTTCTAATTGAAAACTGCTCACCTCTGCAACCGCGATGCTTTCGCGGGTCATATCAAGTGCAACCGTAGTGTACGGGTTGCCAATATTGCCAACTACATAAACACTCTCTTTATAGTTCTTCATAATCTCGCCGAGAAGTGCCGTTGTAGTCGTCTTTCCATTGGTTCCCGTAATTGCCAGTACGTCGCCCTTTCCATAATGATATGCAAGTTCAATCTCGCCCCATATCGGAATTGCTTTTTCACGCATAGACTCCACAATCGGAAGGTCTGTCGGAACACCCGGGCTCATAACAACGAGTTCCAAACTATCTATAATTTCTTCGGAAAGTTCTCCAAGCACAACCTCTGCTTTGGAAACATTTCCCAACTGTTCTCTTATTTTATCTGCATCAAGCGATGCATTCCCGTCATACAGTATGACATCTTTATCAACCTGCTCCAATAACCTGCATGCACCGATTCCGCTGATTCCGGAACCAAACACAAGCACTTTTTTCTTGCTCATACTCTCTCGCCCCTTCTACTCATCTCTACATAGCCGCCAAAGCAACTAAGCAGAGAATTGCTGTCGCAATCGAAAATACTGCCACAACTCTGGTCTCTGACCATCCGCACAGCTCAAAATGATGATGAATCGGCGCCATCTTGAAGATGCGCTTTCCGCCTGTCTTCTTGAAATATGTCACCTGAATGATAACCGATAACACTTCTACCAGATAAATCATGCCCACAAGCACAATAAACAATGGCATCTGAAGCATATACGCTGTGGATGCAACAAATCCCCCAAGAGCCAAAGAACCCGTATCTCCCATGAATACACTGGCCGGATATACATTAAATAATAAAAACCCGAGAAGAGCCCCCACAACTGCACATGTAATCGGCTCGATGCCACTCTTTGTTCCAATGGCAACCACGGTAAAGAAGGTTGCTACCAAAACCGTTACGCTGGAAGCAAGCCCATCTAAACCATCCGTAAAATTCACGCCATTTACGGTACCGATAATTACAACAAACAACATTGGAATCGCCAAAAATCCTAAGTCCAGATACTTGCCGTTTGTAAACGGAATCATCATCGTGAGCGGAACCTGTGCAACCTTTACAATGTAAAATGCAAACACTGCTGTTACCAGTATCTGAAGCCCCATCTTCTGCTTCGGAAAAAGTCCGTCTGAGCGCTTCATTACTACCTTTAAATAGTCGTCTAAAAATCCAATGAGACCAAATCCGACTGTCACAAACATAATCGGAATGATTTTCGGATAATCTTTTATAAAAACCAGAGAAGTCACCACGATACTCGCCAGAATGATAACACCACCCATGGTCGGAGTTCCGGCTTTCTTAAGGTGCGATTTTACACCATCCTCACGCTCTGTCTGCTTCATTTTTAACTTTCGAAGAATCGGTATTACAACTGGCCCCATAATGACGCTTAAGGCAAATGACAGCAGTACCGGTAATATAATTTTATAATCCATAACACACCTCTTTATATCTTTTGTTATTCCTTACAACCTTAATTAGTATACAACGATTCGCCTGTCTTTTCAATCCCCAGATATGGTAGTATATTCTCAAAAACGGTTCTAATGACAGGTGCTGCAATGGTTCCTCCATAATATATGCCTTTTGGGTTATGAATGACAACAAGCGCCAAAACCTGCGGATCATCTGCCGGTGCAAATCCGACAAATGAGGAGATGTATTTGTTCGCACTTCTCGGCAAAGTCTGAGATGTAGCTGTCTTTCCACCAATTTCATACCCTTCAATAAACGCATTTTTTCCGGTGCCCTCAGACACTACACTTTCCAAAAGTTCCTGCATCGTCGCCGAGGTTTCCTTCGAGAGCACTTGCTCTTCTTTATAAGAAAACTCCTTGACAACCTCACCTTCTTTATTCACAACTCGAAGTCCAAGGTGTGGAGTTACGCGCTTTCCGCCGTTGACATAAGAACTGACTGACGTTGCCAGCTGAATCGGTGTAATCTGAAACGACTGTCCGAAGGACATGGTCGCCAGTTCCACCGACTTTACATTTCCCTGCTTGTGCATAATCGTTCCCGCCTCCCCCGGAAGGTCAATGCCCGTCTTATCCATAAGTCCGAATTTCTTGAAGTATTCATAAAATCGCTCCACTCCAAGGCGAAGTCCGATATCAATAAACACCGGATTACAGGAATTCTGTATACCCTGTACAAATGTTTCCGAGCCGTGTCCTCCCACCTTATGACACCGGATTCTACGGTCTTCCACCATACGGTATCCGGGACAATAAAAGCCGTCACTTAAGTTTAGAACGCCGGCCTCCAAGCATGCTGCCGTGGTAAATGTCTTAAAAGTCGAACCCGGCTCATACGTATCATTGATACATGCATTTCTCCACATTTGGTTTAGCATATCCTGTTTTGCCTCATCATCTGCAGGTGCTTCCTCCAGTTTCATGGTTTCCAGAGAAAACGGCTCATTCAGATTGAACTCCGGAACATTGACCATCGCAAGCACTTCTCCGTTTTGCGGATTCATAACAAGCAGGGAAACCTTGTCAGCCTCTTTTTCCTGCATCACCTTTTCTGCCGCCTGCTGTGCATATTTCTGAATATTGTAATCCAGACTTAATTGCAATGTGTTACCTGCAATCGGTTCTAAACGTTCTTCTGCAATGCCTTCCAGTTCAATACCTCTTGCATCTGTAGTTGTCAAAATGGTTCCGTTCTGCCCTTTTAAATACTCCTCGTATTTAACCTCCAGCCCAATAATTCCCTGATTGTCACCGCCTGTAAATCCAAGCACCTTAGATGCCAGCTCATTAAATGGATAATAACGCTTGTAATCTTCGTCCACTTTCACACCAGCAAGTTCATATTCGCGAATACGGTCACCGACTTCCTTGGCCACATTGGATTTTACCTGCTCTCGCGACGATACCTTCTCCACTTTCTTCCGCACCGCAGCCTCATCCATTTGAAGTTCCTTGGTCAGTATCTGAATTACCTTTTCCGCATCTTTTAGCTGACTATGTATCACCGAAATGGTACATACCGTCTTGTTCGTTGCCAACACAACACCGTTGCGGTCAACAATCTCACCTCTCGCAGCCTTAATTGCACGTTCTCTCTCATGCAGCTGCTCTGCTCTCTCCTGATAGTAGTCTGCCTCAAAAATCATAAGATATGAGAGCCTCACAATCAAACCTGTCAGCATGAACATTGCACATAAAAATATAATCAGAATCTTTCTGCGGTTATAAGTTTTATTCTTCATGTAAAAACCTCACAAAAGTGTTGTTAATTTTTATGTACACTTTTGCGAGGTTATGATTATTCACTCACTACTTCTTTTGTAATATTCAAATAAGGGAATGCTTCCTCCATAATACTTCTTGCCAAATCCTTTACAAGACTGCTTGTTGCCTGCTGTTCCACATTCGGCTCGTCAATCACCACATACACCAACACTTCCGGATTTTCTGCCGGTGCGAATGCCATGAGAGAAAGGAGATATTTGCCATTTCCACGAGGAAGTTTTTCTGCCGTTCCGGTTTTGCCACCCATGCTATAACCTTCCACACTGGCACTTTTTCCGGTTCCCTCTGTCATAGTCTTTGTCATATAGGCTCTCATCTGGCGGCTTGTCTCCTCAGAAATTGTCTTCTTTAAGAGTACCGGATTGATGTTCTCAATGACATTTCCATTCTCATCCTGTATCTGCTTCACCACATGCGGTTTGTAATAATTCCCACCGTTAATAAGAGAAGCAAAACCTGCAACCATCTGTGTGGCCGTGGCATTGAAACTCTGTCCGAAGGAGTTTGTTGCAAGCTCCACCGGTTTTAATTTTTCCGCAGGATATATGAGACTTGATGTCTCTGCTTCTCCCGGCAAATCAATACCGGTTTTCTGTCCAAAACCGAAAATCTTCTGGTATCGGCTGAATTCATTCGGTCCAAGTGCAGAGACTACGTTCATCAAAACAATATTACACGAATTGGCAATTCCATCTGCCAGCGTCTGCATTCCATGACCGTTTCGGTTCGCACATCGAATCGTCGTACCTGAAACCACCTTGGAACCCGTGCAATTGTACACTTCGCCGCCGCTTAAGGTTCCGTTCTCTAATGCAGATGCCATCGTAAACGGCTTAATGGTAGAGCCCGGTTCATAAGTATCACTGACACAGAAATTTCTCCACAGTTTGTTAAGCGTATCCAGTTTCTCCTCACTGGACATCGCAGCAATTGTTTCTTCAGAATAATACTTGCTCAAATCTCTCGGATTATTCAAATCAAAATTCGGATAAGAGCTTTGCGCAAGAATCTCAGCAGTATTGGGATTCATGATGATTACTGCCGTATTTCTACTTCCCTCTCCGCTTGTTGCCTCATTTTTATGAGCCTCATTGAACGCCAAAATATGCTTCTCCACGATACTCTGAAGCGTAATGTCAATTGTCGATACAACAGTCTCTCCATTTACCGCATTCTTTACGGTACGCTCCAAAGAAGCATCGGTATCCTGATACCCATACTCTCTTCCGTCTGTCCCGTTTAAAATGCTGTTGTAAGACGCTTCTATTCCCGCATTACCAACATTTCCGGCAACCGTAAATCCAATCAAATCCGATGCTAAGGTGTTATATGGATAAGAGCGAATATAATCTTCTTCTAACCAAATGCAAGAGATATTCGGGTACTTTTTGTGTGACTTCCCTTTCTCATCCTCGTAGACTTCTTCCTTCATCGCTTTAAATTTCTGCGCATCGGCATAAGTAACCTTTTTCTTCAAAATAATATAGCGGCTTCCCGCCTTCTCTTCCACGATATTGTCAATGACTGAGTTTTCAATTTCGAAGCATTCCGAGAGAACTTCTTTGACCTGCACAATCGTTTCACGATCTGTTTTATCATCTTTAGAAAGCATTACATACGCATCCAGAATGACGTTATAAACACGTTCACTGGTCGCAATGACTGTACCATTTCGGTCTAAAATATCTCCGCGTTTGAATGGTATAATTCTACTGTTATATTGTTGTTGATCCAATACTATTTTCGTATATTTCTCACCATTGGTGGCATTGATGTAAGTTGCCCTCCCAATTAAACCAACAAAAGCTAGTACAATTGCAATAAACAACATGACTAGCTTTTTCTGCATTCTCTTGGGAAATTTCTGCCGAATCGGTGACAGTTTTTTTCGTTTCTTTTCTGACATTAATTTCACCCTTTATTATTCTACCACATCTGAACTTGCAATAATTCCGCTTCCCGGTATTGTTGCATACTGCATCACAGCCTTACCGGTCGGACTCTGATATGTTACAATCTGTTCTTCGCTTGCATAAACCATGCCGAATTCATTCATTGCAACATCACGAATCTCTTCCAAATTCATTGTGTTCATAATGACATTATATTTTGTTGTATTGGCTTCTTTTGCCGCAGAAAGTTCCTGCTGCAATGAAGTGATATGTTTTGAACGACTTGTAATATCTGACTGTAATTGTAAGTATTTTACGCATGCAAACAATGTTACAACTGCTGCAACTGCAAGAAACGTAACATAAGCCCTGTTTATATGCATTGCTTTGGTGCGGTTCGCACGGACGCGCTGGCTGACTTCTCTTTGCTTCTGTTCCTGTTTTGGAACATTTACGACCTCTTTTCGCACGACATTGCCACTCACATAAGTTGCCATAGCTTTCACTCCCTAATTATTTATACTCCCTCATAATCTAACTTCTCTCAAAAATGCGAAGCTTCGCACTTTTTGATCGACTGTTTTCTTCCAGTTCCCCGATACTTGGAAGAATTGGCTTTCTCGTAATTACTTTCCCCTTTGGCGCATTTCCACAGACGCAGACCGGGAAATGACTTGGGCATGTACAAGGATCTTCATTTCTCTTGAAGATGCTCTTTACAATTCTGTCCTCTAATGAATGGAAGGTAATAATACATATCCTTCCGTCTTTATTCAGTAACTCAATCATGTCATCCAAAGTGTCTCTCAGAACCTCCAATTCCCTGTTTAATTCAATACGAATTGCCTGAAAGGTTCTCTTCGCAGGATGCCCTGCGGTCTTTTGAAATTTCATTGGTATGGCACGTTTGATAATCTCTATCAATTGTCCGGTAGTTTCGATAGGACCTTTTTCGCGCTCCATCACAATGTGTTTTGCAATGTTTTTCGCGAATTTATCTTCCCCGTAATCACGAATG
>JAZQRQ010000077.1:0-2034 GCA_045629665.1 Faecalimonas sp.
CTTGCGTGGTGGATAAATTATGCTGGATAGTATCCACAGATCAAGACGGAAGACGCTTTTTGTCAATCTTTAACAACGAAGGTAATGAGAGAGATTGGCATCAGGGAGATATTATTCATACTGAGGCGGATGAAGTTGTAACCGTTCAATTCAGTATTCCGGCAAATGTAAAAGTATTTGAGGCATCGCCGAAAATGGCACAGATTACAAGGGAGGATGATTTGACATACCGTGTGAAGGTGCCGGCGGCAGGATTTGTAATATTAGAGTTTTAGTTTGAAAGAAAGGAAGCATAGTGATATGAAATTAGCACTATTAGTAGGTAATCGTGGATTTTTCCCAAGCACCGTAATCGATGCGGCAAGGGAAGAAATGTTACAGGCAGCTGAGAAGGTTGGCGTTGAGCTTCTTATGCTGGATAAGGAACTCACACGCTACGGAGCCATTGAGACTCGTGCGGAAGGTGAGATTTACGCGAACTTCTTGGCAGAACATTACGGAGAATACGATGGACTCATTATCTGTCTGCCAAACTTCGGAGATGAGAATGGTATTAAAGAGGCAATCAAGGATTTAACTGTTCCGATTCTGATTCAGGCATATCCGGATGAAATCGGTAAGATGGATTTTGCCAACAGAAGAGATGCGTTCTGTGGAAAACTCGGACTTTGTGCCGTGTTAAAACAGATGGGCGTTCCGTTTGTTTCAGGAGAGCCGTTTGTAATGCATCCACTGAGTGAAGCATTCCATAAGGAGCTTTCAGACTTTGTTTCCATTTGCCGTATTGTGAAGGGTATGAAGCATGCTCGTATCGGTGTGATTGGTGCAAGAACGACTGCGTTCAAGAGCGTGCGTTTTGACGAAGGTGCGCTGGAGAATAAAGGCGTAGATGTGGAGACGCTGGATTTAACACAGCTTTTTGATAAGATTAAAAATATTGCAGATGATGATGCCCGCCTGCCTGAGTGGGAGGGAGAGATTCGTGCGGCAGCATGTACCGATGGTGTGCCGAGTGAAGCGATTGTTAATCAGTGCAAGTTAGCGGTGGCACTGGATGAAATCATCAAAGAGATGAAACTGGATGCATTGGCAATTCGTTGCTGGAACGAGTTACAGTATGAATATAAGATTACACCATGTACAGTGATGGGTATCTTTAACAACAAGGGAACTCCGATTGTGTGCGAGACAGACGTGACAAACGGACCAGCTATGCTGGCGCTTACATTAGCTTCTGAGTATGCAGTGGGATGCTTGGATGTGAATAACAATTACGGTGATGCAGAAGACAAATGTATCATGTTCCACTGTGGACCACTTCCGCTCGGTCTTATGAGAGGTCCGGGAAAGATGCAGGAACACAAGATGTTTGTGAAGACTTTGGGAGCAAACTGTTCTTGGGGTGTTAACGGTGGACTTATCCAACCTGGTACGATTACAGTATGCGGTATGCGTACAGAGAATGGCCAGGTGCGCTACTTTGTAGAGAAAGCAGAGGTTCTTCCGGATACCGTAGATGAAGGCTTCTTCGGTGCTTATGGAGTGGTACAGATGCCAAATCTTCAGACCAAACTCCGCCACATGGCAGAGGAAGGCTTTAGACATCACTCTGTTATCACTATCGGAGACCAGACAAGACGAATTCGCGAAGCATTGTCGAAGTATCTGGGCTATACGGAAGTAACACTTTAATTAGATGTTGTCTATGCAGACAGAAAAAGGAGCATTACATATGAAACTAGATTTATGCGAGAATCAATTACATATACATTTTGAAGTCGCAGAGGATGGAAGAGTATCCCTCCTTCATTGTTCGAATCGTTTGTTTGATGAAGCATCTATTGCAGAGGGAACCAAGCATTGGTTCCCTGCAGTAGAAGTACATTTAACCGGAAGAGACCAGGATGACCACCATGGTGTGAAACATACCGCAAGTAGTGGCAGCAACAGTCTCAAATATCAGGAGCATCGGTTTTATGAGAACGAGATAGGAAAGAAACTGGAGATTGTTCTACAAGATGAAGAGATGCAGGT
>JAZQRQ010000078.1:0-2334 GCA_045629665.1 Faecalimonas sp.
TACACAGGAATTAACAGAAATTATAGCCGGAGCGGAAGCTATCGGATAGAGGAGTGAAAAAATGGCAACAAAAAATATAGGAAAAATCACTCAGGTTATCGGTGCGGTTTTGGACGTAAAATATTCGGAAAGTAACCTGCCGAAAATCAATGAAGCCATCGAAGTTACCAGAAAAGACGGCAGCAAGTTGGTTGTGGAAGTCGCACAGCATCTGGGTGATGACGTTGTAAGATGTATTGCCATGGGACCGACAGACGGTCTGGTTCGCGGTATGGATGCAGTGGCAACAGGTGCCCCAATCTCTGTACCGGTTGGCGAAAATACACTGGGACGTATTTTTAATGTGCTCGGCGAGCCGATAGATGAGAAACCGGCTCCGACCGATGTGGAATATGAGCCGATTCACAAAAAGGCTCCTGCTTTTGAAGAACAGGCGACAGAAGCAGAACTCTTGGAGACAGGTATCAAGGTTATCGACTTACTCTGCCCATACCAGAAGGGTGGTAAGATTGGTCTCTTCGGAGGTGCCGGAGTAGGTAAAACCGTACTTATCCAAGAGCTGATTACCAATATTGCAACAGAGCATGGTGGATATTCTGTATTTACAGGAGTAGGTGAGAGAACCAGAGAAGGTAATGACCTTTACTACGAAATGCAGGAATCAGGAGTTATCAATAAGACAGCCATGGTGTTCGGACAGATGAACGAACCGCCTGGAGCTCGTATGAGAGTTGGTCTTACAGGACTTACAATGGCGGAGTATTTCCGTGATCAGGGTGGAAAGGACGTACTTCTTTTCATTGATAACATTTTCCGTTTTACACAGGCAGGTTCTGAGGTGTCCGCACTTCTCGGACGCATGCCTTCAGCGGTAGGTTATCAGCCGACCCTGCAGACGGAGATGGGTGCGCTTCAAGAGCGTATCACATCCACAAAGAACGGTTCCATCACATCTGTACAGGCAGTATACGTGCCGGCCGATGACTTGACCGACCCGGCTCCGGCAACAACATTTGCCCACTTGGATGCAAAGGTTGTACTTTCCCGTGCAATCACAGAGCTTGGTATTTACCCAGCGGTAGACCCGCTGGATTCATCCTCCAGAATGCTTGACCCACACATTGTTGGAGAAGAGCATTACAACGTAGCCCGTGGTGTGCAGGAAGTGCTTCAGAAATATAAGGAATTGCAGGATATCATCGCGATGCTTGGTATGGATGAACTCTCAGAAGAAGACAAGCTTACTGTATCACGTGCGAGAAAGATTCAGAGATTCTTGTCTCAGCCTTTCTTTGTAGCGACACAGTTTACCGGTTTCGAGGGACGCTATGTTCCAATCAGTGAGACCATTCAGGGCTTCAAAGAAATTTTAGAAGGAAAGCACGATGACATTCCGGAAGGATATTTCCTGAATGCAGGAAATATCGATGACGTACTCGCTCGTGTGAAATAGAGGTGACGGGTATGGCAGACGTATTTGAAGTGAAGATTATATCACCAGAGCAGTTGTTCTACGAGGGAATAGGAACCTTTGTGGAATTCACAACTGTCGAGGGAAGAATGGGTGTATACCCGAATCACATTCCGCTCACAACAGTACTTGCACCATGTGTGCTTAAGGTACATGAGGGTGAGGATGTGAAGAAAATAGAGATTTCCGGCGGATTCGCAGAGATACTTAAAGATAGAATTACAGTACTCGCGGAGAGTGCGGAGTGGAAGTAAAAAATCTCCCTACTGATAAGCAGTAGGGAGATTATAATTATGTTTATTTTTCGTCTTTGTAAGTTTCTTTGAAGTACTTGTATGTATCTACTTTCAATTCACCACAAGCAGCTTCGTCACAAGCAATAATGCCAGCAGGGTGAAGTTGCAGTGCACTGATTGTCCATGCATGACTTACTCCACCTTCAACACAATGGCGCAAAGCACGTGCTTTGTTATGTCCATTGATAACTAAAAGTACTTCCTTGGAATCGCAAACTGTTCCAACACCAACAGAAAGTGCTTGTTTAGGAACCTTATTAGGATCGTTGTCGAAGAAACGAGAGTTAACAATCAATGTGTCTTCTGTTAAATCGCGAACTCCTGTGCGAGACGAAAGTGATGTAAATGGTTCGTTGAATGCAATGTGTCCATCTACTCCAGAACCGCCGAGAAAAAGATCAATTCCGCCGTAAGAAGCAATTTTTTCCTCATATTGTGCGCATTCTGCTTCCAAATCATCAGCCATACCATTCAAGATATTGATGTTTTCAGCAGGAATATCGATGTGATTAAAGAAGTTATCATGCATAAAGTACCAATAACTTTGGTCGTGTTCTCTAGGAAGAC
>JAZQRQ010000079.1:0-8990 GCA_045629665.1 Faecalimonas sp.
GAAATCTATGAACCGTGTCAGGTCGGGAACGAAGCAGCACTAAGTAGAACCTTCCGGGTGCCGCAAGGGTGCCTGGGCTGAGTTAACTGCAGAGGTAACGTTCATGAAAGGAGTTCGAAGTGCAACGCACGTAAAGAAGAGAGTAGAGGTGTTATTGCATTACTGGTTGAAAAACTGATGATACAATAGCATCTTTTTTCATTAAAAGAGGGTTTGATATGAAGATTATTCTTACAGCAATTAACGCAAAGTACATACATTCCAATCTGGCAGTGTACAGCCTTCGAGCTTATGCTAAACAGTATCGTGAGGAGATTGGTATTGCAGAATATACGATTAACCAGCAGGCGAATGACATTTTGATGGATTTGTACAGAAAGAAACCGGATATTTTGTGTTTCTCCTGTTATATATGGAATCTGACTTATGTGGAGAGCATTATTAGGGAGATTCGAAAACTGATGCCGGAGCTTCCAATCTGGGTTGGCGGACCGGAGGTGTCTTATGATGAAAAAAATGTCTTGGAACGTTTGCCGGAAGTGACGGGCGTGATGTTTGGAGAGGGCGAAGAGACATTTCTGGAACTGATGCAGCATTACCATCAAGAAGGAAATTTGTTAAAAAAGATCGCGGGAATTGCATATCGGGATGAAGAGAAGACCATTCATGTAAATGCTTGGAGACCCGTGATTGATTTGAGTGCGGTGCCTTTTGTGTATGAGGACATGGAGACCTTTAAGAATAAAATTATCTATTATGAATCCAGTCGCGGATGCCCATTTTCTTGCAGTTATTGTCTTTCTTCAGTGGACAAATGTCTGCGCTTTCGTGACATAGACTCAGTAAAAAAAGAATTGCAGTTCTTTATTGATGAGGAGGTTCCACAGGTGAAATTTGTGGACCGTACCTTTAACTGTAACCATAAGCATGCAATGGCAATCTGGCGTTATCTGATGGAGCATGACAAAGGAATTACCAATTTTCATTTTGAGGTCGCAGCGGATTTGCTGAACGAAGAGGAACTTCAGATGATAGAGCAGATGCGTCCGGGGCTGATTCAGTTAGAAATCGGAGTGCAGTCTACGAATGCAGCAACGATTCAGGAGATTCGCAGAACGATGAAGTTTTCGGAAGTTGCTAGAATTGTAAAGCGCATCAGTCAGAAGAAAAATGTGCATCAGCATTTGGACTTGATTGCAGGGCTGCCGTATGAGGATTTGGAAAGCTTCAAGAAATCGTTTGATGATGTTTATCGCCTGTATCCGGAACAATTGCAGTTGGGCTTTCTAAAGGTGCTGAAGGGTTCCTACATGGAGGAACAGAAGACAAACTATGGACTTGTGTATCAGAGCAAACCGCCTTACGAGGTGCTTTATACAAAATGGCTGAGTTACGAAGATGTTCTGGAACTTAAAATGGTAGAAGAGATGGTGGAGGTGTATTACAACAGCGGACAGTTTGCGTATACCTTGCGTCGACTGGAGAAGGAATTTGGTTCTCCATATCAGATGTATTATGAACTGGGGATGTATTATGAACAACATAATCTCCATATGATGAGTCATTCCAGAGTGAAAAGATACGAGATTTTGCTGGATTTCATAAAGTCAAAGCATTTCAAACAGGAGGAACTTTACAGGGAACTTTTGGTGTTCGACCTGTATCTGCGAGAACGTGTCAAGAGTAGGCCTCCGTTTGCAGGAGCTTATACTGTTTCGAAAGATGTGAAGAGGCAACAGGGCAAGATGACGCATGTAGAGGAGTTTCATTATGATGTGGCAGGAGATTGCAAAGAGAGGGATTGCGTGTTGTTATTTGACTATGAGAATAAGAGCATCGTATATCTCTAAGAAAACTTGCAAAAATGGGTAAAACAGTTTACAATAAAAAGAAGTATTATTTTGGGAGGACAAACAAGATGAACATACACAATCCTAAAGCAAAAAGAGCAATAGCTATTATCATATTGGTACTTATCGTAGCCATGGTGGCGGGGTCTGTGATTCCGTATCTGGTATAATTAAATTGGAGGAAATAGAATGACAAGACGAGGAAGAAGGCAGAGAAGAAGGGGAGTTACAGATAAAAGACGTGCAATCATACTAGGTGCAGGTGTTTTAGGTGTTGCTTTGATTGCGTTTCTTGTCGTGTATTTTGCAATGAGAAATGCAGTGAATAAAGTGGCTGCAGATATTATTTGGAACAACATATACATAGAGAATGTGGATGTGTCCGGTATGAAAGCGAAGCAGGCCAAGAAGGAACTTCAAGAACTTGTCGCAGAATACAAAGCACAGAAAATCAAGCTGGTTGCTGAGGAGACTGAGGCTGAAGTTACTCTGGATGAACTTGGTTTTCAAATGGAAAATGTTGATAAACAGGTAAAAAAAGCAGTTTCTTACGGAAAAAAAGGTTCCGTTTGGAGTCGTTACCGTGATGTCAAGAATTTAGATGAAAAGGCGCTGAAACTGGAAGTTTCCTACAGTGTGGATTCACAAGCGATAGAAAAAGTTATTTCTGAGAAGTTTTCCAAATTGGAGGGAGCGGCAGTAAATGCTACCATCAAACGGGAGAATGGGGCTTTTGTAATTACGGATGGCAAAAAGGGTGTCAAAGTTGATCTTGAAATATCTGTTCAGAACTTGAAGGACCACTTTGGTAAAGATTGGGAATTCAAGGGTACAGAGACGATTCAGCTAACAACAACCGTGGATGAACCGAATATTACGAAAGAACAATTGCAACAGGTTAAAGATGTACTTGGAACCTTTAGCACGACCTTTAAAGCGAATAATAATCGCGGAAAGAATGTCGCCAATGCAACATCGCGTATCAACGGCATGGTTTTGATGCCGGGAGAAGTGATGTCGGCGAGTGATTCGATGGGCTCTCGAAATGCAGCCAACGGATATTTGGAGGCAGGCTCCTACCTCAATGGCGAGACAGTTGAGAGTTACGGCGGTGGAGTGTGCCAGGTGTCTACTACCTTATACAACGCGGTGATTTTAGCAGAACTCGAGATTGTAGAGCGCTCTTCGCATTCCATGATTGTTGATTATGTCAAACCTTCTATGGATGCGGCGATTTCAGAAGGTGTGCTGGACCTTAAGATTAAGAACAATACGGACGCACCGATTTATATTGAAGGAATTACCAATGGAGGTAAGTTGACCTTCACTGTTTACGGAAAAGAATACAGACCGACAACCCGTAAAGTGTCTTATGTTAGTGAGACGCTTAGCACAACGGACCCGGGAAAGAAATTTGTGGCAACAAATGATCCGATTGGAACTTACAAGAAAGCAGTATCTGCTCATGCGGGTATCAAAGCGAAACTTTGGAAGGTTGTTACGGAAAATGGCACAGAAGTGAGCAGAGAGCAGTTTAATAAGAGCAGTTACAAAGCATCTCCGGCAACATATCATGTCGGTATAGGCTCTGATAATGCAGAAGCAGTGACAATTGTTAAAAACGCAATCGCAACGAAGGACGAGGCAACGATTAAGGCGGCCATTGCACAGGCAGAGGCGTTGATTGCAGCGGCGACGAATGCGACACCAGCGACGCCGGAGGAGACACCGCAACCTAATCCGGAAGTACAGCAGTAAGAGGTATTTATGAAAATAGGCAAAGTATCGCAGGCCGTGTTGAAACGCTCCATGCTAAAACCATTACAATTTCATAGAGAAGAAGCTATGATTCAGCCATCCGTAGAGGAGATGTGTTATGGCGTAACCTGCAAAGAAGATGAAGAGATTCTGGTTTCGAATGCGGTTTTATATGGAGATGAGAAGGATTTGGGTGTATTTGCATTGGCACAGGTGATGAATGACCTGGCAACCAGAGGTGCCAAGATGGTAGGAGTAGGTGTATATATTATGCTCCCGCCTTATGCTTATGAGTCACGGTTAAAATCTATGATAGAGCACATCGAGAGAGCGGGGAGCGAGCATGCTGTTCAGATTCTGTGTGCAAAGGCGGAGGTAAGTCCTGTTATCAACAAGGCGATTGTGCACATGAATGGTATGGGCATTTTGAAAAAGGGAGAATTGCTTCAAAGCAGCATGGGAAGTGCGAATCAGGATATCGTGCTTCTGAAATGGATTGGACTGGAAGGGACTTTTCGCGCGATGCGCGAAAAAGAAGAGGAACTCTCAAAACGTTTCGTTCCGACTTTTTTGAATCAGATCAGGCAGATGGAGATAGAGCTCTTTTCGGCAGACGCAATTGCAGTTGCCAAAGAGCATGGAGCATCAGCGATGCAGCAGATTACAAGTGGAGGAATTCTTGCAACACTTTGGGAGATGGCAGAGGCATCGAATGTGGGTATGGAAGTGGAACTGAAACAGATGGCAATTCGTCAGGAGACGGTAGAGGTCTGTGAATTCTGTCATTTGAATCCATATCAGTTGACATCTGTGGGCAGTGTAGTGATATTCGCGGAACGCGGAGAAGAGTTGGTTCAGAAGTATGAAGAGATAGGAATTCAGGCAACGCTACTTGGAAGAACGACGGCAGATTCTGCAAGGGTGATTCTCGGCGGTGAGGAAAAGCGTTTCTTAGACAGACCGGCACCGGACGAATTATTAAAAATATACGATATAAACTAGGGGGCATTAGAATGAGAAAACAGATTTTAAAATATATTGAAAAGAATAGCAAAGTAGATTTGGGCGAGCTTGCAGTGATGCTCGGCACAGACATAGTGACTGTGGCGAACGAGATTGCTGCGATGGAAAATGAGAAGATTATCTGTGGATATCACACTCTGATTGACTGGGAAAAAGCAGGTGAAGATAAAGTGACTGCACTTATCGAAGTTCGCGTAACGCCTCAGAGAAATCAAGGGTTTGACCGCATTGCAGAGCGCATTTACAACTATCCGGAGGTAACGAGCGTGTACTTAATCTCTGGTTCGTATGACCTTCTTGTTACATTGGAAGGAAAGACACTTTTGGAGGTATCTCAGTTCGTTTCTGAGAAGTTATCTCCGGTTGAAGCTGTTATCAGTACAGCAACACACTTTATTTTGAAAAAATACAAAGACCATGGAACAATTTTAGTGAAGAAAGCAAAATCAGAAAGGATGCCGGTGACATTATAATGAGAAATCCATTATCAAAGAAAGTGGTGGAGATTCAACCATCTGGTATTCGTAAATTTTTTGATATCGTAAGTGAGATGCCGGATGCAATCTCACTCGGTGTAGGTGAACCGGACTTCGACACTCCATGGCGTATACGAGAAGAAGGTATCTACACATTAGAGAAAGGTAAGACTTTCTATACATCGAATTCAGGTCTTAAGGATTTGAAAATTGAGATTTGCAAATATTTAAAAAGAAAAGTAAATGTAGAATATAATTTTAGCAATGAGGTTATCGTAACAGTAGGTGGAAGTGAAGGTATCGACATCGCGCTTCGCGCAATGCTTGACCCGGGAGATGAGGTCCTGATTCCACAGCCGTCTTACGTTTCGTATCTTCCATGTACGGTGCTCGCGGACGGAGTTCCGGTGACCATTCCGTTGCAAGAGAAGAATGAATTCAAACTCACAGCGGAGGAATTAGAGGCAGCAATTACACCGAAGACCAAGGTGCTTGTGATGCCATTTCCAAATAACCCGACAGGTTCTATCATGACCAAAGAAGATTTAGAACCGATTGTAGAAGTTGTGAAAAAATATGATTTATTCGTGATTTCGGATGAAATCTATTCCGAACTCAGTTATCAAGGCGAACATGTTTCTATCGCAAGCTTTGAAGGGATGAAAGAACGTACTATCCTGATCAACGGATTTTCTAAGGGGTTTGCTATGACAGGCTGGAGACTTGGCTACGCATGCGGACCGAAGGAAATCATTGAGCAGATGGTTAAGATTCATCAGTTTGCAATTATGTGTGCACCGACGAACAGTCAGTATGCAGCGGTTGAGGCACTCAGAAGCTGTGATGATGAAGTACAGGAGATGCGCGAGGCGTACAACCAAAGAAGACGTTTCCTTATGAACGAATTCAAGAGATTACATATTCAGTGCTTTGAACCATTCGGAGCATTCTATGTGTTCCCATGTATCAAGGAATTCGGCATGACTTCTGAGGAATTTGCAATGCGCTTCCTGGAAGAAGAGAAGGTGGCAGTTGTGCCGGGTACGGCATTTGGTGACTGTGGCGAAGGTTTCCTTCGTATCTCTTATGCTTATTCGATTGAGGAACTGAAAGTAGCAATTGAACGTTTAGAAAAATTTGTTACACGATTGAGGGCAGAAAAATGATAAATATTGTTCTGTTTGAGCCGGAGATACCGGCAAATACCGGAAATATCGGAAGAACCTGTGTGGCGACCGGTGCGAGACTTCATCTCATCGAGCCACTGGGGTTCCGTTTAGACGAAAAATCATTGAAACGAGCAGGTATGGATTACTGGAAGGATTTAGATGTAACCACATACATTGATTTCAATGATTTTTTAGAAAAGAATCCAGATGCCAAAATTTACATGGCGACAACGAAGGCACCAAACGTGTATACTGAGGTAGCATATGAGCCGGACTGTTACATTATGTTCGGAAAGGAAAGTGCAGGAATACCGGAGGAGATTTTAGTCAATCATAAAGAGGAGAGTATTCGTATCCCGATGGTGGGAGATATACGTTCTCTGAATCTTGGCAATTCTGTGGCGATTGTTTTGTATGAAGCACTTCGTCAAAACAATTTTGAAAACATGACAAAAGAGGGACATTTGCATCGTTTGGAGTGGAGTCATGAAGAATAAAAAAAGTGTTTTTCAAACATTTTCTTTAATATCGCAACTTGGAATCAGCATGATCGCACCTGTGATTCTATGTACTATTGCGGGTGTGTGGTTGGAGGATAAACTATCAATACCTCTCACCATCCCATTGATTATTCTGGGAGTGCTTGCAGGCGGAAGAAATGTCTACGCGTTGGTGCGACATGCAAGTAAGACCATTGCGGACGAGGAAGAGGAAGAATGAAAAAGAATCAGACATTACTCGAATTACTTACCGGAATTGTTGCTCTTTGCATAGGCATTCAGATTGTGTGTCTCATTGTGTCTAAGAACTATCTATATGATGCAGTAGGGCTATGGAGCGGTATTGGGATATGTGTATTTTCGGCAATCCATATGTATCGGTCCATCGAAGAGGCGGTAGACCTCGGAGAAACCGGTGCGACAAAGCATGTCAGGCTCGGGTATGCAACGCGTATGGTGGTTACGCTACTTGTGGCGGGAGCAGTGATTTATTTCCGTATAGGAAACTATGTGACGCTTCTAATTGGAGTATTTCCTCTTAAGATAGCTGCGTATTTACAACCGTTTACGCACAAACTATTTCAAAAGATTCAACATGTAAGAAAAGGAGGTTGATCAAGTGGTAGGAATATTGGCGGCAGATGCTGACTTTATGATACATTGCCTGAAGAAATTAAATGTCTTCGGTCAGGAAGTGTATCTCACAACAACTCATGTCAGTCTGCTCATTATCTGCGTGGGACTGGTTCTCTTGGCGCTTGCAGTGAGGATTAAACTGAGGGACACAGAAGGAAAACCTAGCGGACTTCAAAACGCCATGGAGATGGTTGTTGAGATGCTGGACGGCATGGTGAAAAGCTCCATGGGAAGGAGCGCAGCGAGATATCAGAACTACATCGGAGTGCTGTTCTTGTTTCTGCTCTTTAGCAATCTATCCGGACTCCTTGGCTTAAGACCGCCGACCGCGGATTACGGAGTTACATTTCCACTTGGTATCATCACATTTGTACTCATTCAGTACAACAATATTAAGTGGAACAAGGTGGGCGCATTCACCGATTTATTCAAACCGCTGCCATTCTTATTCCCAATCAACCTGATTGGTGAGATTGCGGTTCCGTTTTCCTTATCACTTCGTCTCTTCGGAAACGTATTGTCAGGAACGGTTATTATGGCACTTATTTATGGACTACTCAGTAAGGTTGCATTCTTGTGGCCGGGAGTATTGCATGCATACTTTGATATCTTCTCAGGAGCGATACAGACGTATGTATTCTGTATGTTAACAATGGTATTTATCTCTCAGAAAGTACCGGAAACAAAATAAAAACATTTTAGGAGGAAATTTATTATGGGTAATATTACAAACGAAGGTTTAGTGTTGGCATGTTCAGCAATTGGTGTAGGTCTTGCGATGATCGCTGGTCTTGGTCCTGGTATCGGACAAGGTATTGCAGCAGGTCAGGGTGCAGCAGCAGTTGGTCGCAATCCGGGAGCAAAGGGTGACATCATGTCAACGATGTTGCTTGGACAAGCCGTAGCAGAGACAACCGGTCTTTACAGCTTGGTTATCGCATTGATTTTATTATTCGCAAATCCATTATTAGGAAGATTATAGGAAGGGGAATATAACCTTGGAGCGTTTATTTTCACTTGACGCGCAATTCCTTTTTGACACAATCGTCCTGGCGCTCAGTATGCTGGTGCTCTTTACACTGTTGTCCTATATTCTCTTTAATCCGGTCAGGGACATGTTGGAAAAGAGAAGACAACGTGTGGCTGATGAGCAGGAGACGGCGAAACGTGAGAGACAGGAAGCGGTTGCTTATAAGGAAGAGTACGAACAAAAGTTAAAAGAAATAAAGAAAGAGGCAGAAGAAATCCTCAGCGAAGCGCGCAAAAAGGCTATGAAAAACGAAGCCAAGATTGTGGCGGAAGCGAAAGAGGAAGCTGCACGCATCATGGAGCGCGCCAATGCAGAGATTGAGTTAGAAAAGAAACACGCATTGGATGATATGAAGCAGGAAATGATTGCGATTGCGACTATGATGGCGCAGAAGGTTGTGGCCGCTTCAATTGACACAAAAGTGCAGGAAGGTCTCATTGAAGAGACGCTGAAAGAAATGGGTGAACACACATGGCAAAGCTAGTTTCAAAAACATATGGAGACGCATTGTTTGCCGTCGCTTCGGAAGAAGGCCGTATGGATGAATT
>JAZQRQ010000080.1:0-8041 GCA_045629665.1 Faecalimonas sp.
ATATCTACATAATCTTTTAACCAACTATATAATACTTTCATAATACCCTCCGATTTACGCCTTAAACTGTTTCAAGAATTCTACGTCATTTTCAAACAACTTGCCCATGTGGTTGATGCCGTATTTGAGCATTGCGATACGCTCGATACCGATACCAAATGCAAGGCCTGAATATTTGCTTGAATCAATGCCACAGTTTTCGAGTACCTTCTTGTTTACAACGCCGCCGCCGAGAACTTCAATCCAGCCGGTTCCTTTACAGAGTGAACAGCCCTTGCCGCCACACTTGAAGCAGCTTACGTCAACTTCTACAGATGGTTCTGTAAATGGGAAGTATGACGGACGAAGTCTTGTCTTTGCCTCGTCAGAGAATAATGCTCTTACAAATGCATCCAACATACCCTGCAAATCACAGAGTGTGATATGTTTGTCTACAACTAAACCTTCCATCTGGCTGAACATCGGTGAGTGAGTCGCGTCACTGTCTGAACGGAATACTTTACCAGGTACCAATACTTTGATTGGCGGTTTCTGTGCATCCATGACACGAATCTGCCCCGGTGATGTATGTGTACGAAGAAGCAAATCTTCTGTAAGCCAGAAGGTATCCTGCATATCTCTTGATGGATGGTCTTTTAATACGTTTAATCTTGTGAAGTTGTGGTCATCATCTTCGATTTCCGGTCCCTCGAACACGTCGAATCCCATTCCCACGAACACGTCGATAATTTCATTCTTAATACAAGTCAGCGGATGAAGGTTACCTGCTACCACTTCTTTGACAGGAAGTGTCACATCCAAGGTCTCGTCTTCGTAGCGAGCCATCATCGCCTTGTTGTCGATTTCTACTTTCTTCTCATCATACAGGCCCTGTACCCAGTTCTTCACTTCATTGACAGCCTGTCCATATGCCTTCTTTTCTTCGTTTGGCACATTTTTAATTCCACTCATCAGTTTCTGAACTTCGCCGCCTTTTCCAAGGTACTTTGCCCAGAAATCGCCGAGTTGCTTTGCGTCTTCTACTAACTTCAGTTCTTCCTGACACTGCGTTTTGATTGTTTCCATACTCATTTTTGTTTTCTCCTTTATTTTTGTCATGATTTACGGTGACATTTGAATTTTTTTGTGGTTTCACCGTAGATTTTTTTGATTTTACATTACGTTTTTGTGCAATTACGGTATGTTTTTTCATTTCTTATTGCTGCACCGTAGAATAATCTTGTTTTTACATCAAATTTATTGATAATTACGGAGCGTACATGAATCATGTATTAATACACCGTATTTTTGATAGACCAACTTACAAACATACGGTGCAAATCTGTTCTCCCTCCAGATACGCCGTAAAACATTGATTTGACCAATTTGATTCCCCTAGTTTTTACGGTGTGATTTCATCATACTACTATATGCGTCGTAAAATCACGAAACTCGATGTCAATGGACCACGTTATTTAAAGTATGTACTTGCAAAGATACATACAAAAAAACCTCATCCCAAAAAGGGACGAGGATCATCGCGGTACCACCCTAATTCCCGACATTTATAATATCGGACACTCGGACTGCGTAACGTGCAGCATACGTTATCTCCTACTTCTCTATGTTCAAAGATACAGCTCCCGTGCGAAATTCGATTCCTATCTGAACCAAAGGAAACTTACAGCCGATGATTTCCTCTCTCTGTTGGAAAATAGTTCTCTACTAAACACGTTCAATGCCTTTTATTATTCAAAATTCCTCATTATTTTAACCATTTTTATGAAGATTGTCAACCCATTGTTCGAGCAAATCGTTCATTTCTCCGCCGAGAAGCATGACATACATGCAAAAATACAGCCACAGCATGATAATGACAATGGTTGTCAGGCTGCCGTACATATTGGAAAAACCTTTGAAGATATCCATATACACGGAAAAGATAAATGATGCAAGGGTCCAACCGAATGCCGTGAAGATAGCACCCGGCAACTGACTCCGAAGTCTTCTTCTCTTGTTCGGCAGGAACATATAGATGCTCAATGAAAACACAATCAGAACCAGAATCATGACTATTGTTCGAGTCTCAATAATGAAATCCATAATGTACTTTAAAACCGGCGCATACTTGTTGACAAGCATACTGATACTGTTACCAAAGCCTAAGAATACCAAACTTAAAATAATTGCCAAAAGAAACACTACAGTATAAACTGCTGCTCGCAGTCTTAAGAAAATGTAATTTCGTGTCTCCAACTGTCCTCGAATTGTATTGAGTCCGTTCGAGATTGCAAGAACCCCTTTCCCTGCTGACCATAGTGCCACCAGCAAACTGACTGAGATGGCAGTTCCGGTCTGATTATACACTTCATTTACAATCGAAATAATTGTAGAACTGACGGTCTTTGGAAACAGTTCATAAGCAGCGGCCATAATATCTGCCTGTGTAATCGGCGTAAATCGCACCAACGTCATCAACAGCAGTAAAATCGGCACCAACGACAACATGATAAAAAAGGCCGACTGTGCCGCATAGGCACTGATGTGGTCCTCTGCTATTTTATCTGTGATATTTTTTATTTTCTTTAGGATTTCTCTCATCGCTATTTTACCTCTGTGCCCGGATAGAAAAATTGCAGGATCTCATCATAAGTCTTTCCTGCTTTCGCCATTTCATTCGCTCCGTTCTGGCTCATTCCGATTCCGTGACCATATCCCCCTCCTTCAATTATATAATTTCCTCCGGTTTTTGCAATGGTAAAAAAGGCACTTGGCAATAATTTGGTACTTTTGACGATAGTTCCATCCTGTTTTGTAATCTCATATCCGCTACCGCCGAGGGCAGAACGTATCTTATTTTCCGTATCAACCGTTACTTTTCCTTTGCTTCCTGTCGCCACAATCTGAAGCGCAACACCTCCAACACCTTGTTTTGCGATGCTGATATTCTGCAGGGTACCAATCTCTTTTCCTGTATTGAGTTCAATGAGATTAGACAGTTTCTTCTCGGGAATAGTGGCTTTCCAGCGAAACCAAGGCATATTTTCTTCGTAAGATTTTCCTTCTTCGTTACAGATACTGACACCTTTTAAATATTGATTTGCGTCTGTGAGACTGCTCCCCCACGCTTCAATACTGGTGGAATGCCCGCAGGATGTGGAGTAATAATACGTCTTTACAACTTGATTCTGATACCACAATCTCTTTCCTGTTGTCTCCTGCACCGCCCTTACAGTTGTCTCTTGCTCCTTGGAATTGCCGTACACTTGGTAGGAAACACTGTCATCCACATGTGCACTATACTCCGGATATCCAAAGGCAAGCATCTGACAATGTGCATAGCTTCGCGCGCACACTGCCTGACACTTAAGTGCTTCTGCCTCGTAGGATGCCGGCATCTCGCTCGGAACTACGGCGTAGAGGTATTCTTCCAGTGGCACTTCATTTACAATTACAATGCCCTCTGCAGTTGAGAAAAGTTCTAATTTGCCACGGTAAGATGGAGTTCCGCAGCCACGGGTGAGGGAGTTGATTGTGATGCGTTCGCCTGGGTTCTTGGGTTCGATACAGATTGTCCCTGATTGGAATCTTACATCATCCGGAGCAATTTCGAACACTTTTCCCGCTTCACACTCTTCATATGTCACGGCTGAATTTCCATTATCATTTGAATTCTCTGCCCAATTCCCTCTTGATATTATCAATCCATCCTTCGCAACAAACGACACACTTGTGTGCGCAATCTCTTTAAATCCATTCGATTTTATCACCACACGAATCAGAGGATTATCTGCATCCGGAAGATAATCTCCTGTTGGCAAGTTTGACTCTATGTTGCTTTGTTTTCGCACTTTCTTTTCAAATAACATATGTATCATGATTATTGCGAGCAGTGCTGCAATCACCACCGCCAGACTAATATATATTCCCTGTGTTCTTCTTTTCACGTTCTCTCTTCTTGTCCACTCTTTTTTGCATTATATGAAAAATAATATGCATGTATGCATATTCAAGAGAACGCTGTCACTATCTATCAGCATATATAATTAACTTATGCTATTATTCTATCTGTAAATTTCCCTCTCAAAATTCCCTCGTCTCTCAATATAGCAGATAAAATCACTAAACTAAACTCATCTATATGCCACTCCACTCCCCATCTACTTAATATTCATGCTTTTTCAGCAGATAGAAAGTTAATTCTCGTACAACATATCCGCTCATCTCAAATTATCACCTTCAAAATCAAACATTTACAGCATATATCATTTGACTTTTCACTAAATCTATATACCTGTTTCAAATTTTTATGTTTTTTCGACAGATAGATATTTATTTACTCTTAAATATATCTGCCTAAGCAACCACTTTATAACTAAAAAGGAAGCACTTCACATGAAATGCTTCCTTCTTTCATATTCTTTTATTACTCCACTTCCACCGGTACAAATGAAAATGTCATCACATCAAACAATCCTGTATCCGTCAGTTTGATTTCCGGAATTACGATCAGTGACATGAAACACAATGTCATAACCGGTTCTACGCTTCCGCAGATACCAAGTTCAGTGTAAGCCTTATCGTGGATGCTTGTAAGCTTCTCATCCACCCACTCACCGCTCTGGTCGCTCATTAGGCCTGCGATTGGCATTGGCATACTCTCCACCACTTCGCCGTTCTTGACAAGAACAATTCCACCTTCTTGCTCTACCAATGCATTGACAGCGAATTCCATCTCGTCATCGTTGACACCGACAACAATGATATTATGAGAATCATGTGCCACAGAAAGTGCTACTGCGCCTTCCTTGATTCCATAGCCTTTTAAGAATCCACACGCTACATTGCCCGTCTTATGATGACGCTCAAGCACAGCGACTTTAACAATGTCTTTATCAGCGTTCCATACAAATTCACCATGTTCATCCAATTCCACCTCTGCGGTCAACTTTTCCGTAACAACACCGCCCGGAAGAATTCCAATGACATTTACTTTATTGCTCTTTAAATTCATTTTGAATTTGTCTTTTGAAAAATCTTTTAATACAACGCTTCCTTTTACAGTAGAGATGTCATACTTTTCTACTGTCGGAAGATAGTTGCCTTCCTCTGCTACTAACTTACCTTCTACCCATACGCGATTGACATTGAAGTTTGTGAGGTCATCCAAAAGGACGATGTCCGCACGTTTTCCCGGCGCAATTGCACCGCGGTCTTGAAGTCCGAAGCACTCTGCTGCATTGAGTGTTGCCATACGGATGGCAGTCACTGCATCAAGACCTTCCTCCACGCAGATTCGGAGGTGATTATCGAGATGTCCTTCGTTTAAGATGGTTTTTGGCTGACGGTCATCGGAACAAAGTAGACAACGTCTGCTATTTTCTGATGTCACACCTGCCAACAAGGTGCGTAAGTTATGACAGGCAGAGCCTTGTCTGAGAAGAATATACATACCTCGTTCGAGGCGCTCTTTCATCTCTTCTACGGTAGAGCATTCATGGTCCGCAAGGACACCTACAGATGCATAAGCGCTGAGTGCATTCCCTGACAGTCCTGCTCCATGTCCGTCAATCCATTTTCCTGCTTCCTTAGCCGCAACAATCTTATTCATGACTTCTTCATCGGCATTCAGAACTCCCGGAAAATTCATAAACTCTCCAAGTCCGATAAAGTCTTTGTTTCCAATTAATCTCTCTATCTCTTCTGCACCCAAAACTGCGCCTGCATTCTCAAAAGGAGTAGCCGGCACACAGGATGGCAATTCATATTTAATATCCAAAACAGTATGCTTTCCTGCTTCCACCATATAAGAAAGTCCTGCTTCTCCACACACATTTGCAATCTCATGAGGGTCTGCCATGATAGTGGTTCCGCCATGTGGAACTAAAAGACGTCCCAGTTCTTCCGGACTGACATAAGAAGACTCAATATGAATATGGCTATCAATAAATCCCGGGGATGCAAATCTTCCCTCTGCATCAATCACTTCTTTTCCTTCATATGTACCAACGCCTGCAATCCATCCTCCGCTGATTGCAATATCGCCTTCCGTGATCTCTCCTGAATATACGTTGATGACTTTACAATTCTTAATCACAACATCTGCCGGAATTGCTCCTTTTGCCACGTCAATTAATTCCTTTAATTGCTCCTTCATTTTGTTTCCTCCTACGTTTATAAACATAAACAGCCGCTATCGCGACTGCCTTTGTCTTTTGTTACTATGTATCCCCCGAAATGCCGTTTCCCGTATTTTGACTCCTAGCATCGGCTAGGTGGGTGTCCGCATCTGCTTTTCTGTCTTCCACTGCAAACGGAGGCCTGACATATTACAGAGATATAGGATTCCCGTTTAAAGTATTGTAGGTTCAAAATAACGGAAGTATCGCACATCCCAGGTTCAATATTCATTATAGTTTATTATACCTAATTTTTCAACCGATAATTCTAAGGCTGCTCGTCCTTTTTTTTACATTTTGATTGGTTTTACAAGTTGAATCAATTCTTCTACCATTTGCCTTGTTGGCGGCTTTGTTCCCTCTGTAGACACTGCGCCGGCTGAAGTTGCAATTCCCAATTTTGCACAGGATTCAAAATCTTCTCCCTTGTCCATACCATATGTAAATGCTGCAACCAACGCATCTCCTGCGCCTACGGTAGAGTGAACCTCGATAGCTATCGCCGGACATTTTATGCATTGTTCTTTCGTCAAAAACAAAGCGCCCTCATGTCCAAGCGAGATGATCACTGTACCGATTCCCTGCTCTAGCAAATCATTTCCAACACTTAGAAGTTCCTCTTCTGTCAGACTGTGCTTAGCACCAATATATTTTTCCAATTCGACACGGTTCGGCTTAATGACGTCCGGTTTTGCCGCCAGCGACTGTGTGAACAGTTCACCGTCTGCATCCAGGAACACCTTTGCTCCTTTTTCGTGTACCTTCCGAATGATATCACCATAGATGGATTTTGGAACACCTGCCGGCACACTTCCGGAAAGCACGAACCAAGTACCTTCCTTGGCATACTTCATAAGCTGTTCCTCGAGTTTCTTTTGCTCCTCCTCGGTAATCTCCGGTCCTGCTTCATTTAATTCTGTCACCGTTCCATCTGTTTCCACAATTTTGGTGTTGATTCTGGTCTCTCCGTCTACCGTCACAAATTCTGCGTTTACCTCATCACTTGCCAGCATGGTCACAATCGCATTACCGTTATTCCCTCCAAGGAAACCGGTAGCGATGCTGTCGCCGCCCAGTGCTTTTATCGTCTTTGAAACATTGATCCCTTTTCCGCCCACATCCATAATGATCTGTTTTACTCGATTGAGACCCCCATGCACAAAAGTCTCTACATCCACGGTTTTATCAATCGCAGGATTCATGGTTACTGTTACTATCATATTTATCCCTCAGCTTTTCCTTTTCTTACACCATTATAATGCAGATATCCCCAAAAAACAAGCAGTCGCCTATAATAAGCGACTGCTCTCATTACATATTTCTTATAATTGTGGACCTGCTTCAACTAAAGCTTTACCTGCTTCGTTTGCCTCGTACTTAGCGAAGTTCTTCACAAAACGTCCTGCAAGGTCTTTTGCTTTTACTTCCCACTCAGCTGCATCTGCATAAGTGTTACGTGGGTCAAGAATATTTGTATCAACTCCCGGAAGTTCTGTTGGTACTTCGAAGTTGAAGTATGGAATTGTCTTTGTATCAGCTTTTGCGATTGATCCATCAAGGATTGCATCGATGATACCACGAGTATCTTTGATTGAGATACGTTTTCCAGTTCCATTCCATCCTGTATTTACTAAGTAAGCTTTTGAACCGTGTTCTTCCATCTTCTTAACTAATTCTTCAGCATATTTTGTTGGATGTAACTCCAAGAATGCCTGGCCGAAGCAAGCTGAGAATGTTGGTGTAGGTTCTGTGATTCCACGCTCTGTACCAGCAAGTTTTGCTGTAAATCCTGACAAGAAGTAGTATTTTGTCTGCTCTGGTGTCAAGATTGAAACTGGAGGAAGTACTCCAAATGCGTCAGCTGAAAGGAAGATAACATCTTT
>JAZQRQ010000081.1:0-32515 GCA_045629665.1 Faecalimonas sp.
ATTACAGACACAGAGCGCTATTGGTTTCGAGTTTACTTTTGGCAAGCGTAATATCTTCATGTGAATGGGATTCATAGAAACTCTTGTTCCCGTAGCTCCTGCTCTGATAGAAAAGAATAAGACGAAGCGTATATTTAATAAATGTATTTAGTTGTCACATAGAGTGCCTGTTTGCGCACGACCCCCAACATTTAACGCAGAGCAAAAAAAAGACGCGACATATTGTCGCATCTTTTTAATCCCACAACAAATCTGCATTTTCTCGTCCTGCATCACGAACCATAAGTTCTCTCACTGCATCCGCTGCTGTTTTATCTTCAAACAACACACGATTGATCTGCTCAATAATCGGCATGGATACTTCATACTTCTTAGCAAGTGCAAGACCTGCTTTTGCAGAGTAGACACCTTCTACCACCATCTGCACTTCATCCATGGCCTCTTGCATCGTTTTGCCTTGGCCCATAAGATAACCGGCCTTACGATTACGGCTGTGCACACTGGCACATGTCACGATAAGGTCTCCGATTCCTGTAAGTCCTGCAAATGTTTCGGCCTTTCCGCCCATCTTCACACCTAGTCGTGTAATCTCTGCGATTCCTCTTGTGATGAGAGCCGCTTTTGTGTTATCTCCATATCCAAGTCCATCTGCAGCTCCTGCCGCAAGCGCGATGACATTCTTGAGCGCTCCGCCAATCTCAATTCCAAGGATATCAGGGCTCGTATATACACGGAAGAAATCATTCATAAATGCTGCCTGCAGATATTGTGCCGTCGCCTTTGTTCTTGCCCCTACTACAATAGTTGTAGGAAGCTCTCGTCCAACCTCTTCTGCATGACTTGGTCCTGAAAGCACCGCAACATCTGCCTCAGGAAGTTCCTCTTCAATCTGTTCTGACAAAGTCATCAAAGTATCTTCTTCAATTCCTTTTGCAACATTTACAACCTTCTGCCCCGGTTTGATGTATGGTTTCATACTTCTTGCAGTACTTCTGGTAAAGATAGATGGCACTGCCAGCACAAGGAAATCTTTATCTTCCATGCCTTCTTCCAAATCGTTGGTAAACACCATATCATCCGGAAGTTTTACACCCGGAAGTTTACTCTTATGTTCTCTCTCGGTTTGAAGCATTTCTACTTCTCTTTTGTCAATGGACCATACTGTCACATCATGTCCATTCTTGTACAGTAAGAGTGACAATGCGGTTCCCCAACTACCGGCTCCTAAGATTCCAACTTTAGCCATGACAAATCCTCCTATGATTTCTTACCTATTTTTTTAACATCTGTTTTGTTTTCTGTTCCGTTTATCAATCTCTTGATGTTTGCACGATGTCTCCATATTGCCAAAAGTGCCAGCACAATCGCAATTGCATAGTATTCATACAAATCTCCTTTCGGCAACCAAAGCTCGCCCGTTTGTCCGGAAATCACCACCATGATTACAAACAGAATCATAATTATGATAGAGCCTAAAGACACATATTGTGTGATTAATACAATACCGATAAAGACAACGGCAACAATCAAAAACATGATTGGGTTTATCGCCAAAATCAGTCCTGCGGTGGATGCAATCCCCTTTCCGCCTTTGAACTTCAAATAAAACGGAAAATTGTGACCAAGCACGGCACCAAGCCCCGCATACATTGCATACAAGCTCTGACGCGGATCTTGTATAAACATAAACTGAACAACTGTAACTGCAACCACACATTTGAGGCAATCACCGATAAATGTGATAACTCCCGCCTTCCAGCCAAGTGTGCGAAGCGCGTTGGTTGTACCTGCATTACCACTTCCATGATTGCGAATATCTATTTTCTTTATCTTCCCGTAGATATAACCTGTCTGAATCAGTCCAAACAAGTATCCGATGACTACACATAATAGACGTTCCATGCTTACTGCTCCTTTTCCTTGCGCTCGCGGATAAAGAATTTGAGTGATGTTCCTCGGAATCCAAATGCCTCACGGATCTTATTCTCAAGGTATCTCGTATACGAGAAATGCATCAGTTCTTTATCATTCACAAAGATCACAAATGTCGGTGGTTTTACGGAAACTTGTGTAATGTAGTAGAGTTTCAAACGTTTACCTTTGTCTGAAGGTGGCTGTTGCATTGCAACTGCCTCTGCCATAATCTCATTGAGAACACCGGTTGCCACGCGAAGTGTCTGATTCTCCATAACCATATCTATCATATCGTACAGTTTACTGAGCCGCTGTCCTGTATGAGCCGACACATACATAATCTCAGCATATGGCATATAAGCAAGTGTCTTACGAATTTCCTTCTCGAACTCATTCATGGTCTTGTCATTCTTTTCAATGGCATCCCACTTATTTACCACAATGATGATACCTTTTCCACGCTCATGTGCGATACCTGCAATCTTTGCATCCTGCTCCGTAATGCCCTCTGTCGCATCAATCACCATAAGCACGACATCTGCACGCTCTACAGCCGTTACCGTACGGATGATGCTGTAACGCTCCAATTCTTCTTTGATCTTATTCTTGCGACGAAGTCCTGCCGTATCAATAAATACATATTCTTTCCCGTTGTGCTTAATGGCTGTATCAATTGCATCTCTGGTGGTTCCTGCAATATCTGATACAATCACACGATTCTTGCCAAGAAGTTTGTTTATAATAGAAGATTTACCTACGTTTGGTTTGCCGACAATCGCAATTCGCGGTCTGTCATCTTCCTCTTCCTCTCCGGTTCCTTCCGGGAAATGCTTTGTCACTTCATCAAGCATGTCTCCGATTCCAAGTCTGGAGGCTGCCGAAACCGGTATCGGATCACCGATACCAAGGTTATAGAATTCATACACATCGCCCATGAACTTTTCAAAGCTATCCACTTTATTTACAACAAGTACAACCGGCTTTCCGGAACGTCGAAGCATATCTGCTACTTTTGAATCCGCGTCCTGAAGGCCCTGTCTTACATCGGTGAGAAAAATAATAACATCCGCCGTATCAATGGCAATCTGTGCCTGCTCACGCATCTGTGACAGAATAATATCTCTGCTGTCCGGCTCAATACCGCCGGTATCAATCATCGTGAACTCACGACTCAGCCATGTCACCTCAGCATAGATTCGGTCTCTTGTAACTCCCGGTGTATCCTTGACAATGGAGATATTCTCACCCGCCAGCGTGTTAAACAATGTGGACTTTCCAACGTTTGGTCTTCCAACAATTGCTACAATTGGTTTACTCATAGTTTGTCTCCTATATTATCTACTGTTAATAATTGCTTCTATAAAATCCCATCCGCTTGATTTTACAATATCTGCCTCTACTTGTAAAGAATCTTTTAATTCTGAAAGCGTCACATCATCCAGGAAAACCTCTTCTCCACTGCGAAACATGTTGCATGGCAAAAGGAGTCTCTCGCCAAGTGGCTGTCCCTTTAATTGTGCAATCAGATCCTGACCGGTAATGAGGCCCGCAACAGTAATCTTTTCTCCGAAGAAATCATTGCGAATCGGATATAAATGTACTATGACATTCGTAAACTTCACTTGCAGTTTTTGTATCATCTTCTTAAGATACGGATATGCAAGGAAACCGGTTGCCATAGACACCTCAATATGACGGTCATCCCCATCAACTTCCTTGTATGCTTCCTCAAATTCATTGATGAGAAGCCTTAGCATTCCGACACCATTTTCCAACTGAAGATATCCGTCATAGCGTTCTGCCTCCGGTACATCTCGTTCTGCCAGAATATACCACTCATCCCCTGCATGGATAAAATGAAGTCCATACTCTTCATAAAATATTTTTTGCCATTTTTCGATGGTGTCAATCACTTTCTCTGCATCTTCTTTTGTAAATGACTGAAGCGGATATAGTCCGTCGCGATATTTTGTAAGCCCTACAGGCACGATAGACACACTCTGTAGATGCGGCAGATACTTAGACATGTCGCGGATGCTGCGCTCCAACTCTTCATCGTCATTAATTCCCTTACACAGTACAATCTGTCCATTCATCTGAATTCCGCCCTCGTAGAGCTTGTCTACCTTTTTAAGCGCCTCTCCCGCAAATCGGTTGTGAAGCATCTTACAGCGAAGCTCCGGATTCGTGGTGTGAAACGAAATGTTAATCGGCTCCAAATGATATTTTACAATACGTTCCACATCATGGTCGCTCATGTTCGTAAGCGTAATATAGTTCCCCTGTAGAAAAGATAATCTGGAATCGTCATCCTTAAAGTACAAGGTCTCACGCATTCCCTTTGGCATTTGGTCAATAAAGCAGAACATACACTTATTTCTGCAAGAACGATATTCGTCCATCAGTCCCTGTTCAAAGACAATCCCCAAATCTTCTTCATAATCCTTCTCAATCTCCAATTCCCACTCTTCACCATTCGGCTTTTCAATCAAAAGCACAATCTCTTCATCGTTCACATAATAGTGGTAATCGAAAACGTCTTCTATTGTATTATCATTGATACTAATCAGTTTATCTCCGGCTTCAATGCCCATCTCCTCAGCAATACTTCCCGGCTCCACGCACTTAACAATATGTTCATGTTTCATCATTATTTCCTCAAATCATCATACTCTTTTTACATCATACTAAATTTCTTTAAAAAAAGCAATTTTACACTGTTAAAATTGTTGAAGCAATTCTTAAATTTTGCTAAAATAACTATGTTAGAGAAAACTTACTGTATTTGGAGGCTATGATGTCTAATATTACACAATTAGAAAAAACACTGCCAACTGCCCCTCTTAAGATTGTTGCGTTGGATAGTTGTAAGGAATTAGGGGCAAGAGTAAATGATTATATTGTATCTTTCAGAAAAGAGGCAATCTCAGAATATCCGAAATTAGCCGAGATTGCGAATTACGGATGTGATAATTATCTGGTAGAAAGTGCATGTCCTCGCTTTGGTTCCGGTGAAGCGAAAGGCGTTTTGAAAGAATCGATTCGCGGAAAAGACTTGTTTATCATGGTTGACGTTTGCAACCACAGTCTGACATATAAAGTAAACGGTCATATCAATCATATGTCACCGGATGATCATTATCAGGATTTGAAACGTATCATCTCAGCTGCTACAGGTAAGGCACGCCGTATCAATGTCATAATGCCATTCTTGTATGAAAGTCGTCAGCATAAGCGCACAAAAAGAGAATCTCTCGACTGCGCTCTCGCACTACAGGAACTGATGGAAATGGGCGTATCTAATATAATGACATTTGACGCACATGACCCACGCGTGCAGAACTCCATTCCAATAAACGGTTTTGACAACTTCTCGCCGAATTATCAGTTTATGAAAGCACTGCTTCGTGCAGAGCCTGACCTTCAAGTAGACAAAGACCATCTGATGATTATCAGCCCGGATGAAGGTGCGATGCATCGTGCCGTATATCTGTCAAATGTACTTGGTGTAGACATGGGTATGTTCTACAAGCGCCGCGATTACTCAACCATTGTAAATGGCAAGAATCCGATTGTAGCACACGAATTCCTTGGAACAGACCTAGCAGGCAAGAATGCAATTATCGTAGATGATATGATTTCTTCCGGAGAAAGTATGCTTGATGTCGCAAAGAAAATCAAGGAACGGGGCGCGAACCGTGTATTTGTCTTTACAACCTTTGGACTTTTCACAGAGGGTATGGGCAAATTTGATGAATACTATGAAAAAGGATTTATCGACCGTATCATCACCACAAACCTTACATATCTTCCGCAGGAAACTTTGGACAAACCATATTTTACATGTGCAGATATGAGCAAATTTATCGCACTGATCATTGATTCCCTGAATCATGACACACCGATTGGAACGGTTTTGGATCCGTCAGATAAGATACATAAATTGTTGGAAAAACATAATGCAAAATGGAATAAATAATATCTAAATTATAAGAGGGTATAGCCGATTTTGACTATACCCTCATTTTATTGCTTTTAAAAATATCATTTATAAAAATTATAATACTTGGCACCATTCTCCAAAGTAATTCCTCTTGCCTTTGCCATCTCACTGACCGTCACTATCTGATACCCTCGCTCCTGTAATAGCGGAATTAATTCTATCGTTGCCTGAACAGTTGCTTCATAGATATCATGCATCAGTACAATATCTCCATCCTTCACTGTATTTAGCACGTAATTCCGTATGAGTTCCGCATCCTTCAGCTGCCAATCCAATGTATCCACAGACCACAGCATAATCGGCACACCAGCTACAGACTGTACCACTTCATTCACCGCACCATAAGGCGGCCTTACCATCGTCGGTGTCTGCCCTACAATACTATTGATGGCATCCCTCGTATAATTGATTTCCATTGCAATGCCTTCTGCCGCATAATCAGTCAACTTGAGATGGTTCGTGGTATGATTTGCAAGTTCACACCCTGTCTCCACCATCTTGCGAACAGCATCCGGATACGTGTTCACTCTTGAACCCAACATAAAAAATGTCGCTCTTGCTCCATGTTCCTTTAGTGCCTCCAAAATCCTTACCGTCCCCGGTCCCGGACCATCATCAAACGTCAGTGCAATCATCGGCTGGTTCGGGTCAACCGGCTTAATCTCAATCTCAGGTTGGCTGTCACTCTCTGTATTCTCTTCACTTTTCTCCGCGTCAGCCAGTAATGTCATCTCTAACTGTCTTTGCTGTTCTACGCTCACGCCGGCGCAAAAAAATAGTAGGGCAAATGTCATTATAAGCCCTACTACAACCTTGTTTTTGTATTCCAAATCACTATACATATGTATCGTTGTCCCCTATAATAACTTTCTCCGAAAATTATTATATGACACATTTCGACAGAATGCAATGATTCTTATTTTTTCTTATTTCCTATTTTTGCCATAATCCACACGAAAATCATGATAACTGTAAGTGCTACAAAGATACCAAGCATGCCTTTCCACATCATATCCAACGCCTGTAATACTGTTTCTTTCATAACGAAAACCTCCCTTTTATCCTACAAATACTGAGACACTAAACTGATAATCAGACCACCTGCAACTACAGATGCGATCTGTCCTGATACATTGGAACCAGCTGAATGCATGATTAAGATGTTTGATGGGTCTTCTTCCATAGCAATCTTCTGAATCACGCGAGAAGACATTGGGAATGCAGAGATTCCTGCCCCACCAATCATCGGATTGATTTTCTCTTTTCTAAACAGGTTCATGAATTTTGCAAGCATAACACCACCGATGGTATCCATAACAAACGCAAAGAGACCGATTGCCATAATCATAAGTGTCTCCCACTTTACAAATGCTTCCGCTTTCATACTGAATGAGATTGTGATACCAAGTAACAATGTAATTAAGTTTGCCAATTGATTCTGTGCTGTCTCAGACATTGTTCCGAGAACACCGCATTCACGAATCAGGTTACCAAACATTAAGAATCCTACAAGGGCTACTGACTGAGGTGCTACAAGACCTACAATCATCGTAACTGCGATTGGGAACACAATGCGCATCGTCTTAGAAACAGACTCCGGCTTGTATTCCATATGAATACATCTTTCCTTCTTCGTTGTTACAAGTTTGATTGCCATTGGCTGAACTATCGGAACCAAAGCCATATATGAATATGCCGCAACTGCGATAGGTCCTACATATTCTGACTTTAGTACCTGTGATACTAAGATGGCTGTCGGACCATCAGCTGCACCAATTGTACCGATTGCTGCTGCGTCTTTGATATCGAATCCCAGAAGTGCTGCGAGTAAAATCGCTGCGAAGATACCAAACTGCGCTCCTGCACCAAATAAAAACATTGACGGTTGCGAAAGAAGCGGTCCAAAGTCAATCATCGCACCGATACCGATAAATAGCAGAATCGGCATTGCTTCTGATGCATTGATACCAACATCAAATAACCATTCAATAATACCGTGTGCTTCCACGCCACCGACTGTCTGATTTAGGACACCGGAAAGCGGCAAGTTCACCAAGATTGCGCCAAAACCCATCGGTAAAAGCAAGGATGGCTCATATTCTTTCTTAATCGCAAGCCAGATCAAAGTAATGCCAACTACAAACATTACAATATTTTTCCAACCACCGTCTGCCAAAAACAGCGCTTTCACACCCTCCAATAAGTAATCCATTCTCATTTCCTCCTAAATGTACTAACTAATTCTTTTTTGCATAATTGGTTTCAATTATGCAATCACTCTGACTCTCAAAACATCATTTACACCTTCAATATCCGCGAGAATATCCGGTGTGATTTCATTTTCCACATCAATGATGGTATAAGCGTAGGCACCCTTACTCTTATTTGTCATATTTGCGATGTTGATACCATCCTCTGCCAAAATAGCTGAGAACTGACCAATCATATTCGGCACATTGCGGTGCATAATCGTGATTCTTGTATGCTCTCCGCGAAGTCCCATCTCGCAGTTTGGATAGTTTACAGAATTGCGGATGTTACCATTCTCAAGGAATTCCATGACTTCTTTGACTGCCATTTTCGCACAGTTGTCTTCCGATTCCTCGGTAGAAGCTCCCAAATGCGGAATGACAATGGCATTCTTCACCCCTGTAATCACCGGGTTCGGGAAGTCTGTAACATACTTTTTCACCTTTCCTGAAATGAGAGCATCTATCATATCCTCTTCATTTACAAGTACATCTCTCGCGAAGTTAAGCACAACTACGCCTTCCTTCATCAGACTGATTGCATTTTTATCAATCATACCCTTTGTGGAATCTAATGCAGGAACATGAATTGTAATATAATCACACTCTCTGTATATCTCTTCTGTTGTCTTTGCATGGTAAATGCTTCTGGAAAGTTTCCAAGCTGCATCTACAGAAAGGTATGGGTCATATCCGTATACGTCCATGCCAAGATGTGTCGCAGCGTTTGCTACAAGTACACCGATTGCTCCAAGACCGATAACACCAAGCTTCTTTCCTTCCAACTCACATCCGGCAAATGCTTTTTTCGCCTTTTCAGCCTGCTTTGCAATGTCACCGTCTTCTTCGTGTTCCTGTACCCAGTTGATGCCACCAATCACATCGCGAGATGCCAAAAGCATTCCTGCAAGTACAAGTTCTTTTACACCGTTTGCGTTAGCGCCCGGTGTATTAAATACAACAATTCCTTGTTCTGCACAGCGCTCAAGCGGAATGTTATTCACACCTGCTCCTGCTCTGGCAATCACTTTTAAATTATCTCCAAATTCCAAATCATGCATAGCAGCACTTCTTACAAGTACTGCATCAGCATCATCCATATGGCTGACTGCTGCATACTCATCTTTAAACTGACTAAGTCCAATCTCTGCAATTGGATTCAAGCAATGATATTTATACATTACAGATTCTCCTCTTCAAATTTTTTCATAAATGCTACCAGTGCTTCCACGCCCTCGATTGGCATTGCATTGTAAATGCTTGCTCTCATGCCGCCAACGCTTCTATGCCCTTTCAAGTTCTTAAAACCTGCTGCTTCAGCCGCTTTTACAAACTTCGCGTCAAGCTCTGCATCCCCTGTTACAAATGGCACGTTCATAAGTGAACGGTCCTCTTTTACAACTGTACCCTTGAACATCTTGCTCTCATCTAAGAAATCATAAAGAATCTTTGCTTTCTTCTCGTTATGTTCCTTCATTGCCTCAAGGCCGCCCATCTCTTTAATCCATTTGAACACCTTACCGCAAATGTAAATACCGTATGCCGGTGGTGTGTTGTAAAGAGAGTCCGCATCTGCATGAATCTTGTACTGCAACATCGTCGGTGTACCCGGAAGTACATCCTCTGTGATTAAATCCTCACGAATAATTACGATAACCACACCTGCAGGTCCGATATTCTTCTGAACACCGCCGTAGATAACGCCGTATTTGCTGACATCTACAGGCTCAGATAAGAAACAGGAAGAAACGTCTGCCACAAGGAGTTTCCCTTTTGTATTTGGAAGTTCTTTGAACTTTGTTCCATAGATTGTATTGTTTTCGCAAATGTAAACGTAGTCTGCATCTTCTGAAATCGGCAAGTCTGAGCAATCCGGAATGTAAGAAAATGTCTTATCTTCCGATGTTGCAATCTTATTTGCCTTTCCGTATTTCTGAGCTTCCTGATATGCTTTCTTCGCCCATTGCCCTGTCACAATGTAATCTGCTACTTTATTTTTCATCAGGTTCATCGGAATCATTGCAAATTGCTGTGATGCACCGCCCTGCAAGAACAATACTTTGTAATTGTCAGGAATATTCATAAGGTCGCGAAGGTCTGCTTCTGCAGTCTTGATAATCTCATCATAAGCTTTCGAACGATGACTCATTTCCATCACTGACATTCCGGTACCCTTGTAATCTAACATCTCTGCTGCCGCTTCTTTTAATACACTCTCCGGTAATACTGCCGGTCCTGCTGAAAAATTATATACTCTTCCCATCGCTATTTTCCCTCCTCTAAATCTTCTTCACTAAAAGCTTCGCTGATAGCAGCTCCCGGAGCTACCATCGGCCATACCTTATCATCACTGTCAATCTGACAGTCAATCACTACCGGTCTTCCCAAGGTGAGTGCTTTTGCAAATGCTTCCTTGAACTCTTCCTGGGAAGTAGCACGAATTCCGACTGCTCCCATAGCCTCTGCCAATTTTACGAAATCTACTGCATCGTTTAATACAGTTGCTGAATATCTCTGTCCGTAGAACAGGTTCTGCCACTGACGAACCATTCCGAGTACATGGTTATTGATAACAACCTGGATAATCGGAATATTGTATCTCGCTGCTGTCGCAATCTCATTCATGTTCATACGGAAACACCCGTCTCCTGCGATATTTACTACTGTCTTATCCTTCACACCCATCTTTGCACCGAGGGAGGCTCCGAGACCATAACCCATGGTTCCAAGTCCGCCGGATGTAAGAAGCGTACGCGGTTTGCTGTATTTGTAGAACTGAGCCGCCCACATCTGATGCTGTCCAACCTCTGTTGTAATCACTGCTTCTCCGTTTGTCTGTCTGTAGATTTCTTCTATAACAAATGGTCCTGTCAGAACATCTTTATGATATGTAAGTGGGAACTTCTCTTTATATTCGTTAATTACATTCTTCCACTCTGTATGATCCTGTTGTTCCAATTTTGCATTGATTGCACGGAGAACTTCATCAAGATCTCCTGTAATACTTGCATCTGTCATGATATTTTTATCAATCTCTGCCGGATCAATATCGATTTGAATAATCTTTGCCTTATTTGCAAATTTGCTTGCATTACCTGTTACACGGTCACTGAATCTAGCGCCTAATACCACAAGCAAATCACATTTGCTCACACCGAAGTTCGATGCCTTTGTTCCATGCATACCGAGCATTCCCGTGTAAAGTTCATCGGTTCCCGGAAATGCACCTTTTCCCATCAGAGAATCGGTCACCGGTGCATCCATTTTATGCGCAAATTCAATCAATGCTTCGCTTGCTCCGGAAAGTACTGCACCGCCACCCACAAAGATAAATGGTTTTTTCGATTTTTGCATCATCTCGATTGCCACATCTACCTCTGATTCTTTCACGGCATTCGTGAGTACTTTTTCTGTACAGATTGTTTTCTTCTCATATTCGCATGTATTTGCAGTTACGTCCTTTGGAATATCGATAAGTACCGGTCCCGGACGTCCTGTTCTTGCAATCTCAAATGCTTTACGGATGGTGTCCGCTAACTTATTTTCATCCTTTACAATATAGTTATGCTTTGTAATTGGCATTGTCACTCCGGCAATGTCGATTTCCTGGAAACTGTCTTTTCCAAGAAGGGATACTCCTACGTTACATGTGATTGCAACAACCGGAATGGAATCCATATATGCTGTCGCAATACCTGTTACTAAGTTCGTTGCTCCCGGTCCACTGGTTGCAAAGCAAACACCTACTTTACCGGTTGCCCTTGCATATCCGTCTGCCGCATGGGAAGCCCCCTGCTCATGAGATGTTAATATATGTGTGATTTCATCGCTGTGCTTGTAAAGCGCATCATATACATTAAGGATGGCACCGCCCGGATATCCGAATACGGTATCTACACCCTGCTCTTTTAAGCACTCGATTACGATTTCTGCTCCTGTCAATTGCATGTCAAGTCTCCTTCTCTATCTTGGTATTTCTAAGATTGCTCCTCTGTTTCCTGATGTAACCATAGATGCATACCTTGCCAAGTACCCGCTCGTTACCTTTGGCTGTCTTGGCACCCATTTTGCCTTACGCTCTTTAAGCACTTCCTCGGATACCTTGAGCTCCATCTTGTTTTCAGGAATGTTAATCTTAATAATATCGCCTTCTTCAACGAGTGCGATTGGTCCGCCGACTGCCGCTTCCGGTGAAACGTGTCCGATGGATGCACCTCTTGAAGCACCACTGAAACGTCCGTCTGTGATAAGCGCTACACTTGCACCAAGTCCCATACCTGCAATTGCAGATGTAGGGTTGAGCATTTCACGCATTCCAGGTCCACCTTTTGGTCCCTCGTAGCGGATAACCACTACATCACCTGCAACAATCTTGCCGCCTTTGATTGCGTCAATTGCATCTTCTTCGCAGTCAAATACTCTTGCTGGTCCTTCGTGAACCATCATCTCTTCTACCACTGCAGAACGTTTTACCACACTGCCGTCCGGTGCAAGGTTTCCTGTCAGAACTGCCAAACCACCCGTTTCACTATATGGATTTTCAATCGGTCTGATAACCTCTGGATTCTTATTTGTACAATTTGCGATATTTTCGCCGACTGTTTTGCCTGTTACAGTCATGCAGTCTGTATATAATAAGCCTTTTTTGTTCAACTCATTCATGACTGCGTATACACCGCCTGCCTCATTAAGGTCTTCCATGTATGTAGGACCTGCCGGTGCCAAATGGCAGAGGTTCGGTGTCTTTGCACTGATTTCATTAGCAAATGTAATATCAAAGTCCATGCCAATCTCGTGTGCGATTGCCGGCAAATGAAGCATTGAGTTTGTCGAGCATCCAAGTGCCATATCTACGGTTAACGCATTGAGAATTGCCTCTTCTGTCATAATGTCTCTTGGACGAATATTCTTTTCCCAGAGTTCCATTACCTTCATACCTGCATGCTTTGCAAGCCTGATTCTCTCAGAATATACTGCCGGAATCGTTCCATTTCCCTGAAGTCCCATGCCGAGTACTTCTGTCAGACAGTTCATACTGTTCGCTGTGTACATACCGGAGCACGAACCACAGGTTGGACAAACCTTTTCTTCGAATTCTGTCACATCTTCTGCTGTCATCGTTCCTGCTGCATAAGAACCCACTGCTTCAAACATGCTGGAAAGACTTCTCTTGCAGCCCTTTACCTTACCTGCAAGCATCGGACCGCCGCTTACGAAAACAGTCGGCACGTTAATACGTGCTGCAGCCATCAAAAGTCCAGGTACGTTTTTATCACAGTTTGGAATCATGACAAGCGCATCAAACTGATGTGCCATTGCCATTGCTTCTGTGGAATCCGCAATCAAATCTCTTGTTACGAGCGAATATTTCATGCCCACATGTCCCATTGCAATACCATCACACACTGCGATTGCAGGGAACATAATCGGTGTTCCGCCTGCCATTGCAACGCCCATCTTCACAGCGTCACAGATTTTATCTAAGTTCATGTGCCCAGGTACAATTTCATTATAAGAACATACGATACCAACAAGTGGTCTTTGACGTTCTTCCTCTGTGTATCCCAACGCATTGAATAACGAACGATGTGGCGCCTGTGCTATTCCTTTTGTTACTGTATCACTTCTCATGTCTATTTCCTCCTAAATCTGTTCAGCGATGAGTGTACCAATCTCTGCTGTTCCTACTTGTTTTTTACCCTCTGACATAATGTCAATCGTGCGGTATCCTGCTTTCAATACTTCTGCCACAGCATGTTCAATTGCATCCGCTTCTTTGTCTAAATCAAACGTATAACGAAGCATCATGGCTGCTGAAAGAATCGTTGCAATTGGATTTGCAATTCCTTTTCCAGCGATATCCGGTGCCGAACCGCCGCTTGGTTCATAAAGACCGAATTTTGTATCGTTAAGGCTTGCCGATGCCAGCATTCCGATGGAACCGGTAATCATGCTTGCCTCGTCTGATAAAATATCACCAAACATGTTCTCTGTTAAGATAACGTCAAACTGTTTCGGATTCTTCACAAGCTGCATTGCACAGTTATCAACCAACATATGCTCTAATGTCACTTCCGGATAATCCTGTGCAACTTCTTCCACAACTTTTCTCCAAAGTCTCGATGAATCGAGTACATTTGCTTTATCCACACTGATAACCTTTTTGTTACGCTTCATTGCAATGTCGAATGCTCGAATTGCAATTCTGCGAATTTCGTTTTCATTATATGTAAGTTCATCCTTCGCAGTCATTACGCCGTCTATTTCTTTGGTCTCTCTGTTTCCAAAGTAAAGGCCCCCGGTGAGTTCACGCATAATCATCATGTCGAAACCGCCCTCGGTAAGTTCCTCTTTGAGTGGACATGCGCCCTTTAATTCATCATATAAAACTGCCGGTCTCAGGTTCGCAAACAGATTGAGTTCTTTACGAATCTTTAGAAGACCTGCCTCCGGTCTCTTGGATGGTTCTAACTTATACCAAGGAGACACCTTTGCATCACCGCCGATGGATCCCATAAGCACTGCGTCGCAGGATTTTGCGATTGCCACTGTCTCATCTGTCAGTGGGATTCCGTGCACATCAATGGATGCTCCTCCCATAAGTAATTCGTTGTATGTATAACTGTGTCCGAAGACTTCTCCTACCTTATCTAATACTTTGATTGCCTCTGTCACAATCTCCGGTCCGATGCCGTCGCCTCGTATTACACCGATATTCAGTTGCATACGTTTCTACCTCTTTCCTATTTTAGAATAATTACCCTTAATAATACCTCATTTTTCTACTTGTTTCAACCCTTTACCACACAAAAGTGCAGAAAAAAAGTGCCACTTTCGTGACACTTTTACATTCGCTCTTCAATATTATTCTGCGCTTGGTTTCTCTACCTGTGTAATTGCTGCCTTCTGCATCGGAATACGGCAGTTCTTGCTGTTACCAAATTCTACAATTACATCATCCTCTGAGATATCAATAACCACACCATAGAATCCGCTTGTTGTAAGAACTGTATCTCCAACTGCCATTTCAGATAACATTAATTGAAGTCTTTTCTGTTCTTTTTTCTGAGGTCTCATCATGAAGAACCACAAAAGTCCGATAAATGCAGCATAGATAATAAGTGTTGTTAACATTCCGCCGCCTGCACCTGCTCCACTTGATAAAATCATTTTTATTTCCTCCTAAATTCTAAACACTAAAGGTATCATACTAAATAAATACCATTTCTTCAAGTTGTTTTTTTATTTTCCTGACATTCTTGCCAATTTTTCCGCTTTATATTCTTTATAACGTCCTTGTTCAATTGCCTCTCTGATTTCTTCCATCATGGTATTGTAAAAATACAGATTGTGAAGCACACAGAGTCTCATGCCGAGCATTTCTTTTGCCTTGAGGAGATGTCTGATATATGCTCTACTGTAAGTGCGACATGCTGGACATTGACAGCCTTCCTCTATTGGCGAATCATCCAGTTCATATTTTGCATTGAACAGATTGATTTTTCCATGATTCGTATAGACATGTCCGTGTCTTCCGTTTCTGCTCGGATACACGCAGTCAAAGAAATCCACACCTCTGTCAACCGCCTCCAAGATATTGGCTGGGGTTCCGACTCCCATAAGATACGTTGGCTTCTCCACAGGTAAATGTGGTACTACTGCATCCAAGATACGGTACATATCTTCATGCGACTCACCAACCGCAAGTCCGCCGACAGCATACCCGTCCAAATCCATTTTTGCAATCTCTTTCGCATGTTCGATTCGGATATCTTCATAGATACCTCCCTGATTGATACCGAAAAGCATCTGGTTTTTGTTGATGGTATCCGGCAGAGAATTAAGTCTACCCATCTCATCCTTACATCTCTGTAGCCAGCGAGTGGTTCGTGCAACCGAATCTTCCATATATTTTCTGCTTGCAACGCTGGATGGACATTCATCAAATGCCATCGCAATCGTGGAAGCAAGATTCGACTGAATCTGCATACTTTCCTCCGGACCCATAAAAATCTTGCGTCCGTCAATATGTGAGTTGAAGTACACTCCTTCTTCTTTAATTTTGCGAAGGCCAGCCAATGAAAACACCTGGAATCCACCGGAGTCTGTAAGTATCGGCTTATCCCACACCATGAATTTGTGAAGCCCACCAAGTTTTTTTACAACTTCATCGCCTGGTCTCACATGCAAGTGGTAGGTATTTGACAGTTGCACCTGTGTTTTGATTCCCTGCAGGTCTTCTGTAGAAACAGCCCCTTTGATTGCCGCTATTGTTCCTACGTTCATAAACACCGGTGTCTGTATCACGCCGTGTACCGTATGAAATTCTGCGCGCTTCGCAAGCCCGTCTCGTTTAATCAGTTTGTACATATTTCTTCCTCATTCTAATAATGTATGACTACCGGAGTTCCTTTTGAAATCATGTTGTAAAGTTCCCCTGCTTTTGCCGGTGGCATATTAATGCAACCGTGAGAACCATTTGTAAGATATCTTTCACCACCGAACGTCGGTTGCCAACCTGCATCATGGAATCCGATTCCACTCCATGTCACACGCATCCAATAACTAACTGGTGTCAAATAGGATGGTTTTCCATTTGGAAGTGGTCTTCCTCTCAATGTTCTGTTTCGTTGCATTTCTAATATTGTATAAGTTCCTGTCGGTGTATCGTTCGAACCTTTTTTGCCGGTTACAATATCCGTTTCCAATGCAATCTGGCCATTTACGATATACCACATATATTGTGCAGATATGTCAACTTCTATGTATGTTGTTCCCCAAATCGTCTGACCTTCCGGCGTGGCTGTTCTTGAGAAAATCGGTTCTCTTGTAACTGTTTTACCCTCTTTTATCTCAGCAATCAGTTGCTGTATCTCAGCATCAACACCGACTGCACGTCCGTATCCTGCCAAAGCAACATCCGCTACTTTTCCTGTCGGAGTTGTAATCTGGCCACCACGATTCGGTGTGTTATATTGATTACCCAAAGTTTTCGCAAATGCTTTTACTCCATCTGTTGATATGACAGGTGCCATATTCTCATCTACGGAAATCCACTGATAGACTTGACTCTTATCCAATGTCACTACAACATTGTCTAAACTATATGTAATGTTTGCAGTAAGATATTTGTTCATCTCATCCTTTGCCGCAATCACTTCCGGAGATTCTTTTGTGAATCTCGGCTGAAGATAACAGCCGGCCTCTTCTATGTTAACTTTGGTTTTAATTGCTGAAACTGCTACAATAATGACTTCATTGAATTTCGCTGTATCTATCTGCGTACCGTACGTCTCATCCTGAATCACAAATTGTCCGTCCTGATATACAACGGTAGCTGCCACAGCTGCAATCTGGTTCTCCGGTTTGAGACATTCCAATGCCAAAATTCTCTCCTCCAATTTTGCACTGTCATAATCAAAGTCAATCTCAGCTGTGATCTCATTGGTCACAAAAAATGCCCTTGGCCATGCATAAGAATTCTGTGCTTCAAACGCTTCCTTAAGCTCTCTATATCCATTATAAATGATACCGATGTCTGTTCCTTTGATTTCTTCTGTTACACCATTTGCACCTTCGATAGTAAGCACATACTCTTCGACTTGTTTTTGCAACAAGTTTCCAACTTCATCAACTGTCATGCCGGAACAATCGGTTCCATTCACAAAAGTTCCCTCAAAAAAACACTCAGAATATCTCTTTGTCATGCCTAAATAGAATGCCGCAAGCAAACAAAGTGCTCCAATTGCAGCGATTACAACTGTTTTTAATGTCTCGTTGGATACCGGACATTCCTTTGATTCCTCAATGTTGTCTTCATTTGTAAACTCTTCACTCATGATGTTCTAACTCCTTTAATTTCCATATCTTGTACATTATAATACGAACAATCGCAAAAGTACATATTTTTTTACAAATATGATATTGCACTTTTCGCCAAAAAAATGCATAATGATAGTTGTATAATTAGGCAATTTTTAATATTGCCAATCTTACAAGTTTTATTATGTAGGAGGTCTTTTAAATGGCAAGAAAATTAATCGACATTTCACACATTTCAAAATCTTATGGAGACAACCTTGTGTTGGACGATTTGAACTTATATATTAATGAAAATAAATTTTTGACGTTACTGGGTCCCAGTGGATGTGGTAAGACTACTCTTCTGCGTATCTTAGGTGGTTTTGAAACACCTGACCAGGGAAATGTAATCTTTGATGGAGTGGATATTACCAACCTTGCACCGAATAAACGTCAATTAAATACTGTGTTTCAAAAATACGCACTGTTTACTCACATGACAATTGCGGAAAATATTGCTTTTGGTCTGAAAATCAAAGGAAAATCCAAAGCATATATCAACGATAAGATTAAGTATGCCCTGAAGCTTGTGAATTTGGACGGCTTTGAGAATCGTATGGCAGACCAATTAAGTGGCGGACAACAACAGCGTATCGCCATTGCGCGTGCCATCGTAAACGAGCCTAAAGTATTGCTTTTGGACGAGCCTTTAGGTGCTCTTGACTTAAAACTTCGCCAGGACATGCAGTACGAACTGATCCGTTTAAAAAACGAACTTGGCATTACATTTGTATATGTAACTCATGACCAGGAAGAGGCTCTGACGATGTCAGATACGATTGTTGTCATGAACCAGGGATACATTCAGCAGATTGGATCCCCGGAAGATATTTACAATGAACCGGAAAATGCGTTTGTTGCCGACTTTATCGGCGAAAGTAATATTCTTCCGGCTACGATGGTTGAAGATAAACTGGTTAAAATCCTCGGCGTTAATTTCCCATGCGTGGACACCGGATTCGGCCGTAACAAACCGGTCGATGCTGTCATTCGTCCGGAAGATATTGACCTTGTAAGACCGGGTGAAGGACTCCTAGACGGTGTTGTTACACATTTGATTTTCAAAGGTGTACACTACGAGATGGAAGTCACTGCAAACAACTATGAGTGGCTCGTTCACAGCACCGACATGTTCCCTGTAGGAACAGAAGTTGGTATTAAAGTGGACCCGTTTGACATTCAAATCATGAAAAAACCAGAATCTGAAGATGAGGAGGCCGTACCGATTGAAGAATAAAAAAAGATTACTTACCGGCCCATATCTGTTCTGGGCAATTGCGTTTATCATCATTCCGATTGTCATGATTTTCTATTATGGACTGACGGATGACAGCTATCAATTTACGCTGATGAATCTGGCAGAGATTACAACACCGGAGAACCTGAAGGCACTTGGGCTTTCTCTTCTGCTCTCCTTTATCAGCACGGTGATATGCCTGATTCTGGCATATCCGCTCGCGATGATTCTGTCTCAAAAGAACACGAATCAATCCAGTTTTATTGTGTTTATTTTCATCCTTCCGATGTGGATGAATTTTTTGCTACGCACCTTGGCATGGCAAACCTTGTTGGAAAAGAACGGAGTCATCAATGGGGTGCTTTCCCTGTTGCACTTGCCGACACTAGATATCATTAACACCCCTTACGCCATTGTACTCGGCATGGTATACAATTTCCTGCCGTTTATGGTGTTACCTATTTTTAATGTGTTAGCGAAGATTGACAAGGACGTTATCAACGCTGCAAGAGATCTTGGCGCAAATAATGTTCAAGTGTTTACGAAGATTATCATGCCTCTTTCCGTACCGGGTGTAATCAGTGGCATTACGATGGTGTTCGTTCCTGCGCTTACAACTTTTGTTATCTCCGATATATTGGGCGGAAGTAAAATTCTCCTTATCGGAAATGTAATCGAACAGGAATTTACTCAGAGCTATAACTGGCATGCCGGTTCAGGACTTTCTCTTGTGCTAATGATTTTCATTGTCATCAGTATGGCTCTGATTTCAAAATATGATAAAGATGGGGAGGGAACGACGTTTTGATTAAATCAACTTTACAGAAAATTTATCTTGGTTTCATTCTCCTCTTACTGTATGCCCCGATTTTAACCTTGATCGCATTGTCCTTCAACAGTTCCAAGACGCGTTCAAAATGGGGCGGATTCTCAGGGAAGTGGTATGTTGCTCTATTCCAGAATGAGGATATTATGAATGCACTCTATACAACATTGATTATTGCGCTTTTATCTGCACTGATTGCGACCATCATCGGAACGGCGGCTGCCATCGGAATACAGGCAATGAATACCAAGTTCCGCACAGTAATGATGGGAATTACCAATATCCCAATGTTAAATGCAGATATTGTAACAGGTATCTCTCTCATGCTTTTATTTATCGCATGCAGAGCCTTTTTCCCACAGTTTTCTTTGGGATTTACCACGGTACTGCTGGCACACATTACATTTAACATTCCTTATGTCATACTGAGTGTGACGCCGAAGTTGAAACAGACAAACAAGTACACTTACGAAGCGGCATTGGACCTCGGCGCATCTCCGATATACGCATTTTTCAAGGTTGTTATGCCGGATATATTCCCGGGTATATGTTCCGGATTCCTACTTGCATTTACCATGTCGCTGGATGATTTCGTAATCACCCATTTTACGACAGGCGCAGGGGTACACACCTTATCAACAAAAATTTACAGTGAGGTTCGTAAGGGAATCAAGCCGGAGATGTATGCACTCTCTACCCTGCTTTTTGTGTCTGTACTATTTTTGCTGATACTGGTAAATACTGCTCCACAGGAAAATACAAAGAGGCCACAAAAAGCACCGACAAAACTTCAAAATGTGACCCGCATTGTATTTCGTCGTGTCATTCCTGCCACGATGATTCTTATCATTGTCGCAGGTGGATTCTTCTACAGTGCGCAGAACCGCTCTTCTGCTGCCAATAAAGTAATCGTGTATAACTGGGGCGAATACATTGACCCGGAAGTGTTGGATATCTTTGAGGAAGAGACAGGGATTACGGTTGTCTATGAAGAATTCGAGACAAATGAAAGCATGTTTCCAAAGGTTCAGGCAGGTGCAGTCTCCTACGATGTGGTATGCCCGTCTGACTACATGATACAGCGTATGATAGAGAATAACCTGCTTGCTGAAATCAACTTTGACAACATCCCGAATCTCAAAAATATTGGCGAGCAATATCTGAAACAGTCACAGGGCTTTGATCCTGAGAACAAATACTCTGTTCCATATACATGGGGAACTGTCGGAATTCTCTACAACAAGACTCTGGTGGATGACCCGGTAGACAGTTGGTCAATACTGTGGAATGAGAAATATGCCGATCAGATACTGATGCAGAACAGTGTGCGTGACGCCTTTGGTATTGCCCTTAAATATCTTGGGTATTCCTTGAACTCAACTGACCTTGATGAACTGCAGGCAGCAAAAGAACTCTTGATGGAACAAAAACCTCTGGTGCAGGCTTATGTAGTAGACCAGGTTCGCGATAAAATGATTAGCAATGAGGCAGCGATTGGAGTCATCTACTCCGGTGAAGCCATTTACACACAATCCGAGAATCCGGATTTGGAATATGTGATTCCGAAGGAAGGTTCCAACGTGTGGATTGACTCTTGGGTTATTCCGAAGAATGCACAGAACAAAGAGAACGCAGAAATCTTTATTAATTTCTTGTGCAGGCCGGATATAGCGAAGATGAACTTTGACTATATTACGTACTCTACACCGAATATACCTGCCCGTGACCTTATTGAGGATGATGCCATTCGAAACAGCACCATTGCGTTCCCTGACGCAAGTGAATTAGATCGTTGTGAGACCTACAACTATCTCGGAACAAAATTTGATAATATTTATAATGAATTGTGGAGAGAAATTAAATCCAAGTAATAATTACGGTGCAGGAAGTATATTATGCTTTTTGCACCGTAAAAAAATTAGGAGAAACTATGAAACGTATTTTAAACTATACAATACCAACAGAATATGATGGTGTCACTCTTCTATCTTTTTTGAAAAGCAAGAATTACTCCAGCCAGATTATCACACACCTGAAACGCACGGAAAATGGTATTTTGCTCAACGGGGAATGGGGGCGTGTGCGCGACATTCTACACACTGGAGACAAGCTTACAATTCAATTAATTGAACAAGAAGCTTCTGAAAATATTGTCCCATCAAATCTCCCATTAGATATTGTATACGAAGATGAAGATATATTGGTTATCAACAAAGCTGCCAATACTCCTATTCATCCATCACAGGGCAATTATGATAACACTCTTGCGAATGCCGTTTCCCACTATTATGAGCAGAAAGGTGAAGTTTTCACTTATCGCTGCATCAATCGACTGGATCGAGACACAACCGGACTTCTTATCATTGCAAAACATATGTACAGTGCGTCTCTTCTTTCGGAGATGGTTGCAACACGTGAGATTAACCGCGAATATCTTGCTATCGCCACCGGAGAAATTCCGGAAAGCGGGACAATTATTGCACCTATCGCACGTGTCGACGGTTCTACAATCGAACGATGTGTCGATGAAAAGCATGGCGAATATGCCTGTACACATTATAAAAAAATTGCATACAAAAATGGATACTCCTTAGTTTCACTAAAACTCGAAACCGGACGCACGCATCAGATTCGTGTACACATGAAGCACATTGGGCATCCGCTTCCTGGTGACTTCTTGTATAACCCAGATTACTCGATGATTGAGCGTCAAGCTCTCCATTCACACAAATTAAGTTTTAAACATCCACTTACCGGGGAATACATGGAGTTTGTAGCTAAATTGCCGGAGGATATGAAAAGTATTATAGAATAAAGTCTTTTAACATCTGTTCTACTGTCTTCATATCCAACGGATTTCGAAATGTTTCGAATGTAACCAGAAGATTTTTCCCTATATAAATTCCATTTCTTATATAATTTTCCAGTTTAAGAATTGCTTTTTGACAATATTCAGGATGGTCCATCATTCCAAAATGTTCAAAATAGATTTCCTTTCTTTCTCGAACATTTAATAGAACAAAATCCGGATAAACAGTTCCATACCCTTTTAAATTTACTGGATATTCATAACGATATGGTATTCCCATTGAATAAAATTTATCTGCTAAGATTTTTTCTGCCTTGGAGCGCACCTTTTCTCCACGTTCTGTTATTAATACAGAATTGTCTTCAAAAAACTCCTTTCCAGAATATTCGACACTCAACCATTTCTCCACATACTGTTCATCTGTCATTACATGTGGGTTAACAAGTTGCCTCCTTGCTTCGGACAAATTATGATAAGGCTTCAAAAAGTCTATCCCTGCAATCAACTTAATTGCCTTACATAATCTATTTCTTTGTTCCATCAATAAATGTAAAAAACGCAAATCATATTCCTTTTGTGCTAGTGCACAAATTAGTTTGTTGTTTTTTGTTGAAATATATTTTCCCTTTTTCTGACCGCTGTCTGTTTTATGATAATATTGCGTTGTCCCATTGGACTTCGATAACACCAACGTTCCCTCCGGAGCCTTCTTTAAAGACTTTCTCGCCTGCAACACATAACCATCCAGTTCCTTTAATTTCCTTTCAAGCACTTTTTTCATTCGCAAAACCTCCTATTTAGTTTTAAAAATTGTGATTTTTTTGAAATTACGGTGCAAATAACTAGACTGTATCCTCACACAGTAATTCTTGACTTTTATTGATTTGTTTTTGTGAATTATGCGGTGCATATGAATATATACGACTGTTGCACCGTAATAGACATAATTAACTTTGATTTGTTACGGTGACTATGAATATTTTGAACAAGTACACCGTACTATAGATAATAAACACAAGTTGGTACTTCGAATATACGGTGTTGGGAGAGAATAAATACTGACACACCGTAAAACAAGAACATAAAATTATCAGTAGGACAATCATAGCACATATAATAGATTCTATCAATATAAGTTCAGTAAAAAAATTTAACGCAAAAAATTTAACGAGTCAATTTCATTCAAACTGACTCGTTATTTTGTCTCTTTATCTCTCTATCGTTATCTATCATTTTAGATATTATATCCTTATCAAGCACTTGCATTTAGATATGAAAACAACCTCCACCAATGAACTCCTTAAGCAAGGAATTTGTCGGAACATGTTCACTTCCGATTCCCACAAAATAATCCAAGAATTTAAGCAGGCGTTTGGCTTCCATATACTCCTCACAGTCCTTCTCGATTCCAAACAGAACAGGCTCTGCGTACTGCTTGAGCACAGCAAGTTCATAAATCAAGGCTGAGTTGAACATCACGTCTGCCTCTTCCTGATACGGGAAGATGTTTTCCTCTTCTCCTCTTCGAACGGACGGCCACATGGCAATTGTCTGTTTTGCAGTGGTTCCTCGTGTTCTTGCATCACGCACCATACGACGAAGCAGTCTTCCGTCTGTAGTTGGAATGCGATTGTGCTCGTCAATATTAAGCTGTGTGAGCGCACTGATATAGATTTTGAATTTGTTCTCTTTTGCCAGTCGATATGTCAATTTATCGTTTAGGCAGTGAATCCCCTCAATTACAAGCACATCCTGCTCTCCCAGTGTCTTCGGTGGCGTAATGTACTCCTGTCTTCCAATTTTAAAATTAAAGGTAGGAAGCATAACTTCTTTACCATCTAACAAATCTGTCATATCCTGATTGAACTTTTCCACATCAATTGCTTCCAGACACTCAAAGTTGTATTTGCCATCTTTGTCCTTCGGCGTCTTTTCACGATCCACAAAATAGTTGTCTACCGCAATTGGATGTGGAATCATGCCATGCGCACGAAGTTGAATCGATAAACGATGTGAAAATGTTGTCTTACCGGAAGACGACGGACCTGCAATAAGTATAAACTTGACGCCCGGACGATCCGCAATTGTTCTCGCTATATCGCCGATCTTCTTTTCCTGAAGTGCCTCCTGCACAAGAATCGTTTCTTGGATTCTACCCTTTGTAATCTCTTCGTTGAGATCCGCAACTGTCTGAATACCCATCATATCGCCCCATTTGCTGGACTCCTGTAGCACTTGGAACAGTTTATGACGAGGTTTAAATGGCGGTACAACGGTCGGAGCACTCTCCTCTGGCATCTGAATGACGAAGCCTTCGCCGTATACATGCAACTCAAAATATGGTAAATACGACGCATCCGGCACCATATATCCGTAATAGTAATCCTCAAATTCATTCATACTGTAGATGTTAACCTTCGAAACGCGGCGATATTCGAACAAACGCTCTTTGTCATGCATGCCATGCTTGCGAAACAAGGCAACAGCCTCATCTGTGTGAACACTCCTCTTCTTAATCGGCATCTTGGCTTCTATCATTTCGTGCATACGTTCTGTTACCCTTGCAAGAAATGCTTCATCTACTACTACATTTCCGGCAACAGTACAGTAATATCCTTTACTTACCGAAAAATCAATTCGCACTTTGCATGCATCATCGTGCCCGCAAATGTCGTGAATGGCTTTTACCATCATCAGACACATACTTCTCTTATAAGTCTTATTACCAACGGAATCTCCAAGTGTAACAAATGTCAGATTGCAATCTTTCTTTAGTGTCTTTTTAAGTTCAAAGAGCCTGTAATTCTCACATCCAAGCACAATGCGATGCGCATACTGCTCTTGAAAATCTTTTGCAATGATTTCAAAGGTTGTACCCTCTTCGTACTCACGCACGACATCATTTACACGTACCTGATATTTCTTTACTTCCACTTAAGATTCCCCCTTTTTATTAAACCAATTGAAATGGATGATGCTTCTTATCCATAACAACCTTCACATTGGATAGCATTTCCTCCAAAAGTCCTGCTACATCCTCAATAAATATATGCTCCAATCCATAGTGTCCGGCATCAATAATCGCCATTCCCTGCGCAACAGAATCGATACCTTCGTGGTGGTCAATTTCAGCAGTCACAAAAACATCAGCACCTTTTGCAATGGCAAGTTCCGTCATGTGTTTTCCAGAGCCCGGTGAAATAGCAACACGTGTTACTTTTTTATCCAAGTTACCAAACACCTTGACTCCATCTAATTGAAATCTTTTCTTTACAAGTTCACAGCATTCTCGCAACAACATTTCACTGGCAAGGAATCCGACTCTGCCGAATCCTTCCTTCTTCTCTAAATCTGTTACTTCTAACACTTCCATATCACTCAGCCCTAAGATTTCACCGGATAGATTCGCCATGCCAAGCACATCGTAATTCGTATGCATGGCATAATAGGAAATATCGTGCTGTAATAACTTTACAACACGACCTCCGATAAAATACTCATCTGTAATTTGCTTTAGTGGTGAGAATAATAATGGATGATGCGTAATCAACATATCTGCCTCCAACGCAATCGCCTCATCAATCACTTCATCCGTCGCATCCAGTGCTACATAGATTTTTTTAACATCTTTATCCATGCGACCGATAAGCAGACCGACATTATCCCACTCCAGGGCTGCATGCTTTGGATATGTAGTTTCAATCACTTTCATAATATCTCTGCAAAGCATACTCAATTCCCTCCAGTTCTTCCTCTATTTCATTTCTGCGCACTTCAATGTGAAGTCCGTCTTCCTTTTGCAAATTTTGCAAAATCATTTTCTTTGTTTGTTTTTCTTTTTCCAAAAATATCTTAAGAACAGGATGCTTCTCCGAAAGTAAGCATTTCCCATAACGAAACTCTATTGCATGATACGCATCAGATGCTCCGTTTATTACATTCATCATCGGATAAAACTTACCATCTTCCTGCACCATATCCTCGGCAACAATACAATATCCCTGTTCAAACAGGTATTCCCTAACTTTGTGAAGTTCAGACTGTGGCTGAAGCACAAATTCTGTAAGACTTTTAAAAATATGTTTTCCTTCTTCCAGAATCTTGATTGTCAGCGCTCCACCCATGCCTGCAATGACAACTGCATCGCACTCCCCTTCTTTTAACTGCTTCACACCGTCTGAGAGCCTTGTCTCAATCTGACTTTCAAGGCCATGCTCATTGATATGCTTTCTTGCACGAAGAAGAGGTCCTTGATTGACATCCATTGCAAACGCTTTTTTACATTTGCCTGTCTCTATCAAATATATGGGAATATAACCATGGTCCGTTCCGACGTCAGCAACTGCCAAATCAGTGCTGACAAGGTCGGCAACTGCCTGTAATCTCTTCGATAATTCCATAATACTCCTAGTCTAAATAATCACGCAATTTGCGGCTTCTGCTTGGATGACGAAGTTTTCTGAGTGCTTTCGCCTCAATCTGACGAATACGTTCACGGGTAACATCAAATTCTTTTCCAACTTCCTCCAATGTTCTGGCGCGTCCATCGTTCATACCGAAACGAAGACGAAGAACCTTCTGTTCTCTTTCCGTCAAAGTTTCCAAAACTTCATTTAATTGCTCCTTAAGAAGTGTTGCCGCTGCAGCCTCTGCAGGTACCGGAACATTGTCGTCCTGAATGAAATCTCCCAAATGACTGTCTTCCTCCTCACCGATTGGCGTTTCTAAAGAAACAGGCTCTTGAGAAATTTTCAAAATCTCACGCACACGCTCTACAGGCATGTCCAATTCTTCTGCGATTTCTTCCGGTGATGGCTCGCGACCTAATTCCTGTAACAATTGTCTGGATACACGAATCAACTTATTGATAGTCTCTACCATGTGTACAGGAATACGAATGGTTCTCGCCTGGTCAGCAATGGCACGCGTAATTGCCTGGCGAATCCACCATGTTGCATAGGTACTGAACTTAAATCCTTTTTGATAGTCGAATTTCTCAACGGCTTTGATAAGACCAAGGTTACCTTCCTGAATCAAATCTAAAAACAGCATACCACGTCCCACGTAGCGTTTTGCAATGCTGACAACCAGTCGGAGATTGGCCTCTGCAAGTCTCTTCTTGGCATCCTCGTCACCATCCGACATACGCTTTGCCAATTCAATCTCCTCATCAGCGCTTAAAAGCGGTACTTTACCGATTTCTTTCAAATACATACGGACTGGGTCTTCAATACTAACACCTTCCGGAACAGACAGGTCAATCTTCTCCATGTCCACTTCGTCTTCTTCTGACAGAATCAGGTCTACATCATCCGGAACATCCTCTTCTACCTCTGGAGTAATTCTGAGCACATCAATCCCCTGCGCTTCAACATACTCCAATACTTTATCCATTTGTTCTGCTTCCAGCTCCATGTCTGAGAAAACATCATTGATTTCATTAATTTCAAGGGTATTTTTTTTCTTTTTTCCCATGCTAACCAATGTTTTCAGTTTTTCCTCAAATTTAATAGCTTGTTCTTCCATGTGGTATCCATCCTCCATAAACTTGTTTATATTTTATCCTCAATCAATAGAAATATGCAATTTTTGCAAGTCCTGCAAGCTTCTTTTTGCTTCCATGATTCTCTGTAACCCCATAATATCCGTCGGTTCAAGTTTCCTTGATGCTTCCTCAACACTATGACTCTTCACACGGATAATGGTCTCTTTTAAGGCTTTTTCCTGTTCTGCCTTCGTTTCCAGTCTTTGAATCCTTGTGTTAAATAAAGATGCAACCTCTCGATGCTCTTCCTCATCCGTAAAATGATTCATGACCTTTGCCGGAACCAGATTGCCTTCCTCGTATTGCTCATACAATAGCCCTGCAACAGTCTGATACAGTTCCTTTGTAAAATCCTGTGGCGTAATATACTTCTTAATCTGTTTAAAAATCTGTTCATTCTCAATCAGCCATGTCAGCAGAATCTTCTGCGATTGCAGGTTGCCGTCTTCCTTCCCACGCTCATGCCCGCCTGTCTGCTTCGGCTTTGTCGCCGGAGTGGCTTGTCCTATCTTAATCGCCGTCTTTGCGACCAGTTTTCGCAGACTGTCGATGCTAATATGATATTTTTCTGCAACAGCCTCAATATAATTATTCCGTTCAAGCTCTTCTTCAAATTCTGTCAACCTTTTTGCCGCCTCATGAAAGAAGCTTGTCTTACCTTCCGGGGAATTCATATCGTAATCCCGCTCCAAAACTTCCAGAGAAAACAAGAATCCATTCCGTGCTTTATTGATACGTTCTTCAAATGCCTCTGCACCCAGATTCTTAATAAATTCATCCGGGTCTTTATACGGGTCCATGCGAATAATCTTTGCCGTAATTCCGGCTTCCTTTAATATAGGAAGGGCTCGAAGCGCAGCCTTCGTTCCCGCGCCATCACTGTCAAAGGTCAGATACACCTCATTCACATACCTCTTAATCAGAGCAGCATGTCCCAGTGTAAACGCTGTCCCTAGTGATGCAACTGCATTTGTAAAACCAGCCTGATGTAGAGCAATGACATCCATATAACCCTCACAGATAAGAAAATAACTTTTTCTCGATGTTCTGGCTCGATTAAGTCCGTACAGATTCCGGCTCTTGTCGAAAATCTCTGTCTCCGGAGAGTTCAGATACTTCGGTTCTCCGTCTCCCATCACTCGACCGCCAAATCCAATAACCCGGTTGTTCGCATCCATAATCGGGAACATTACTCGATTCCAGAACTTATCATACGCACCCTTCTCGCTGGCACTGATAAGTCCGGCCTTTACGAGTAGCTCGTCCGAATAACCCTTTGTCTTCAGATATTTATACAAATCATCACTGTATTTGTTCGAATAGCCCAGACCAAACGCGGTGATCGTCTCCTCACTTAATCCACGCCTTGTCAGATATGTATGAGCATGCTTCGCTTGCTCCGTCTTCAACTGTGCGTAAAAATATTTTGCCGCCAGTTTATTAATCTCAAGCAGCGTGGCCTTCAGATCTGCCTTCTGCTTCGCTTCCCTGGAGTACTCCACCTCCGGTATGTCCACACCTGCACGTTCCGCCAATAACCGCACAGCTTCGGCGAACGTGTAATTCTCATACTCCATAATAAATGTGATAACATTTCCTCCGGCACCACAGCCGAAACAATAATACATCTGTTTCTGCCGGCTCACTGAAAAGGAAGGAGATTTTTCGTTATGGAACGGACAAAGTCCAAAATAAGAACTGCCCTTTTTCTGTAACTTCACGTATCCGGAAATGACATCTACAATATCATTTCGCTGTCTGATTTCTTCAATTAACTCTTCTGAAAAGTACATGTCATTCTCCTTCCTCCAAAATTAAAATTCTTTACCTTTAATACTATTCGACAAAACTTTCTGATTTCCTTTAAATTTTCCACGATTCCGGAATAAAAATTTCTTGGAACATTTTTACAGCATAATTATCTGTCATGCCGGCAATATAATCACAGATTACCTGCTCTTTTGTATCCCCATTCACATCCATCAGTCTCAGGTATTCCTCCGGCAACATCTCAATATGTTCCATGTAATACCCATATAGATTCTTCATCATTTCAACTGCCTTGTTTTCCTCGCCTTTGGCAACCGGATTGCGGTAAACATTTTCAAACATGAATTTGCGCAGCCCCTGCATCGCCTCATCCACTTCCTCCGACATCTGAATCCTTGGCTGGTCCATACTGTGAATGATCACATCATGTGTAATCTTATTCAGACGCTCTTTCGTGGAAGGACCCAATATTTTCCTGAACTTTGGCGGAATATCTGCCTCGGAGAGAATGCCTCCTCGAATCGCATCATCAATGTCGTGATTCACGTAAGCAATCTTGTCCGACAAACGCACAATCTGACCTTCCAGTGTTATCGGTTCTCCTACCGTCTGGTGTGTCAGAATACCATCTAATACTTCCCTCGTCAGATTCAGTCCCCGTCCGTCCTTTTCCAAACATTCCACTACGCGCACGCTCTGCTCATTGTGCCTGAAACCATTCGGACAAATCTCATTTAGCGCCCTCTCTCCCGCATGTCCAAACGGCGTGTGTCCGAGGTCATGCCCAAGACTGATTGCCTCTACCAAATCTTCATTCAGGCGAAGTGCCTTGGCAATCGTGCGTGCATTTTGAGATACTTCCAATGTATGTGTCAGTCTTGTCCGGTAATGGTCTCCCTTGGGCAATAAGAACACCTGTGTTTTCTGTTTTAATCTACGAAAAGATTTACTATGCAAAATGCGGTCTCTGTCTCTCTGAAAAACCGGTCGAATGTCACACTCAACCTCTTCCCTCTTACGCCCTTTTGATTCGCCACTCTTTGTCGCATAAGGACTCAAATACTGTAATTCTCTCTGCTCTAATTGTTCTCGGATAGTCATAATCACGCCTCCCTTGACATTATTATCTATTGTATCATTTATTCTACCATAAAACAAGTATTCACGAAGATAATATTTGCCGTTGTCTGCCCCTTTTATCGCAAGAAAAGGGGCAAAAAAGGCTTTCCAGCAGGATCTGGGGTGAGTAAAAATCATATGTAGAGATATTTTACGGTGCGACAAACGTTTTCTTGATTTTGTACCGTAATTCTACATGGTGTGTTTAACACTTTACGGTGTGGGTTAAAAAAATCAATAAACGCACAGTAATTTTTGCTACAAACAAATCTAAATAAACTTGTTTCTACGGTGTGAATTGGAATTTTCCCATAGCACACCGTAATTTTAAAATCCTTCAGTTTATTTCTACGGTGAATATAATCGAAACGAATGTTTTCACCGTAAAACAGCTATATATTGCATGAAGGAGATGAAACAAAACGCTTAGCCACAAAAGAAAGAACCCAGATAACTTCTGTTATCTGAGTTCTTTCTTTTAAATGCAGGAGATGGGACTTGAACCCACACAAGCGCATTGCTTACAAGATCCTTAGTCTTGCTCGTCTGCCAGTTCCGACACTCCTGCATAAACCTCACACGATAATAAAATCATGCAAGATTCAGTCGGGGTGACAGGATTCGAACCTGCGACCTCCTGGTCCCAAACCAGGCGCTCTAGCCAAGCTGAGCCACACCCCGCTATATTCTTTTGTTTTCAGCGACAAACCATATTCTAACGAATCGTTATGGTTTTGTCAAGCGTTTTGTTTTACTTTTTTATTTTTATTTATCACCCCGAAGGATTTAAATCCCTCGGGGAATAAAACCACTACCTAAGCGAGTGCTTTCTTTGCTACTTCTGCTAATGTTGCAAATCCTTGTGCATCATTTACAGCCATATCAGCTAAGATCTTTCTGTTGATTTCAACACCTGCTACTTTTAAGCCGTGCATCAACTTGCTGTATGATAAACCGTTCATTCTTGCTGCAGCGTTGATTCGAGCGATCCACAATTGTCTCATCTGACGTTTGCGCTCTTTTCTACCAGCGTATGAAGAAGTCAATGCTCTCATAACTGATTGTTTTGCAACTCTGTATTGTTTTGATCTAGCTCCTCTGTAACCTTTAGCGAGCTTTAATGTTCTATTATGTCTTTTCTTTGCGTTTAATCCGCCTTTAACTCTTGCCATGTCCTTCTAA
>JAZQRQ010000082.1:0-17323 GCA_045629665.1 Faecalimonas sp.
TGAGATGTTGATAGGATGGCCGATGAAAATTCTATGTAGCGAAGACTGTAAAGGGATTTGCAACACATGTGGTCAAAACCTAAATAAGGGAACTTGTAACTGCGAAGATACAAGTCTTGACCCTAGAATGTCAGTTATCCGCGATGTGTTTAAGAATTTTAAGGAGGTGTAACCTATGTCAATTTGTCCAAAGAATAAATCTTCAAAAGCAAGAAGAGATAAAAGAAGAGCAAACTGGAAAATGAGCGCTCCAAACTTAGTAAAATGCAGCAAATGTGGAGAATTAATGATGCCACACAGAGTATGCAAGGCTTGCGGTTCTTACAACAAAAAAGAAATCGTAGCAACAGCAGAATAGTTTTAGTCACTTAAAAGGTGTAAAAGCGATGCTTTTACATCTTTTTTTCGTAAAATACTGTTGATTTTTATAGGAATGTCTAGTAAAATTACGTTAGTCAGGAGGTAACATCATGTCAGAGATTATTAAAGTAGCAGTAGATGCTATGGGAGGAGACAATGCTCCGGGCGAAATTGTCAAAGGTGCAATCGATGCAGTTAATTTGCGAGACGACATAAAAGTGCTTTTGGTTGGCCAGGAAGAAGTTGTAAATCAGGAACTTGCTCAGTATACATATAATAAGGAACAGGTTGAGGTGATCCATGCCTCAGAGATTATAGAGACTGCTGAGCCACCGGTAATGGCGATTCGTAGAAAAAAAGATTCTTCCATTGTGGTTGCAATGAATCTGGTAAAAAAAGGAGAAGCAGATGCTTTTGTTTCCGCAGGAAGTTCAGGCGCAATTCTTGTTGGGGGGCAATTGATAGTCGGACGGATTAAAGGTGTTGAGAGACCACCGTTAGCACCACTGATTCCGACAGCGAATGGAGTATCCTTACTTATCGACTGTGGAGCAAATGTGGATGCAAGACCTTCTCACTTAGTACAATTTGCAAAGATTGGTTCTATTTACATGGAGCATGTCGTAGGAATTAAGAATCCGAAGGTTGCAATTGTGAATATCGGTGCAGAAGAGGAAAAAGGAAATGCACTTGTCAAAGAGACGTTTCCACTTTTAAAAGAATGTGAAGATATCAACTTCATTGGAAGTATTGAAGCACGTGATATCCCACAAGGATTGGCAGATGTTATCGTATGCGAAGCATTTGTCGGCAATGTCATTTTAAAACTGTATGAGGGACTTGCAGGCGTTCTGATTAAGAAAATAAAAGGCGGACTGATGTCAACACTGAAGAGTAAAATCGGTGCTGCACTTGCCTTGCCGGCGCTTAAGAACACACTGAAAAGTTTTGATACAAGTGAACATGGCGGCGCACCATTACTTGGCTTAAACGGCCTTGTTGTAAAGACACACGGCAGCTCAAAGGCAATTGAAGTGTGCAATTCTATTATTCAATGTGTTACGTTCAAAGAACAACAGATTAATGAAAAGATACGTGAACGTATCCAAGTGAAAGAGTAAGAGCCAAAAGGAGAGAAAAAATGGAATTCGAAAAATTAAAAGAAATTATTATTGATGTATTAAATGTATCAGAAGAAGACAACAAAATGGAGACAACATTTGTTGACGATTTGGGTGCAGATTCATTGGACATTTTCCAAATTATTATGGGAATTGAAGAAACATTTGATGTTGAAATCGAAAACGAAGACGCTGAAAAGATCGTTACCGTTGGAGATGCAGTAGAACAAATTAAAAGTGCAGTGAATTAGTTTATATTCCGAAAAAGCCCAAAAGGGCTTTTTCGCATGTTAAGAAACAGAATCAGAGGGTACTATGCAACAGAAGTTAGAAGAATTACAACGTAAAATCGGATACAGATTCCGCGATTATGAACTGCTAAGAACGGCTTTAATGCACAGTTCTTATGCCAACGAAGCGCATTTGCCAAAATACAAATGCAACGAAAGATTAGAGTTTCTTGGCGATGCTGTATTGGAACTAATATCCAGTGAGTTTTTGTTTTTCGGCAATCGAAAGACACCGGAGGGGGAATTAACCAGAATGCGTGCCAGCATGGTGTGTGAACCATCATTGGCATTTTGTGCAAGAGAAATCGGACTGGGTGATTATTTGCTTCTCGGAAAAGGAGAAGCGGTGACAGGCGGAAGAAACAGAGATTCCATCACGTCAGATGCTTTAGAGGCATTAATCGGTGCAATTTATTTAGATGGTGGTTTTGCTAGTGCAAAAGAGTTCATACTTAAGTTTGTTTTGAATGATTTGGAACACAAGAAGCTCTTTTATGATAGCAAGACTATCCTGCAGGAACTTGTACAGGCACATTTCGAAGAGATGGTTTCCTATCATCTCATCAAAGAAGAGGGACCGGACCACAACAAGAAATTTACTGTGGAAGCTCTTATTGGAGAAGAATGCTACGGGAACGGTTCCGGAAGAACAAAAAAGGCTGCAGAGCAGGAAGCAGCGTATCATGCAATTTTAAAATTACACAAGAAAAATATAAAGTAGGTGTGAGATGTATTTAAAAAGTATTGAAGTACAGGGATTCAAATCGTTTGCAAACAAAATTGTATTTGATTTTCATAATGGAATCACCGGTATTGTAGGACCAAATGGTAGTGGAAAGAGTAATGTAGCGGACGCAGTGCGTTGGGTACTCGGTGAACAACGTGTCAAACAGCTTCGTGGCGGTAATATGCAGGATGTCATTTTCTCGGGAACTGAGATGCGTAAGCCACTCAGCTATGCAACTGTGTCTATTACGATGGACAATGAGGATCATCATTTACCAATCGATTACAACGAAGTTACGATTACCAGAAAACTCTATCGTTCCGGCGAAAGTGAATACCTGATTAACGGGAACGTATGTCGTCTGAAGGATATCAACGAGATGCTTTATGATACCGGTATCGGTAAAGAAGGTTACTCTATCATCGGACAAGGTCAGATTGACAAGATTCTGAGCGGCAAACCGGAAGAGAGAAGAGAGCTTTTTGACGAGGCGGCAGGTATCGTTAAGTTTAAAAGACGTAAGAATATGTCTGTGAAAAAGTTGGAAGAGGAACGTCAGAATCTTCTTCGTGTTACAGATATTTTGTCAGAGTTGGAAAAACAGATTGGACCACTTCAAAAGCAATCAGAAGTTGCGAAAGAATATTTAAAGAAAAAGGAATCGTTAAAGACATATGATATCAATATGTTTTTATTGGAGACCTCTCGTTTGAAAGCAGAGATTGCATCTTTGGATGAAAAGATTCAGATTACAAAGGATGAACTTGATGTCGCAACTGCTCAGTATGACAATACAAAGGCAGAATATGAAGCAATAGAAGTTCAGACGGATGAAATTGATGCTGCGTTAGAGCGTTCAAAACGTCAACTCAATGAGACAACCTTGTTAAAACAACAACTAGAGGGTCAGATAGAGCTTTTAAAGGAACAGATTAATACTGCAAGAATGAATGATGAGCATTTGGCACAGCGTTCCATTGCGATTGTGGCTGAACTTGAAGAACGTGAAAAAAGTTTAGAGTCTCTTGCAATAGAGAAGGCTGAGTTACAGGAGCAGATTGATGAAAAGAGCGCTGAACAGATGAATGTTCAAGAAGAACTTATTCGTATTCAGACACGCATTGCTGAGCTTGCAGGCGCCATGGAAGACGGCAAGAACAACTTGATTGAACTTCTCAACAATCGTTCATCTACAAGAGCAAAGATTCAGAAGTATGATACCATGATGGAACAGATTCAGGTGCGTAAGTCTGAACTCAATCAGAGACTGATTTCAGCTGAAAGTGAAGCGGTAGAGTACGATGAGTCTATTCTTAAATATGAAAACGAATTAAAAGAAATCTCTTTAACAATTATTGGTTATGTCGATGAGACAAAGAAGTATGAGGCTGAGATTGAACGATTGCAGACAACAATTAGTGAGAAATCAGAGGAACTTCGCGAAGGTCAGACGTCTTATCACCGCGAGGAATCTCGCTTGGAATCCTTGAAAAACATGACTGAACGCTATGATGGTTATGGAAACAGCATTCGCAAGGTTATGGAGAAAAAGGATGATGAGAAGGGAATCCATGGAGTTGTAGCGGATATTATCAAGGCTGATAAAGCCTACGAGATTGCGATCGAGACAGCACTCGGCGGAAGTATTCAAAACATTGTTACAGAGGATGAAGGCACTGCAAAGCGCATGATTCAATATCTGAAACAAAACAAGTTTGGTCGTGCAACATTTTTACCACTCACTGCAATCAGTACAAATGGCGGTCTGAAACAGAACGACGCTTTGAAAGAGAAAGGTGTTGTTGGTGTTGCGAGTGACCTTGTAAAAGTAGATGCAAAGTATGATAAACTTGCAGAACATTTACTTAACAGAACTTTGGTAGTAAAACACATCGATGATGGTATTGCTTTGGCTAAGAAGTACAAACAATCTCTTCGTATGGTAACGCTTGAAGGTGAACTGATTAATCCGGGCGGAGCAATGACCGGTGGTGCATTTAAGAATTCAAGTAATCTTCTCAGCAGAAGACGTGAAGTCGAAGAGTTAGAAAAAAAGGTTGTTCATTTCAAACAACAGATGGAAGAGATTGAACGTGTAATTGAAGGCTGTAAGGAAGAACGTGCCGGATATTATACTAAGATAGAGGATATCAAAGGAGAACTTCAGAAAGCATACGTTGTTCAAAATACGGCAAAGATGAATATGGACCAGATGATCGCCAAGAAGTCTGAGGCAAAAGAACTGGTAAAACAGATTCATCAGGAAGGTGCTGAGTTAGAGGCACAGATTGAAGAAATCAAAGATAATCATGAGTCTATTCAGGTAGAATTGGAATTCTCAGAGAAGTTGGAGAAAGAGTTAAATACGAACTCTGAACACAGCCAGAAAGAACTTGAAGTAATGCGTGAATTAGAAAGTAAACAAATGCAGGAAACTGAGCAGGTTCACTTATCTTACGCTTCTTTTGAACAAAAACTTTCATTTATGGTTGAAAACGAGACTCGTATTCTTGATGAAATAGACAAGTTCAAAGAAGAATTGTCAGCGTTGGACACAAGCAAGGGTGACGCTTCTGATGAAATCAAAGCAAAAGAAGAAGAGATTGCCAATATCCGTCAGACGATTGAAGATTCAAAAGAATTGTTTATTGAGATTGAAGCAGAGATTCAAAAATATGTCGCAGAGAAAGAAGAACTTAGTAAAAAACACAAAGAGTTCCTTTCAAAGCGCGAAGAATTGTCAAAACACATGGCAGAGCTTGATAAAGAAGCGTTCCGCTTAAGTAGCAGGCGAGAAGGATATGAAGAAGCTTCTGAAAAGCATATTAACTACATGTGGGAGGAATATGAACTCACATACAGCAGTGCGATGGAGATTCGCGATGAGAATCTGACAGATCTCGCGTTTATGAAGAAAGAGATTCAGAGACTCAAAAACGAAATCAAAGCACTCGGTTCTGTCAATGTTAATGCCATTGAGGACTATAAGAATGTTTCCGAGCGTTATGAGTTCTTAAAAACACAGCATGATGACCTCATTGAAGCAGAGGCAACTTTAATTAAGATTATTGAAGAGTTAGACGCTGCAATGCGTAAACAATTCAAAGAAAGCTTCGAACAGATTAACATCGAATTTGACAAGGTGTTCAGACAATTGTTCGGTGGCGGAAAAGGTACATTGGAACTGATTGAGGATGAAGATATTCTGGAAGCAGGCATTCGTGTCATTGCACAGCCGCCTGGAAAGAAGCTGCAGAACATGATGCAGTTATCCGGTGGAGAAAAGGCTCTCACAGCCATTTCGTTACTGTTTGCAATCCAGAACCTGAAACCATCTCCATTCTGTCTTCTCGATGAGATTGAGGCGGCGCTGGATGATTCCAATGTTGACCGCTTTGCAAGATATTTACATAAACTGACTAAACACACACAGTTTATTGTAATTACACACCGTAAAGGTACCATGACAGCGGCAGACCGTCTCTATGGTATCACCATGCAGGAAAAAGGTGTATCGGCACTTGTTTCTGTAGACTTATTGGAGCATGAACTCGACAAATAGGAGGGACTATGTCAGAAGAAAAGAAAGGCTTTTTCAAACGCCTTGTTTCAGGACTAAGTAAAACTAGAGACAACATTGTATCGGGAATAGACAGCATCTTTCACGGATTCTCCCATATTGATGACGATTTCTATGAGGAATTGGAAGAAATCTTAATCATGGGGGATATTGGTGTTCATGCTACGATGGATATCATTGATGATTTAAAAGAAAAGGTTCGTGAGAATCATATCAAGGAACCTGTGGACTGCAAAGAATTCTTAATCCAAAGCATCAAAGAACAGATGGATGTAGGAGAAGCGGCTTATGAATTCGAGCAAAAGACATCGGTTGTACTTGTTATCGGCGTCAATGGTGTCGGAAAAACGACAACTATCGGGAAATTAGCAGGCAAGCTTCGTGCGCAGGGCAAGAAAGTTGTGCTTGCGGCCGCAGATACTTTCCGTGCTGCAGCCGGTGAACAATTGAAAGAGTGGGCGAATCGCGCAGAGGCTGACCTCATTGGCGGTCAGGAAGGTTCAGACCCGGCATCGGTTGTGTATGATGCAGTCGCAGCCGCAAAAGCGAGAAAGGCAGATGTGCTATTAGTGGACACTGCAGGTCGCCTTCACAACAAGAAGAATCTGATGGAAGAACTTCGTAAAATCAATCGCGTATTAGAACATGAATATCCGGAAGCATATCGTGAGACCTTGATTGTCCTCGACGGAACAACCGGACAAAACGCATTGGCGCAGGCAAGAGAGTTTAAGGATGTGACAGATATCAGTGGTGTTGTGCTGACTAAGATGGACGGTACGGCAAAGGGTGGCATCGCCGTTGCAATTCAGGCAGAACTTAGTATTCCGGTAAAATATATCGGTGTGGGTGAAACCATTGATGACTTACAGAAATTTAATTCTGATGATTTTGTAAACGCTTTGTTTACAACAGAAGAATAATTGGAGGAATATATGTTAACATTAGCGAATTTTGAGTTGGCGAGTGAAGTGGTAAAGAAGGTCACAAAGCCGACAAAATTAGTATATAGCGAATATCTGAGCGAGCAGACCGGCGGTAAAATTTATTTAAAGCCGGAAAACATGCAACACACAGGCGCATATAAGCTTCGCGGAGCATATTACAAGATTAGCACTCTGACAGAGGAAGAGCGTGCAAAAGGTATTATTACAGCCTCTGCAGGTAATCATGCACAGGGTGTTGCTTATGCAGCAAAGGAATTTGGTTGCAAGGCCACAATTGTGATGCCTAGCATTACACCGCTTATCAAAGTGAATCGTACAAAAGCTTATGGTGCAGAGGTAATTCTTCACGGAGATGTGTACGATGACGCCTGCGATAAGGCACGTCAATTGGCGGAAGAGACAGGATACACCTTTGTTCATCCGTTTGACGACGATGATGTAATTACCGGTCAGGGAACCATCAGCATGGAGATTATTCAGGAACTTCCGACTGTGGATTACATATTTGCTCCGGTTGGCGGTGGCGGACTGATCAGTGGTGTGGCTACACTTGCAAAGATGCTGAATCCTAAGATTCAGGTCATCGGAGTGGAGCCAATTGAGGCGGCAAGTATGTCTGCGTCATTAGAAGCAGGAGAAGTTGTCACACTTGACAGCGCAAACACAATTGCAGATGGTACTGCTGTAAAAACAGTTGGAGAACATGCGCTTCAATATGTAAAAGAAAATGTAGATATGATGCTTACGGTAGAGGATGACGAACTCATTGGAGCATTTCTTGATATGGTGGAAAACCACAAGATGGTAGTTGAGAATTCCGGTCTTCTTACGGTGGCGGCACTGAAGCAGATTGACCTTACAGGAAAAAAGGCTGTTGCTATTTTAAGCGGCGGTAACATGGACGTAATTACGATGTCCTCAATTGTTCAGCATGGTCTGATCCAGAGAGACAGAATCTTCTCTGTATCCGTACTTCTTCCGGATAAGCCGGGTGAACTTGTGCGCGTAGCAGATACAATTGCGAAGGCACAGGGTAACGTTATCAAACTTGAGCATAATCAGTTTGTAAGTACGAATCGTAACGCAGCTGTGGAGCTTCGTATTACATTAGAGTCCTTCGGTACAGAACACAAGAGAGAAATCTTAAAAGCACTTGAGGATGCAGGTTATAAACCAAAGAGTATCAGTGCAAAGTTATATTAGGGAGATTTTTATGGATTTTAGGACGCCAAAAAAAGGGCAAATCTACAAACATTTCAAAGGTAACTTATATGAAGTAATTGCAATTGGCAAACACACGGAGAGTATGGAGTCAATGGTAGTCTATCAAGAGTTAGATGGTGAAAATGTCTTCATTAGGCCACTTGAAATGTTTATCAGTAAAGTAGACAAAGAGAAATATCCGGAGGTTCTGCAAACCTATCGGTTTGAATTGCAGGATGAAAAGTCACAACTTTCGATTATGGATTTCTTAGATTTGTCTACCACAACAGAAAAGATTCAGTATCTGGAAGCAATGAAGGATTCTATGACAGAGGAATTTGTCGGCATTGTTGCTCAGAGTTTAGATTTTGTAGAAAATGACGGTTCGTTGGATGAACGTTATAGAGCTCTTTTGCAGTATTTGAAAACTGTAGAAAAATACGAAAAAAGAAGATAGGTACAATTGTTTCATTGGAGGAAATCATGGAAGAACATCAAGATTACTCGCTGCGAGGCAGAGTATTTCAAGCAATTCAAGAGAATATTTTAAATGGTGTATACAAAGAAAACGAAGAACTTCGTGAGAATACCATTGCAAAAGAATTGGGTGTCAGTCGTACACCGGTCAGAGAAGCACTACGGCAATTAGAACTGGAAGGTCTTGTTAAGATAGTTCCGAATAAAGGTGCCTGCGTGACCGGAATTACGAAGAAAGACGTGAGGGATATCTATGCAATTCGTTCTCTGTTGGAAGGCCTCTGCGCCAGATGGGCGACGGAACATATCACAGATGCACAAATCGATGAATTAGAAGAGATTATTCTTTTATCTGAGTTCCATTTGAAACGTGTGAAAGAAGGACAGGCACAACAGGTGACTGAACTGGATGGAAAGTTCCACGAGATTCTCTATGAAGCCTCAAGCAGCCGTATATTAAAGCACGCTCTATCTGACTTTCATAAATATGTCAGAATGGCAAGAAAAGCGTCTGTGACCAACCCTGAACGCGCAGAACGGTCGATTGAAGAACATAAAGATATTTTGCATGCGATTAAGAATCGCGATGCCAATGCAGCAGAAATCTTGGCAAATGCACACATGATGAATGTTATGAAGAATTTAAACATGAAGGAAGACTTATAAGGAGACGGTAAAGATGGACAAGATTAAGATGACAACCCCACTTGTTGAGATGGACGGAGATGAGATGACCAGAATTCTCTGGAAAATGATTAAGGATGAATTGCTTGAACCGTTTATCGAACTTAATACAGAGTATTATGATTTGGGATTAGAATATAGAAATGAAACCAACGACCAGGTGACAGTGGATTCTGCAAATGCGACGAAGAAGTACGGTGTTGCAGTGAAATGTGCAACAATTACACCGAATGCAGCTCGTATGACAGAGTATGACCTGAAGGAAATGTGGAAGAGCCCGAACGGAACCATCCGTGCAATGCTTGATGGAACGGTTTTCCGTACCCCGATCATTGTAAAAGGCATCGAACCGGGAGTAAAGAGTTGGAAGAAACCTATCACAATCGCAAGACATGCATACGGTGATGTGTATAAGAACACTGAGATGGTGATTCCGGGACCGGGAAAAGTGGAACTTGTGTATACAGCGGAAGATGGCACAGAGGTGCGTGAACTTGTACACAACTATACAAAAGCAGGTGTGGCACAGGGTATGCATAATTTAGATGATTCCATCGAAAGTTTTGCGAGAAGCTGCTTTAACTACGCATTGGATTTAAAGCAAGATCTTTGGTTCGCAACAAAGGATACAATCTCTAAGAAATATGACCACACATTCAAAGATATTTTCCAAGAAATCTTTGATAAAGAATATTCTGATAAATTCAAAGAGGCAGGTATTACATACTTCTATACCTTGATTGACGATGCCGTAGCTCGTGTGATGAAGGCAGAAGGTGGCTTTATCTGGGCATGTAAGAACTATGATGGCGATGTCATGAGTGATATGGTATCCTCAGCGTTCGGTTCTCTTGCAATGATGACATCTGTATTGGTATCGCCACATGGATACTACGAGTATGAGGCGGCGCATGGAACCGTGCAACGTCATTATTACAAGCATTTGAAGGGCGAGGAGACATCTACAAACTCCGTTGCAACTATCTTTGCTTGGACAGGGGCACTTCGTAAACGTGGTGAATTGGATGGTAATGCTGAACTTATGGAATTTGCTGACAAATTAGAGAAAGCGACCATTTCAACCATTGAAAATGGTAAAATGACAAAGGATTTAGCACTCATCACTACCTTAGAAGATGTAACAGTGTTGAATTCAGAAGATTTCATCAAAGAAATCAGAAAGACATTAGAAAAATAGAGGTTAATTGAATTGAGGAAACTAGCTTTAAGCGATGATATTTTATTAAAAATTGAAAAGCCGGCTCGTTATATCGGAAATGAAGTGAACTCAGTAATGAAAAACAAAGCGGACGTAGATGTTCGCTTTGCTTTCGTGTTTCCGGATGTTTATGAGATTGGCATGTCACACCTTGGAATTCAGATTCTTTACGATATGTTAAATCGCCGAGATGATGTGTGGTGCGAACGCGTGTATTCTCCTTGGACAGATTTGGACAAGATTATGAGAGAAGAGAAGATTCCTCTCTTTGCGTTGGAGTCTCAGGACCCGATTAAGGACTTTGATTTTATCGGTATTACGATTCAATACGAGATGTGTTACACCAACATTCTACAGATACTTGATTTGGCTCAGATTCCACTCTTCGCAAAGGATAGAACAGAAGAACATCCAATTGTAATCGGTGGTGGACCATGTACTTATAATCCTGAACCGCTTGCGGACTTCTTTGATATTTTCTATATTGGAGAGGGCGAGACCGAGTATTATAACCTGATGGACAGATATAAGGAATGGAAAGCATCCGGCAAATCCAGAAAAGAATTCTTGGAGCAGGCTGCCGAGATTCCGGGACTGTATGTGCCTGCATTCTATAATGTGACTTACAATGAGGATGGAACAATCGAAAGTTTTGTTCCGAACAATGAGCATGCAAAGCCGATAATTGAGAAGCAGATTGTAATGGATGTTTCGAACACTTACTATCCGGAAAAACCGGTGGTTCCATTTATAAAGGCGACACAGGACCGCGTGGTGCTTGAGATTCAACGTGGTTGTATCCGTGGCTGTCGTTTCTGTCAGGCGGGTATGCTCTATCGTCCGACCAGAGAACGCGATGTAGATGTTTTAAAAGAATACGCTTATAAGATGTTAAAAAATACAGGACATGAGGAGATTTCCTTGAGTTCTTTAAGTTCCAGTGATTATTCACAATTGGAAGAGTTGGTAACCTTTCTGATTGAAGAATTCAAGGGAAAAGCAATCAATATTTCCTTACCTTCTCTTCGTATTGATGCATTTTCGCTCGATGTTATGAGCAAGGTACAGGATATCAGAAAGAGTAGTCTGACCTTCGCACCGGAGGCGGGTTCACAAAGACTTCGCAATGTAATTAATAAAGGGTTGACCGAGGAGATTATTCTCGAAGGTGCAGGACAGGCATTTGAGGGTGGTTGGACTAGAGTAAAGTTATACTTCATGCTTGGACTTCCGACAGAGACAGAGGAAGATATGAAGGCGATTGCACATTTAGCAGATAAAGTGGCAAGACGTTACTATGAGATTCCGAAAGACCAGAGGAATGGAAAATGTCAGATTGTGGCAAGTACTTCATTCTTTATTCCAAAGCCATTTACCCCATTCCAATGGGCAACGATGCTGAATAAAGAAGACTATATTGCGAAAGCAAATGTAGTGAATCACGAAATGAAAGAACAGCTTAATCACAAGAGCCTGAAATACAATTGGCATGAAGCAGATGCGACGGTTCTTGAAGGTGTGTTTGCACGAGGTGACAGAAGAGTTTCTAAGGCTTTATTAGAGGCGTACAGACTTGGATGTATCTATGATTCATGGGGCGAGCATTTCCGCTACGATCTGTGGATGCAGGCATTTGAAAATACAGGTGTAGACATTGCGTTCTACAATCTTAGAGAACGTGATTTGGATGAAGTGCTTCCTTGGGATTTCATCAATATCGGTGTATCTAAGGAGTTCTTGAAACGCGAGTGGAAGAATGCACTGGAAGAAAAAGTGACACCGAACTGCCGTATGCAATGTGCAGGCTGTGGTGCGGCTACATTTGGAGGAGGTGTGTGCTTTGAAAGCTAGAATCAAATTTCGCAAGTATGGTGTGATGAAATTCATCGGGCACTTAGATGTAATGCGTTTCTTCCAAAAGGTTATGAGACGCGCGGATATTCCGATTGCTTTTACCGGAGGCTTTAGCCCACACATGATTATGTCTTTTGCAAATCCGCTTGGAGTTGGTGTGACAAGTGACGGAGAATATTTCGACATTGAACTCACGGAAGATATTGATATGCAGGCTGCGGTTGCGCGTATGAACGAGACTGTTGTAGAAGGAATCGAGATTGTCAACATGGTGCCGATTTCGGATGATAAAAAGCAGACAGGAATGTCGATTGTAGCTGCGGCTGATTATTTATCCAGTCTGAAAAGTGGCGAATTTCCGGAAGACTGGAAAGATAAAGCAAAAAGCTTCATGAGTCAGCCGAGTATTTCGATTGTGAAAAAGACAAAGAAAAGCGAAAAAGAAGTTGACATTAAACCGATGATTTATAAGTTTGAGGTGCGTGACGACAGCGTGTATATGCTGGTTGCAACAGGAAGTGTAGAGAATTTAAAACCGGAACTTGTCATGCGGGCGCTTTGCATTTATCTCGGTGTAGATACAGAGTCTGTTTCTTTTGCACATCATCGTCTGGATGTGTATGCTAATGTAGGGACAGAAGAGAATAAAAAATTCGTAAGTTTGGATCAGGTGTAGGAATGAATCGTAAACTGATTATTACTAAGATAGAAGATAAGGTTGTTACTACCGTTCTAGAAAATGAAAAAGTAGTGGAACTTCATCTTTCCAATAATGAAGAAAATGATACTGTAAAACTTGGAAATGTCTATGTTGGCCGTGTAAAAAACATTGTTGCCAATATCAATGCTGCATTTATAGAAGTTGCACCGGGAGTAGAATGTTATTATTCAATTGGTGAAAACCCGACACCGATATTTACAAAGAAGATTGGCAAGAAACCTCTCTGTATCGGTGATGAACTTCTTGTGCAAGTGTCCAAAGAAGCAGTGAAGACAAAGGCACCTACTGTCAGCAGTAAATTGAATCTGACAGGTAAATATGCGGTGCTCACTTACGGCGATACTCGAGTGGGTGCATCTGCAAAGCTCCCAAAAGAAGACAAATTACGTTTGATTGAGTTAGCAACTAAGTATGGCACATCTGAGTTTGGTATCATTATGCGAACAAACGCAAAGGATGCAAAGCCGGAACTGCTTCAGGCGGAATTAGCAAAACTTTGCAAGGAATATCAGATTCTTAAGGAGCAGGCAAGCACCAGAATCTGTTACTCCTGTCTGATAGGTGCACCGAAGGAATATTTGTCAGAAATGAAAAATATTTACCAAGAGGGATTGACAGATATCATAATTGAAGATAAAACTATTTATATTGAGGCAAAAGCCTATATAGAGAAAGAACAGCCGGAAGATGCCGATAAACTTCGCTTATACGAAGATAAACTGCTTCCGCTTCACAAACTGTATGGAATTGAGTCACAGCTTACAAATGCACTGAAAGAACGCGTATGGCTAAAATCAGGAGCATACCTTGTGATTCAACCGACAGAAGCACTCACGGTGATTGATGTGAATACAGGTAAATGCATCAGTAAGAAAAAGGATGATGAAGCATATTTGAAAATCAATCTTGAGGCGGCGTTGGAAGCAGCGAGACAGATTCGTCTCAGAAATTTATCGGGAATCATATTGGTTGATTTTATCAATCTTTCCAAAGAAGAATATATGGATGAGTTACTTCGTGTATTTCGGCAGGAATTACAGAAGGATCCAATAGCGACATCTCTTGTAGATGTTACGAAACTTCAATTAGTAGAAGTGACACGAAAGAAAGTACGAAAGCCATTACACGAGATTGTTACGGCGTGGGAGGAATAGGAATGAAGAAAGTAGTAAAATTTGGCGGAAGTTCTCTTGCAAGTGCAGAGCAGTTTGAAAAAGTAGGTGCGATTATTCGCGCGGAAGAATCGAGAAAATATGTAGTGCCATCTGCACCGGGAAAACGTTTTTCTGGTGATACAAAGGTAACAGACATGTTATATGGATGTTATGCTGTTGCTGAGAAAGGAAATGATTTTTCGGATCTTTTGGAAGGTATTAAGGCAAGATACAACGAGATTATCAAAGGGCTTAAACTTGATTTGTCTTTAGATAAGGAATTCGAAGTAATTAAGGATAACTTTGCAAACAAAGCAGGCAGTGATTATGCAGCTTCCAGAGGAGAATACTTAAATAGTATTATCATGGCAAATTATCTTGGCTATGAGTTTATTGATGCTGCTGAGGTTATCTTCTTTGATGAGGAAGGACGTTTTGATGATGCGAGAACCAATGAAGTGCTTTCTGCAAAATTAGCTAAAGTAGAACGTGCAGTTATTCCTGGATTCTATGGAGTTATGCCGGACGGAAGCATCAAAACATTCTCAAGAGGTGGTTCTGACCTTACCGGATCGATTGTTGCTAAGGCTGCAAAAGTAGATATGTATGAAAACTGGACAGATGTATCCGGATTCATGATTGCAGACCCAAGAATTATCAATAATCCAAAGACTATTGAAGCAATTACATATAAAGAACTTCGTGAGCTTTCCTATATGGGAGCAACGGTACTTCACGAAGATGCAATTTTCCCAATCCGCAAGGAAGGCATTCCGATAAATATCCGAAACACGAATGCACCTGAAGATAACGGAACATTAATTGTAGAAGCAACCTGCAGACATCCCAAATATACAATTACGGGTATTGCAGGAAAACAAGGCTTTGCTTCGATTACAATTGAAAAAGCAATGATGAACTCAGAGGTTGGTTTCTGCCGTAAGGTTCTTCAGGTATTTGAAGATAATGGGATTTCGATTGAACATATGCCATCCGGAATTGACACTATGACTGTGTTTGTTCATCAGTCTGAATTTGAAGAGAAAGAGCAGGAAGTGATTGCAGGAATTCATCAGGCAGTGCAACCGGATTCGATTGATTTAGAATCTGACCTTTCACTGATTGCAATTGTTGGTCGTGGAATGCGCGCAAAACGCGGTACATCAGGCCGTGTGTTCTCTGCACTTGCGCATGCTCATGTCAATGTTAAAATGATTGACCAGGGTTCCAGCGAGCTTAACATTGTAGTAGGTGTGCGTAATCATGATTTTGAGAATGCAATTTGTGCACTCTATGATATTTTTGTAACAACAAAATTGTAAGATTACGGAGAGTTAAAAAGAAAAATGAACTATATGAAAGCATATATCAAGGAACACTTAAAAACGCTCCTTGCTATTACTTTAATGCTGATTGCTTCCTGTGCGTTGATTGTATCAAGTGAAATACGAGCACATACGTTATCGGTAGAATCTGAAGAACTGACAGAAGTAATCGAGTTGCCGAAAGGTCCAAAACCTTGGATTACAAATTCAACCAGAACCTTCAATGATTTGATGTGGGATGAAGTTTCTGGTGCAGATGGATATTTGTTATACAAGAGTAAGGATAATGGAAACAGTTACATGCCTATTAAGGATGCAAAAAGTGGAAAAGCACTCGTATATACAGATAAAGATGTTGCATTGAATGAAGTGTATCTTTATTATGTAAAAGCATACAAGCAGTTAGACACGGGATTTGTGTTCGGGGAACCTTCGGATGTAATTAAAATATATACGCCGCTTGATGACCCGACAATCACAGGTGTCAAAAATGCATCATACAATACACTCCGTGTGGAATGGGCTGTTGTAGACGGCGCTGCCGGTTATCAGGTGTATCGAAGCGAGAAGCAAGATGGAGAATATGTTCTACTTGCGGAGGTTCCGGATGGAACGACAGCATCGTATTCGGATACAACTTGTGAGTGTGGAAAAATATATTACTATTATATCAAAGCATGTCAGAAAACGGATACAGAGATGTTTTACGGTGATGCTTCGGAGGTTGTTGACGGTAAGACAACACCGGAGAAGGTTTCACTTCGCGGAAACACGTCTGATAATGAAACAAAAGTAAACCTGACGTGGAAGAAAGTGAATGGTGCACAAGGTTATGAAGTGTACAAAGATAATAATCTTGTTGCTAAAATCGACAATCCGGATACGTTGACATGGAGTGAGGCCGGTCTATCTAAAGATGTGGAAACATCCTATAAGGTCCGCGCATATTGTGTCTATAATGATAAAATGATTTACGGCAATTTTTCTGCAAAATTTGTGAAGGAAGTAATTGTTATAACGAATTATTCAGCCATTGTTTCCGGAGATTTGTCAAGTGTCATGCAGTATCAGGGAGTTCCTTATGTAGATGGAGGAACCACACCAAAAGGTTGGGACTGTAGTGGTTTCACTCAATGGGTGATGAAGAATTACTATGGTGTAACAATTGATAAATCAGCCGCAGCTCAAGGGCGAGGCGGTAAGACCATCAGCGTCAGCGACCGTGCCTCATGGCAACCGGGAGATATCCTTTGCTACACATATGGCAAGAATAGCAAAACAGTACGTCATGTTGCACTATATCTAGGTAATGGCAAGATGATGCATGCGCTCAGCAAAAAACATGATACGCTCATTCAAGATGTTGATTTCTACGAGACTTGGGATTCTAAGACAAGATTATATACTGTAAAAAGATATTATTAAAAAAAGGTTGACGAACCTCACTGTGTGTGTTAAAATACTTGAGTATGCCGCACAGTGAGGTTTACAAGTTTATAGGTTTTTATGTTTACATAGTGACTTATAACACCACAACTGGCGAGTAATGATAATAGGAGGTGCCATATGTACGCAATTATAGCAACAGGTGGTAAACAGTACAAAGTAGCCGAAGGCGATATCATTAGAGTAGAAAAACTTGGTGTAGAAGCCGGAGAGAC
>JAZQRQ010000083.1:0-5157 GCA_045629665.1 Faecalimonas sp.
TATTTCTGCACCACAGCCGGACGGAAAAGTGTTGTCAGAGTTTTCCGGCAAGGCGCTTATCAAAGGTGAATCAGATGCATCTTCATTTCCGTCAGGTGGACTTAGAGCTACATTTGAGGCTAGAGGATACACGGCATGGGATTGTACTTCGCCGGCTTTTGTAAAAAAAGATGCGACAGGTGAAGGGGCAATTCTTTATATTCCGACTGCTTTTTGCTCTTATACAGGAGAAGCATTAGACCAAAAGACACCGCTTCTTCGTTCTATGGAAGCAGTAGATAAACAGGCGATGAGATTTGTTCGCTTATTTGGAAACACAACATCACAGAAGGTTACTCCATCCGTTGGAGCTGAGCAGGAGTACTTCTTAGTAGACAGAGATAAATATCTGAAGAGAAAAGACCTTGTCTTTACGGGGCGCACACTTTTTGGCGCAATGCCTCCAAAGGGTCAGGAATTGGACGACCATTACTTCGGAGCAATCAGAGAGCGTATCGCGCTTTTCATGAAGGATGTAAATGAAGAATTGTGGAAACTGGGTGTGTCTGCAAAAACACAGCATAATGAGGCCGCACCGGCACAGCACGAATTAGCACCGATCTATGCACAATGTAATGTTGCCGTAGACCACAATCAGTTGGTGATGGAGACCCTTAAGCAAGTGGCTTATCGTCATAATCTTCAGTGTGTACTTCATGAGAAACCATTTGCAGGTGTGAATGGTTCGGGTAAACATAACAACTGGTCTCTTACGACAGATGATGGCATCAATCTGTTAGACCCTGGCAAGACACCTCATCAGAACATACAATTTTTATTACTTTTGACTTGTGTTCTGCGAGCAGTAGATAAACATGCAGAGCTTCTTCGCGAATCTGCGGCAGATGTTGGAAATGACCATAGACTTGGCGCGAACGAGGCGCCACCGGCCATTATCTCTGTATACTTGGGCGCACAGTTGGAAGATGTGCTCACACAGCTTATCAACACAGGATCTGCGACAAGCAGTATCAAGCGCGAGAAACTTGATACCGGAGTTCGAACACTTCCGGATTTTGCAAAGGATGCAACGGATCGCAACAGAACAGCACCATTGGCATTTACCGGTAATAAATTTGAGTTCCGTATGGTTGGTTCAAGAGATTCGGTTGCGGCATCTACAATTGTGTTAAATACGATTGTTGCCGATGCACTCAGCGAGGCATGTGATGTCTTAGAAGAGGCAGACAACTTTGACTTGGCGGTACACGACCTGATTAAAAAATATGCTTACGAGCATCAGAGAATCGTTTTCAATGGTAACGGATATTCGCAGGAGTGGGTGGAAGAGGCTGCAAGACGCGGACTTCCGAATATTGCAACGATGGTAGAATCGATTCCGAATCTTATAACAGATAAGACGGTCGAGTTGTTTGAAAAATTCGGTGTATTTACAAGGGCAGAATTGGAGTCGCGCGCAGAGATTAAGTATGAGACTTACGCAAAAGCAATTAATATAGAAGCGAGAGCGATGATTGATATTGCAAGTAAACATATTATTCCTGCAGTTATTAAATATATCACATCACTTGCAACGTCTATCAATCAAGTAAAAGAAGCGTGCGGAGCAGTGACTGTGGATGTTCAGACAGAACTGTTAAGAGAGTCTTCTGATTTACTGGCAGATACCAGAGATGCACTTGTAACACTTATTGAGAAGGCAGATAAGGCTTCCGCAATGAACAGAGGAAAAGAACAGGCAGAGTTCTACTTAAATGAAGTCGTTCCTGTTATGAACTCTTTGAGAGCACCGGTGGACAGATTGGAAATGATTGTCAATAAGGAAATGTGGCCGATGCCGTCGTATGGAGATTTGTTATTTGAGGTATAATATGAAAGAACTTCACTTTTAAAGGTGAAGTTCTTTTGACGTTTAAAAGGTAAAACGACCAATGGGGGAGCCATTGGTCGTTTTGAGGGGAGTATAAATAATAATAAGGGGTTGTAGAAAATTTGCTTTCTACAACCCTCAGTATAATATAAAGAAAAACAAAAAGCAAGTTTAAAATCAAAAAAAATTTCCTAAAAAATGGGATTTGATAAGTAACGTATAAAAAAAAGTTTGTGAGAGATAATAACAATGTACCATAAATCTTAGGAGGGTAATTCAAATGGACAACAACAAAAACAACAACAATAACAACAGCTATAACAATAGCAACAACAATTCAAACAACAACAATAACAAAAACTCAAACAACAACAATAACAAAAATTCAAACAACAACAGCTACAACAACTCAAGCAAAAACAACTACTAAAAAACAGAAAGGAACCTCAAAAAAGAGGTTCCTTTTTGGTTGACAGAGTGCTGTGAAGCACTTAATATAAAGGATATAACAGGAGGCTTCATAATGAATACAATGGAATTGATTGCCCCATGTCATTTTGGTTTGGAGGCTGTTTTAAAGAGAGAAATTATAGATTTAGGATATGAGATATCAAGCGTAGAAGACGGCAGAGTATGTTTTTACGGTGATGCAGAGGCAATCTGCAGAGCCAATATATTTTTGCGAACGGCAGAGAGAGTGTTGCTCAAAGTGGGTGCCTTTGAGGCAGTTACATACGATGAACTGTTCGAGAAGACAAAAGCACTTCCTTGGGAAACATACATTCCAAAGGACGGTAAATTCTGGGTGACGAAAGCCGCTTCGGTTAAAAGCAAGTTGTTCAGTCCGTCTGATATCCAGTCTATTATGAAAAAAGCAATGGTAAATCGTATGAAGGAACACTATGATGTCGAATGGTTTGAAGAGACAGGTGCCTCCTATCCGGTGAGAGTGTTCTTGATGAAAGATATGGTTACAGTGGGAATTGATACCTCAGGAGTATCGCTCCATAAGAGAGGCTATCGAAAATTGTCCAGCAAGGCGCCGATTACCGAAACCTTGGCGGCAGCACTCATTATGTTGACACCTTGGAGAAAAGACCGCATTCTGGTAGACCCGTTTTGCGGTTCCGGTACATTTCCGATTGAGGCAGCAATGATAGCGGCCAATATTGCACCGGGCATGAATCGTTCGTTTTTGGCTGAAGAGTGGACAAATATTATTCCGAAAAAACATTGGTACAACGCAATAGATGAAGCAAATGAGATGGTAAATGATGATATAGAAGTAGACATTCAGGGATATGATATAGATGGGGATGTCATTAAGGCTGCGCGTGAAAATGCACGAGAAGCAGGCGTAGAGCATTTGATTCATTTTCAGGAACGACCGGTTAAGGAACTTCGCCATCCGAAGAAGTATGGCTTTATTATTACAAATCCGCCTTATGGTGAAAGATTGGAAGACAAAAAAGACCTTCCTGCATTATACCGGGAGTTTGGGGAAAGTTTTCAGAAACTGGACAGCTGGTCAGCATTTATGATTACAAGCTATGAAGATACGGAGCGGTACTTTGGCAGAAAAGCTGATAAGAATCGCAAGATATATAATGGAATGTTGAAGACCTATTTTTACCAATTCAACGGACCAAAACCGCCGAGACCGAAAAAATAGAAAGACGAGGAGAATTAGAATGGAACCAAAGATAATATTTGCCACAGGCAATGAGAATAAAATGAAAGAAATTCGTATGATTCTTGCAGATTTGGGCATGCCTATTGTATCGATGAAGGAAGCCGGAATTGATATTGACGTGGTGGAAGATGGTACTACATTTGAAGAAAACGCACTTATCAAAGCGACGGAGATTGCAAAAGAGGCACCGGGTTGCATTGTTTTGGCAGATGATTCAGGATTGGAGATTGACTATCTGAATAAAGAGCCGGGAATCTATTCTGCAAGATACGCGGGGGTAGATACGTCTTATGATATTAAGAATAACCTGTTATTGAAGCGTCTGGAAGGTGTTCCGGATGAAAAGAGAACGGCGCGATTTGTCTGTGCCGTTGCAGCAACATTTCCGGATGGAAGCACGGAAGTAGTAAGAGGAACGATTGAAGGAATTATCGGATATGAGATTGCCGGAGAGAATGGATTTGGTTATGACCCGATTTTCTATTTGCCGGAATACGGATGTACAACAGCAGAGCTTTCGCCGGAAAAGAAAAATGAACTTAGTCATCGGGGTAAGGCCCTTCGTGCGATGCGCGTAATCATGGAGAAAAAGATATGAAAATCTTGATTGTCAGTGATACACATGGAAGGCACAGCAATTTGGATAAAGTATTGGAGCGCGAACACGATATTGATATGCTTCTTCATTTGGGTGATGTGGAGAGTGGGGAAGATTATATTGAAGCAGTCACAAAATGTCCGGTTTATATCATAGCTGGGAATAATGACTATTTTTCCCATCTTCCTACAGAGCGAGAAATCTGTGTCGGAAAATACAAGGTGTTTATGACGCATGGGCATGGGTATTATGTGTCTATGGATACAAAGTCACTGAGGCGTGTTGCGACAGCGCGAGGAGTGGACATCGTGCTGTTCGGGCATACGCATAGACCATATCTGGATGTAGAGGGAGCCCTGAAGGTAATTAATCCGGGAAGCCTCTCGTATCCAAGACAGGAAGGGCGAAAAGGTACATACATTGTTATGGAAACAGACTGTACCGGAGAGGCTCATTTTGACTTGCGATATGTGTAAAATAAAAATACAAAAAAATAAAAAAAGTTGTTGACATTTCCGTGGCCGCACTATATAATAAACCTTGCGCTATGGAAATGGCGACAAAAATACAACTTTACGGGGTGTGGCTCAGCTTGGCTAGAGCGCCTGGTTTGGGACCAGGAGGTCGCAGGTTCGAATCCTGTCACCCCGACTCCGCGGGTGTAGTTCAATGGTAGAACACCAGCCTTCCAAGCTGGATACGTGGGTTCGATTCCCATCACCCGCTTTTTAAAGCGAACAAGCTTTAAAATGAGTCCGTAGCTCAGCTGGATAGAGCAACGGCCTTCTAAGCCGTAGGTCGAGGGTTCGAATCCCCCCGGGCTCGTCTCAGTTTTTTAAACTGATGAAATAGGACATGGTGGGTATGGTGCAGTTGGTTAGCGCGCCAGATTGTGGTTCTGGATGTCGTGGGTTCGAGTCCCACTACCCACCCTTTTTTATTTTAAGGGACTGAGAGACAAAGTAATTAGTGATGGGCTATCGCCAAGCGGTAAGG
>JAZQRQ010000084.1:0-30631 GCA_045629665.1 Faecalimonas sp.
GAGTAGAACAGAACTTAGAGAGCATATTTTTAGAATGTTATTCCGTGTGGAATTTAACAATGCTGAGGAAATGAAAGAGCAAGAGCAATTCTACTTTGATGAACTGGAGGAAGCGACAGGCAAAGACCAGGAATATATTTTAAACAAATACAGAGCAATCGATGAGAAGAAGGAAGAGATAGACAAACTTCTCAACGAAGTGACAGAAGGCTGGAAGACGACCCGTATGAATCGCGTGGACCTTACGATTCTCCGTCTTGCAACTTATGAGATCAAGTGGGACGAAGATGTTCCGACGGGAGTTGCAATCAATGAAGCGGTAGAACTTGCGAAGAAATACAGCAGTGATGACGGTCCGGCGTTTGTCAACGGTGTCTTAGCAAAGGTTGCAAATTAGGAGTAATTCGATGCGTAATGTATATTCTGTAAAACAGGTAAATGCATATATCAAAAATATGTTTACGCAAGATTTCATGTTGAATCGTATCTATGTAAAAGGTGAGGTGTCGAACTGTAAGTATCACACGTCAGGACACATTTATTTTTCACTCAAGGATGAGTCCGGTTCCATCGCCTGCATTATGTTTGCAGGGAACAGAAACGGACTTGGATTCCGTATGCAGGATGGTCAGCAGGTAATTGCACTTGGCAATGTGACAACCTATGAGCGAGATGGCAAATACCAACTATATGCGAAGGAAATTATTCTGGATGGCGCTGGTCTTTTATATGAGAAATTTGAGGCTTTAAAACGCGAACTTGGCGAGATGGGAATGTTTGCAGAGGAGTACAAGCAGCCGATACCGAAGTTCGCAAAACGAATTGGTATCGTGACAGCACCGACCGGAGCTGCGATTCGCGATATTATGAATGTTTCCGCAAGACGCAATCCGTATGTGCAGCTTATTTTATATCCGGCTCTCGTGCAGGGGGACGGAGCAGCAGAGAGCATTGTTAAAGGTATTCAGATGTTGGATGAGCATGGTGTCGATGTGATGATTGTCGGTCGAGGCGGAGGTTCGATTGAAGACCTCTGGGCGTTCAACGAGGAGATTGTGGCGAGAGCCATCTTTGAGTGTAAGACACCGATTATCTCTGCAGTCGGACATGAGACCGATACGACGATTGCGGATTATGTGGCAGATATGCGTGCACCGACACCGTCAGCAGCGGCAGAACTTGCAGTTTTTGAGTATCAGGCATTTGAAAATTATTTGGATGAGAAACGTTTGAAATTAAAACGCACATTATATCAAAAAATACAGCTCACGCGTATGAAGTTAGAGCGTTATCGCGTGAAGATGAATTATCTGCATCCGAGAACAAAACTTCAGAAGCAACAGCAAAGAAGCTTAGAGGCAGAGCAGAGAATGCGAAATGCGATGGAGCGTAAACTCAATGCAGTGAAGCAGAGATTGGCAATTCGCATTGAACAGATGAAAGGTCTTTCACCGCTTGCAAAATTGAATCAGGGATTTTCTTACGTCACATCTGAGTCGGGAAAAGTAGTGAAGAGCGTGGAACATGTAAGCAACAACGAAAGCCTGAAGATTTATGTGACAGATGGAATTGTGAAAGCAACAGTGAAGGAAACTTATAAGGGAGGATTACAATGACAGAGCAGTCTTTGGAAACAGTATTTGAACAATTAGATGAGATTGTAGAGCAGTTGGAAGCGGAAGATGTCTCTTTGGAGGATTCTTTCGGGTTGTATCATAAAGGAATGGACTTACTCAAGGTGTGCAATGAGAAGATTGACACGATTGAGAAAAAAATGATGATGTTAGATGAAAATGGAGAAGAGCATGAATTTTAAAGAAGAACAGGCAAAACGAGTTGAGCACATTGAAGAGATTCTGAAAAAGTATCTTCCGGCGCAGGAAGGACATCAGAAGGTCATTATGGAGGCTATGGAATATAGTGTCATGGCAGGAGGAAAGAGACTCCGCCCAATGCTGATGCAGGAGACCTATAAGTTGTTTGGCGGAGTAGATGAACTTGTAGAGCCATTTATGGCTGCAATGGAGATGATTCACACGTATTCGCTTGTGCATGATGATTTGCCGGCGATGGATGATGATGATTACCGCAGGGGAAGAAAGACAACACATGTGGTTTACGGGGAAGCAATGGGTATTCTTGCGGGAGATGCACTTCTTAACTTTGCTTTTGAGACTGCATCAAAAGCATTTACCATGTTCCCGGAAAAGAGTCTTGAGATAGGAAAAGCATTGCAGGTTCTTGCAGGGAAAGCAGGGATCTATGGCATGATTGGCGGACAGGTTGTTGACGTTATGAGCGCAGGAAACAGCATTTCCAAGGATGTGCTTGATTTTATCTATGAGCTTAAGACAAGTGCGCTGATTGAATCATCGATGATGATTGGTGCTATCTTGGCAGGGGCGGATGATAGTTCTGTCAAGGCAATCGAAAAGATTGCGAAAAATGTCGGAATCGCATTCCAGATTCAGGATGATATTCTGGATGTGACAAGTACGGTAGAAGAACTTGGCAAACCGATTCATAGTGATGAGAAAAACGAGAAGACTACATATGTGACATTGGTGGGATTAGAGAAAGCCAAAGATTATGTTGAAAATATTTCCATGGAGGCAATTGAACTTCTTGGAACATTTAATACAGAGGATACTTTCCTAGAGGAACTCTTAAAAGCACTGATTCACAGAAAAAAATAAAGGGGTGCTCTTATGATATTAGAGCGTATTCAAAAAGCAAACGATATTAAAAAACTGAAGTGGGAAGAACAAGATGCATTGGCAGCAGAGATTCGTCAGTTTCTAGTGGAGAAACTTAGTAAAACAGGCGGACATTTGGCTTCGAATCTGGGAGTTGTTGAGCTTACGATGGCAATGCATCTGGCATTTTCACTTCCAAAGGATAAGATTATCTGGGATGTCGGTCATCAGTCTTATACACATAAAATTTTGACCGGCAGAAAAGAAGGATTTGAAAATTTGAGACAGTATGGAGGCATGAGTGGTTTTCCAAAGAGAAAGGAAAGTAACTGTGATGCCTTTGATACGGGGCATAGTTCAACTTCTCTTGCGGCAGGTCTTGGCTATGTGGAAGCGAGAGAGATTCTGGGGAAAGATTATAAGGTGGTATCTGTTATCGGTGATGGTTCGCTGACCGGAGGAATGGCATTCGAAGCACTCAACAATGCGGCACACTTAAAGAGCAATTATATCATTGTTTTGAATGACAATAACATGTCTATTTCTGAAAATGTGGGTGGCATGTCTGTGTATTTAGACGGACTACGTACCGCTGATTTTTATAATGATTTAAAGAAAGGCGTAACGAACACCTTGAATAAGATTCCGGGTGCCGGTGAGAAAATCGTCAAGGGCATACGAAAGACAAAGAATAGTATTAAGCAGCTTTTTGTACCGGGAATGTTATTTGAAGATATGGGTATTACCTATCTTGGACCGGTGGATGGGCATGACATTAAGAAATTATACCGCACCTTTAAGGAAGCACAGAAGATGGATAATGCTGTATTAGTTCATGTGCTTACAAAGAAGGGGAAAGGTTATGCACCGGCAGAGAAGATGCCTTCTAAGTTTCACGGCGTAAGTCCGTTTGATCTGCAGACAGGGGATGTGCTTAACACGAAAAAAGCAGATTCATTCACAGATGTATTTGCGGATATTATGTGTGAGCTAGGCGAAAAAGAGCCTAGACTTGTTGCGATTACGGCAGCCATGAAGGACGGAACCGGTCTTAGTAAGTTTCAGAAAAAATTCCCTGACAGATTCTATGATGTGGGAATTGCAGAGCAACATGCGGTTACATTTGCGGCAGGCCTTGCTGCGGCAGGGATGAAGCCTGTATTTGCCGTGTATTCTTCATTTTTACAGAGAGGTTATGATCAGATTGTGCATGATGTATGTATGCAGAATCTACCGGTTATATTTGCGATAGACAGGGCAGGTCTTGTCGGTAATGACGGAGAGACACATCAGGGTGTGTATGATGTTGCATACCTAAGCCACATTCCGAATATGACGATTCTTGCACCAAAAAACCGCAAAGAATTTGCAGACATGATGGAATTTGCAGTGAACCATAATGGTCCGGTTGCAATCCGTTATCCGAGAGGAAATGTCTATGATGGGTTGCCGGAGTATACGGCACCGATTGTGTTTGGTAAAAGTGAAGTAATAAAAAAAGAATCCGATATTGCGATATTCGGATGCGGTCATATGATGGAGACGGCGGAGCAGGTATGGAAGTCTTTGAAAGAAAAGGGCTATTCATGCAGTCTCATTAACAGCCGTTTTGTAAAACCGTTGGATACAGATATTCTTCATGAGATGAAAGAAGGACACAGATTATTTGCGACGATAGAAGATGCGTCTGTCGCTGGAGGATATGGAGACAGTGTCATGCGATATGTATCTGAACAAAATATGGGCGTTAAAGTCATGACGATGGGTGTGCCGGATATCTTTGTAGAACACGGCAATATTCCACAGCTTCGCGAGCAGATTGGGCTTGACAGTGTGTCCATTGTAGAAAAAATTGAACATGCGTGGGAGAATCTATGAAAGAGCGTTTAGACGTATTACTTGTAAAACGAAATCTGGCGGAGTCCAGAGAAAAAGCAAAAGCAATTATCATGTCAGGAAATGTGTTTGTGGAAGGTCAGAGAGAAGATAAGGCCGGAAGCACATTTCCTGAGGAAGTGTATATAGAGGTTAAAGGCAACAAACTTCCGTATGTCAGCAGAGGCGGTCTTAAGTTAGAAAAGGCTGTTACGAATTTTGATGTGGACTTAGAGGGCAAAGTCTGCACAGACGTTGGTTCCTCAACGGGAGGATTTACAGACTGTATGTTGCAAAATGGCGCACGCAAGGTGTTTGCAATTGATGTTGGGACTAATCAGCTTGCGTGGAAACTTCGTCAGGACGAGCGAGTGGTATGTATGGAAAAGACGAACATTCGATATGTGACACCGGAGGATATCGGGGAAGGAATTGATTTCTCATCAATCGATGTTTCCTTTATCTCACTTACAAAAGTATTGCTTCCGATTCGCAATTATTTAAAATCTAATGGACAGATTGTGGCACTGATTAAGCCACAGTTTGAAGCGGGACGTGAAAAGGTCGGGAAAAAAGGTGTGGTGCGCGAAAAGAGCACGCATTTAGAAGTAATTGAGATGGTCTTATCTTATGCAGTTTCGATAGGATTTAAGGTTCTTAACTTAGATTTTTCGCCGATAAAAGGACCGGAAGGAAATATTGAATATTTGGCACATTTAGAAAAGACAGAGAAAGCGGGAACACTTGCAGAGGTATCCATAGATTGGAAACAGATTGTGGCGAATGCATTTGAAAGTTTAAGCAAATCATAAAGTGAGGATGAAATTATGAAGAAATTTTATATCATCACAAATTTATTAAAAGACAAGACGTTGGAGACTACCCATCGTATAAAAAACTACATAGAGGATCATGGAAAAGAGTGTGTACTTGCAACTCCGGAACGAATTCTTCCGGAAGGAACTGATTGCATATTAGTGTTGGGCGGTGACGGAACCTTGATTCGTGCAGCGAGAGACATGCATGCTTATGATGTTCCATTACTTGGAATCAACATGGGAACGCTAGGGTATCTGACCGAGGTAGAACTTCAAAACGTAGAGGAAGCCTTAGACCGGTTGTTTGAAGGTGACACTCAGGTAGAAAGACGTATGATGCTTGTGGGAACCATCAACGACGAAAGAGAAGAATTGGCGTTTAATGATGTTGTCATCACAAGACTTGGTGTACTGAGAGTCATTCATTTTAAGTTGTATGTAAATGGAGAACTTCTTAACACCTATCATGCAGATGGAATGATTGTGTCAACGCCGACTGGTTCTACAGCTTACAATCTTTCAGCAGGTGGCCCGATTGTGGAACCGACAGCATCTATTATTGTTGTTACGCCAATCTGTTCTCACGCACTCAACACAAGCAGTATTGTATTGTCTGCTAATGATGAGATTATGATAGAGATTATGCCTGATCGTGAAGGAAATGAGCAGATTGTTGGACTCTCATTTGACGGAGAACATAATCTTGAGTTAAAGACCGGAGACCGTGTTGTGATTCAAAAGTCCAAATCAGAGACAGAACTTCTGAAACTAAGTGACATTAGTTTTCTGGAAAGAATGAGATGGAAGATGAAAGGAAATTAGTAATGAAGGTAAACAGACATCAAAAAATTGTAGAATTGGTAAATAAGTTTCATATCGAGACACAGGAGGAACTAGCAGACAGACTTCGTGAGGAGGGATTCCAGATTACTCAGGCAACCGTGTCCAGAGATATCCGAGACTTAAAACTCACAAAAGTTCAAACAGACGACGGAAGACAGAAATACATTGTATTAAAGGCGACAGAGAATGCACTTCGTGATAAATATATACGCATTTTAAAAGATGGATTTGTGTCAATGGATATGGCGCTTAACATTCTTGTCATCAAGACAGAGACAGGTATGGCTATGGCAGTTGCAACCGCCATTGATGAAATGCACTGGCACGAGGTAGTGGGTTGTATCGCGGGGGACGATACGATTATGTGTGCGATTCGTACAGTGGAGGATTCTGCTACCGTTATGGAGAAGATACGTAAGATTGTATTGTAATTCCAATGAAAAGAGAGTCTTTAGGAGACAATTATGTTACACAATATTTATGTCAAAAATCTTGCATTGATTGACGAGATTGAAATAGAACTGAAAAAAGGCCTGAACATACTGACAGGTGAGACAGGAGCCGGGAAATCCATTATTCTCGGTTCTATTAATCTTGCACTCGGAGGAAGATATTCTTCTGATATTCTTCGAAGCGAGGAAGAACCGGGATATGTGGAACTTACTTTTTTTGTTGAGGATGATGAACGGAAAGAATTGTTAAAGGCAATGGATGTTTTTCCCGAAGACGGTGTTGTTGTCCTCAGTAGAAAAATGATTGGCAAACGTAGTGTCAGCAAAATCAATGGTGAAACAGTTTCAATTACACAGTTAAAAGAGGTCGCAGAGATCCTGATAGATATTCATGGTCAGCATGAACATCAGTCGCTTCTTTATAAGAAAAATCATCTGGGTATCCTAGATGAGTATGCAAAAGATACTATTAAAGACATTAAAAGTCAGGTAGCAGAAGCATACTCTGTCTACCGAGCGTATAAAAATGAACTTGAAAATGCGAATCTCGATGAAAAAGAACGTAATAAAGAGATGAGTTTTCTGGAATTTGAGATCAACGAAATTCAGAGCGCGAACCTTAAAGAGAACGAGGATGAGATACTGGAAGAGATGTATCGTCGCATGGTAAATGGTAAGAAGATTACCGGGAATCTGGAAGAGGCTTATGATTATACGGTTGGTGGCAATGTGAGCGCCAGTGATTCTTTGAGCAGAGCAATTCATTGTCTACAGGATGCGGCGCGTTATGATGAAAAAGCAAATGAATTATATGAACAATTGTCTGAGGTAGACAGTTTATTAAATGACTTTAACAGAGAACTCTCAGCGTATAGTGAGTCTTTTGAATTTTCAGAAGAAGAATTCTATGAGGTTGAAAATCGATTAAACGAAATCAATCGTATAAAATCAAAATATGGAAATAGTATTGAAGAGATCTTTACATACTGCAAGGAGAAAGAAGAGACACTAAGAAAACTAAACGATTATGATTCTTATATTGCAGAACTTCAAAATAATCTTTCCAAGTCAGAGGAGAAGTTAAACATTCTATCCGATAAATTGTCAATACTTCGGAAGAATGCAGCAAAAGAATTAGTTTCACAGATTAAAGCCGGTCTCTTAGATTTGAATTTCTTAGATGTGAAGTTTGAGATGGTATTTGCGAAAACAGAGCATTATACTGCCAACGGAACAGACGAAGCGGAGTTCATGATATCCATGAATCCGGGTGAACCGGTGCGTGCACTCGGCGATGTAGCTTCCGGCGGAGAATTATCTCGTATCATGCTTGCGATTAAGACAGTACTTGCAGATAAAGACTGCATAGAAACATTGATTTTTGATGAAATTGATGTTGGAATCAGCGGAAGAACGGCTCAGAAAGTGTCTGAGAAAATGGCGTACATCGCAAAGAATCATCAGGTAATCTGCATCACACATCTGGCTCAGATTGCAGCGATGGCTGATGCGCACTATGCGATTGAAAAAACTGTCACAGATGGCAAAACCAAGACAAGCATTTCCTTGTTAAATACTGAGCAAGAGATTGATGAACTTGCCCGAATCTTAGGTGGCGCAGAAATTACAGAGACTGTAAAACAGAGCGCGGCTGAGATGAAGGAATTGGCAAAGCGTACAAAATAAAACCAGATTGAAACAATCTATATTCCACATAATAAAGCAGAGACTTCATTTGATGTCTCTGCTTTTGAAGTGTTTAGGGATTATTAAGGAGGGTGTGGAATGAAAAAATGGTGGTATAGGCGCATTCTCGTTATTATCGTAGTATTGACGATGACGATGGGAACCGGTTTTGGAGTGCAGCAATTAGAGGCAAGTGAAGAAAAACAGTTTGTCAACAGCAGAGGAAGCAATGCGCAATATGTGATTCCCGGAGGCATGGCCATCGGTATCTACATGCAGACGGACGGTGTATTAGTGCTTTCAACAGAATGTATGGAATGCATTGATGGAAACGAGTATGAGCCGGCAAAGAATCTTGTAAAACCAGGAGATTATATTGTTGAACTGAATGGACAGGAAATTGACAGTAAAAGTAAACTTGTTCAAGCGGTAAATAAACTTGAGTCTTCTGAGGTAATATTACGACTTCGAAGAAATGAGGAATACATTGATGTGAAGATGCAATCAGTGGAAGTAAAAAATGACCAGTACAAGTTGGGTATCTGGGTAAAAGACAGCATACAAGGACTCGGGACACTTACTTATCTCACAATGAATGGTAAGTTTGGTGCGTTGGGACACGGGATTCATGATTCCGAAACAAGCGAGCTTATTGAGATAGAAAAAGGTTCTGTTTATAGCACGAATATTATTGGAATACAAAAAGGACAAAAAGGAGAACCCGGTGGCTTGGAAGGTGTTATCATATACAGAAGCAGTAACAAACTTGGTGTAATCAATGAAAACACAGAAGATGGGATATATGGTTCTATTAATGAGATAGAGAAACTTGATGCAGATACAGAGCCCGTGGAAATATGTAAAAAAGAAGATATTCAATTAGGAAAAGCAACAATATTGTGTTGTGTCAATGGGACTGTCGAAGAGTATGAGATTAAGATAAAAAATATAGATTCCTATGCAAAAGATGCCAATAAGGGAATTATAATTGAAGTTACAGATAAGAAATTGTTGGAATTGACAGGAGGTATTGTGCAGGGAATGAGCGGTAGCCCGATACTCCAGGACGGAAAAATCGTTGGTGCTGTGACACATGTTCTTGTGAATGACCCGACGAGAGGATATGGAATTTTCATAGAAGACATGCTTAAAGAGAACCGTAACAAATATTGACAAGATTGGCAATCAGGTTATAAATCATACTAGTCTTTGAATCACCAACTGCACGCAGAGTGGCAGTGATAGTACTTGTAAGTCATCCGAGAGATTCTCGTCGCCGTAGGGGAGTCTATCCAAAGTTGTCCGTAATTTTGTGATTGTACTTAATATAATCACCTTCTTTTTATTGTTACTTTTTGTTATAGTTTATTGACTTTCAAGAATCAATATGGTAGTCTTATAAAATAAGATGACATTAAAGATTGGAGATAATGACAATGGAAAGAATTAAAACATTAGAGACACGTAACTTATGTGAAAGTGCACAAAAGGGTGGATGCGGAGAATGCCAGACATCTTGCCAGTCAGCTTGCAAAACAAGTTGCGGTGTTGCAAATCAATCTTGTGAAAACACAGAAAAATAATTATCTATGAAAAGTGCCGCCACTTAGACGGCACTTTTTTATGCTAGGTTCGTTTATGATAAGGAGAAATACATAACATGGTACATCAATATAAATTAAATGGATATAACATTGTTCTGGATACATGTTCAGGAGCAGTACACGTGGTAGATGAGGTAGCGTATGATGTTATCGAGATGTATCCGGTAAAATCAGCTGATGAGATTGTAACGGAACTATCAGAAAAATATAAGGACAGGGAAGATGTGACAGCAGAGGAACTGCGCTTTTGCATCGAAGATGTGGAGAGTCTTGTTAAGGCAAAGAAACTTTACACAGAGGATAATTTTGAATCTATGGCTGGTACATTCAAAGAACGTTCCGGAAATGTTGTGAAAGCACTTTGTCTTCATGTGGCACATACTTGTAACTTGAATTGCTCGTATTGCTTTGCGAGCCAAGGGAAATATCATGGTGAGCGTGCGATTATGAGCTATGAAGTTGGAAAACGCGCATTGGATTTCTTGATTGAGAATTCCAGAACTAGAAGAAATTTGGAGGTCGATTTCTTCGGTGGTGAACCACTAATGAATTGGGATGTTGTCAAAGACTTGGTAAAATATGCCCGCAGTGTGGAAAAAGAGCATAATAAGAACTTCCGCTTTACATTGACAACAAACGGAATGCTTATTGATGAGGATGTAATCGAATTTGCCAACAAAGAGATGAGTAACGTTGTTCTAAGTCTAGACGGACGCAAGGAGATTCACGACTTAACTCGTGTGGACTATGCAGGAAACGGAAGCTATGACAAAATTGTGCCAAAGTTCAAGGAGTTAGTAGAGTCACGAGGAGGTCAAGGCTATTATATGCGCGGTACATTTACACATGCGAATCCGGACTTCACAAAAGACGTATTCCATATGGCAGATTTGGGATTTACGGAACTTAGTATGGAACCTGTTGTGTCTGCACCGGATGATCCGATGGCTTTAACACCAGAAGATTTGGAAGTGGTTAAAGAGCAGTACGAGATTCTTGCAAAAGAGATGATTAGGCGTAACAAAGAAGGACGAGGATTTACCTTCTATCATTATATGATAGATTTGACAGCCGGACCATGTATATATAAACGAATCTCGGGCTGCGGTTCAGGAACCGAATATATGGCAGTGACACCTTGGGGAGATTTGTATCCGTGTCATCAGTTTGTAGGTGAAGAGGAATATAAATTAGGTGATATTTGGAATGGCGTGACAAACGATAGTTTACGTGAAGAATTCCGCAGCTGTAACGCTTATGCAAGAGAAGATTGTAAGGACTGCTGGGCAAAACTATATTGTTCGGGCGGTTGTGCGGCGAACGCATATCATGCAACCGGAACGATTCGAGGAATCTATCAGCCGGGATGTGAACTCTTTAAGAAACGCATTGAATGCGCAATTATGATTAAGGTTGCAGAGGATGCAGCAAAAGGAGAAAAATAGAATGAATACACCGATTGCAGATTTTGTGAGAGGTTATAAAAAACAGAATATGACAAGACTACATATGCCGGGTCATAAAGGCCGGGCATTTGTGGGATGCGAGAGTTACGATATTACAGAGGTTGCAGGTGCAGATTCTCTGTATGAAGCAACAGGCATCATTGCAGAGAGTGAGGCAAATGCGACTAAACTTTTCGGAACAGCAAGAACCGTCTATTCGACAGAGGGCTCCAGTCAATGCATTCGGGCGATGTTATACCTTGCGATGATGCAGCACAAAGGTAAGGGGAAACCGGTGGTCGTTGCGACAAGAAATGCACACAAAGCATTTTTATATGCAGTTGCCGTGTTAGATTTGGAAGTTAAGTGGATTTGGCCGGAAGGGTCTGCAACTTCCTTATGTAGTTGTCCGATCACACCAAAGAACGTAGACGAGACCTTGGCAAAGCTGGGTGAGCCACCAATTGCAGTCTATCTGACGAGTCCGGATTATCTTGGCGGACAATTGGATATTCAAGGGATTGCGGAAGTGTGCCATCAAAAGGCTACAATATTAGCTGTGGATAATGCGCATGGAGCATATCTGCATTATTTGAATCCAAGTCAGCACCCGATAGATTTGGGAGCGGATGTCTGCTGTGATTCTGCACATAAGACGTTGTCTGCGCTTACCGGAGGAGCATATTTGCATATTGGAAAAACTGCCCCGGAGAATTTTGCAAGACAGGCAAAACAGGCAATGGCGCTATTTGGTTCTACAAGCCCGTCGTATTTGACTCTGATGTCATTGGACCTTTGCAATTCTTATTTGGCTGAGGAATTTAGGGACTTGTTACCTCAGACTATTCAACAAGTAAGTATGTTAAAAAACGATTTAAGAGGAAATGGTTGGCAGATTGTGGAAACAGAGCCGTTAAAGTTGACGGTACGTATGCCAAAAGGCTTGTCTGGGATACGGAAGGCTGAGATGCTTCGAGAGAGTAATGTGGAATGTGAGTATGCAGATGCAGAGTATATCGTATGTATGTTCACAACGGAAAATCTTGATGAGGATTATGAGCGTACATTACATGCATTTGGAGAAAACAGAGAACCATACAAAGAAGAGACAGAAGCTCAGATGTTAAACTGTATTCGTGCAATCTCCATTCGAGAGGCAATGTTTGCACAACAGGAAACAATATCAGTAAAGGCTTCTATGGGACGTATTTGCGGGACACCGGTGGTGTCTTGTCCACCGGCAATACCGATTGTGGTTGCAGGTGAAGTGATTGACGAAGAAGCAATGAATATCTTTGATTATTATGGAATCAAAAGTGTAGATGTCGTAAAAGAATAGGAAGAAAAACATGATTCAGGTAGAAAAATTATCTTATGGCTTTCCGGATAAGGAATTATATAACGAAGTTTCATTTACATTGGAAGATGGTGTACACTGTGCATTTATCGGAAGTAACGGCACAGGTAAAACGACGCTTGTTGACATGATGATGCACCCAGATGCGTATCTTTATGATGGGAAGATTACTCGTGATGCGAGTTGTCGAATCGGGTATGTGAGTCAGTTTTCAAAAGAGGAAAAGAATCAAGATATTACGATATTTTCATTCTTAAGTGAAGTGTTTGTGAAGAATCAGGAGGAGACTGCACGTGTCTGTGAGCAGATGGCAATTGCTGAGGATTTGGAACCGGTGTATGAGGAATACCAGCGTCTGATGGACGAGTTCCAGGCAATGGATGGAGATAACTATGAGAGCAACATCCGCAAGCAACTTAAGGTGGTAGGAATGCAACGACATGAATATACACAGTTATCACAGCTCAGTGGCGGAGAGTATAAGCTCTTGCATGTCATGAAAGAAATGTTATTAAAGCCGAATCTTCTCATAATGGATGAACCGGATGTGTTTTTGGATTTTGATAACTTAAATGGACTTTGTGAACTTATTAATTCATACAAAGGTACTCTGCTTGTAATTACACACAACCGATATCTTCTCAATCATTGTTTCGATAAGATTTTACATTTGGAAGATACAGATATACAAGAATTTGACGGGAATTATGTAGATTATAATTTTGCGCTTCTGCAGAAGAAGATTGAGTTGCAGGAGAAGGCAACGGCAGATAGAGAAGAGATTGCGAGAAATGAGGAGATTGTCGATCGCATGCGTACAGCGGCGACAAATGCAAGTATCGCAGCACTTGGAAGAGCCGTTCATGCGCGTCAGACACATCTTGACAGACTTCGTGCAAGACAGATAAAAGAGCCATTTTTGGATGTAAAGATGCCAAAGATTGTACTTCCGGAAGTGGAAGTAGATCTAGAAAAAGTAGTACTCAGCGTATGGGATTATGAGGTTGCATTCGATGAATTATTATTATCAAATGTATGCTTTGAATTGCACGAGGGCGAGAAGGTGGCGATAGTCGGAGCAAATGGAACGGGTAAGACGACTCTGCTTCGAGATATTTATAAAAACAGACATCCATCTATTACCATAGGGGAAGATGTGAAAGTAGGATTCTTGTCTCAGGTTTATACAGAGGACGATTCTAAACAGGAGGATTGGCTCTCGGGTGGCGAGCAGAACATAGCACAGATTGAAGAAATCTGTAACAGTGATGCTAATTTGCTTTTGTTAGATGAGCCAACCAGCCATCTGGATACCAATTCTCAGATTGCGTTGGAAAAGGCAATTTGCGAGTACAAAGGAGCGGTTTTGATGGTTTCTCATGATTTTTATAATATCGTCAATTGCGCCGATTATGTGCTGTTTGTAGACGATAAATCCATTCGTCGTATGCGAATTCGTTCATTTAGAAAAATGATATATGAGAATCATTTTGATAAAGATTATTTAGAATTGGAACAAAAGAAAAAAGAGTTAGAGACTCGCATCACAAACGCACTTAAGAACTCAGATATTAAAACAGCAAAAGAACTTTGTGAGCAGTTAGGAGAGGTGGTTGAGAAGTTATGCAGAACATCCCAAAATTAAAATCCGTTTGTGTCAGTTGTATGTTAAATAGCAGAATCAATCAATTCCCGGAGGATGCGTCGGAAGAAAAGAAAGTTGAGTATATGACAAGAGTTCTTAGAGAACTCGGTGAGATGAAGGACGCACACGGTCCCGTACTTGCCACAAGAAATATAGTCAAGCTTCAGGAGGAATTATTTGGAAAGAAGCAGGACTATAGTGAACTAAAAAGTAAGTTCAATCAGTTTGTAATGGAAAAAGTACCATTTCTTAAAAATGAGATTGAGAAGGCAGACGATTCACTGAAGCGTGCCATTCAATACGGAATCGTAGGCAATTATATTGATTTTGCAGTGATGGAGCATGTGGATGAGAATCAGTTGGAACAGCTTTTTATTGATGCGACGAATTATGTGTTGGATGAAACGGTATATCAGGCTATGAAGCAAGATGTTTGTAACGCGAAGAAAATCGTGTATCTACTGGATAATTGCGGCGAAGTTGTCATTGATAAGCTGATTATAGAAGTGCTTCAGAGACTGAACCCGCAGGCAGAGATTACGGCTGTCGTCAGAGGTCAGGAAGCCATGAATGACGCTACGATGGAGGATGCCGAACAGGTTGGTCTCACTGAAGTAGTCGAAGTCATCGGAAATGGAAGTGATATACTGGGAACCTGCCTCAAATATCTCTCTGAGGAAGCTAGAACAGTTATAGACGAGGCGGATGTTGTTCTGTCAAAAGGACAAGGCAACTTCGAAACGCTAATCGGGTATGATAAAAATATTTATTATATCTTTCTGTGCAAGTGCGAGATGATCGCGGAGATGTTCGGAGTGGAGAAATTTAGTCCGATGCTGGTGAGAGAAAATTGTTGATAATGTTGTTTCGGAGTGTTATACTCCTCATATCAAAGTAAATAAGAACATGATAGGTGTCATACGAGAAACACTCGGTATGGTGAAAAGGGAAGCAGGTGTAAGTCCTGCACGAACTCGTCGCTGTAACGTGGGAGTTTTGTTTCAATATGTCACTGGCGTAAGCTGGGAAGACGAAGCAAAGTGTAGATCGCGAAGTCAGAAGACCTGCCTATGATGGTACTGGAAGACCACGAGTAATTGGTTAGTATATCTTTTGGTGTTACGACCTTTTGTTTGTGTGCGCGAACAAGAGGTCTTTTTATTTGCTTCTGATAAATAACCAAAAGAAAAGGAGAAGAGAAAAATGAACAAAAAGAAAGTGATACTGGGTTCCGGAATTCTTGTTGTCTTGATTGTTGCGATGGCACTAATCTGGTCAAATTTTCGTGAGAAACCGGTAGAAGGGAGCAAGGCCATTACCATCGAGGTGATAGACAGTAAGGAGAAGTCTAAAGTATACGAATTGCAAACAGACGCGCAGTACCTCATTGAAGCTATGGAAGAGGCGAGGGAACAGGGACTTACTTATGAAGGTGAAGAGGGACCGTATGGACTAAGTATCAGTACAGTGAATGGAGTGAGAGCAGACTTCACATTGGATGGTGCTTACTGGAGTTTCAACGTAAACGGAGAATATTGTAACTATGGCGTGTCTGAGCAGCCGGTAGAGGATGGAGATGCATTTGAGATTGTCTATACAAAAGCAGAGTAATGGATTAGCAACAAGAGATATCACAATCATGGCACTGATGGTTGCCATTATAGAGGTTAGTAAGGTTGCACTTGCTCAGATTCCAAATGTAGAACTTACAAGCTTTTGGGTGATTATGTTTACGTTGTATTTTGGGACACGAATCTTTTATGTAATACCTGTATTTATCCTTCTGGAAGGTATGATGTATGGTTTTAATTTGTGGTGGATTATGTATCTGTATGCGTGGCCGATGCTTGCAACTGTAGTCTTGTTATTGAAGAAAATGAATACAGCTTGGGAGTGGAGTTTTATATCCGGACTATTTGGACTTTCGTTTGGATTTCTATGTGCAATACCATACATTTTCACGAGTGGGCTTGCCGGAGCTTTTGGCTGGTGGATAGCCGGAATCCCGTGGGATTTGGTGCATGGAATTGCGAATTTTATCATTATGCTGGTTCTATATAAGCCGATGAAACTTGTGATGGCAAAGATGCAGAATATGGCTTCAGAAAATTAAGGAAAGTGGGTTTTTCCACTTTCTTTTTTTGTGGAACGTGCTATACTTTGAAAAAGAGGATACAGTAACACAATACGATATAGAAAAGAGATGACTTAAGATGTCTAAAGACAAGGCAAAGAATTATCAAATGGATATGTGTAATGGTCCGATATTAAAGAAGATGTTAATATTTGCAATTCCGCTAATCTGTTCCAGTGTTCTGCAACTATTGTTTAATGCTGTGGATGTGATTGTAGTAGGAAAATATGCAGGTGATAACGCACTTGCGGCGGTAGGTTCCAACACTTCTTTGATCAATTTATTTGTGAATTTCTTTATGGGATTGTCCATAGGAGCCAATGTTTTAGTTTCCAGATACTATGGAGCGAAACAGGAGAAAGAGTTAAGTGAGACCGTGCATACGTCAATAGCAATCAGTCTTGCAAGCGGTGTTGTTCTTGCAATTCTGGGGGTAGCACTTTCGCCGACGATTTTAAGGTGGATGCAGGCGCCGGAAGAGGTTTTATCTTTAGCTGTTGTATACCTGAGAGTATATTTTGTGGGCATGCCGGCGTTAATGTTATATAATTTCGGTGCAGCTATCCTGCGTGCAATCGGCGATACGAAAAGACCGCTTTATTTTCTTGCGGTAGCAGGTGTGGTTAATGTATCGCTCAATTTGTTCTTTGTAATTGTGCTGCATTGGAGTGTATTCGGTGTTGCTTTTGCAACGGTCATTTCGCAGGTGATTTCTGCTTTGTTTGTTCTTCGGTGTCTGATGAAGGAAACAGGTGGAATACGTGTAGAAATCAGAAAACTTCATATACACAAAGACAAGCTTATGAGAATGTTGCAGATTGGTGTTCCGGCTGGATTGCAGAGCGTGCTGTTCTCTATCTCGAATGTACTGATTCAATCGTCGGTGAACAGCTTTGGAGCAACTGTGATTGCAGGAAACTCTGCAGCTGCTAATATTGAAGGGTTTGTCTATGTTGCTATGAACGCATTCTATCAGGCAAATATTTCATTCACCAGTCAAAATATGGGAGCAGGAAAATATCAACGTTTGAATCGGATTCTGTTCACAGCACAGGGCTGTGTGACTGTGACAGGGCTTTTGACCGGAATATCATGTTATGTTGCAGGTTCAGTGTTGTTGACGCTGTATACCAATAGTGCAGATGTCATAGCAGCAGGTATGGTTCGATTGGGTTATATATGTTTGCCGTATTTTATCATAGGTATTATGGAAGTTATGGTTGGTTCGCTTCGGGGAATGGGATATGCGGTATTTCCAATGATTGTGTCGCTTGTTGGAACCTGTGCATTCCGAATCGTGTGGTTGCAGACCATATTCCAAATAGACAGATTTCATAATATTGAGGTCGTGTATGCTGTTTATCCAATAACTTGGATTGTGACGACGATTGCTCATATTATAACTTATATTGTTGTAAAACGAAAATTGATAGAGAAATAAAGAGAAGAATCTTTAGAAAATCTTTCGGATTTTCTAGAGGTTCTTTTTAGAATCAAACGATATGATACAGATACATGAAAGAACTGTATCAAGAAGGGGAAAAACATGCGAGAGAATTACCACGTACTCGTTGTAGAGGACGACGCAGAGATTCGTAACGGAATCGAGATTTACTTAAGAAATCAAGGATACGAAGTGTTTAAAGCAGGAGATGGAGTGGAAGGTTTGGAAGTCATTCAACAAGAGACCATTCATCTGGCAATCATTGACGTCATGATGCCGCGCATGGATGGAATTCACATGGTGATGGAACTACGCAAGACGCACAATTTTCCTGTGATTATGTTATCCGCCAAATCTGAGGAAGTGGATAAGATTATAGGACTTAATATGGGAGCAGACGATTATGTGACCAAACCATTTCAACCGCTTGAACTTCTCGCAAGAGTGAATTCTCAGCTTCGCAGATACACGCGATTCTCTGGAGTTGCAGAAAGTCAGGAGCAAAAAGGTCGCATCTACCGGATTGGTGGTCTGGAACTCAACGAAGACACGGTGGAAGTAAGAGTGGATGGTGAACTTGTCAAGATGACACCGATGGAATTTAAAATTCTGCTTCTCTTAATCAAATCTCCGGGACGCGTGTTCTCCGCAGAAGAAATCTATGAGAGAGTCTGGGAAGAGCGGGCAATCAACACAGATACAGTGATGGTTCATGTGAGACATATTCGGGAGAAGATAGAAATCAACCCGAAAGAACCAAAATACTTAAAGGTGGTGTGGGGAGTTGGATACAAAATTGAAAAAATCTCATAAGTTAACGACAATTATTATTACATTGTGCATTTTATTGCCGGCCTTTCTCTTGGTGTCACTTTATCCGAGAACAAGAAGTGTCATGCAGCAGGAAAAGGATAGAATAGAAAAAATCAATCAGGAATTGGACGAAAAGTATGATAATGACAGTTCAAGATGGCGTCTTGAACAACGTTTTATTAATTATGCGATGGAAAGCTGTTATTTCCTTTATAGCACAATTGTTTCTAATGAACGCTCGGAAACGGGAGAATATGATCCGCTTAATCTGAACATTTTTGAAGAGTATGGTTGGATTAGTGATTATCATACCTTTCGGGATAATGTGAATTATAGGGCTGTTTATTCCGGGATAAGCGGAGATAAGATTGAGAGTGATACAGAAGATTTAGAAGGCATCAGTGCATTCGGATATCTGAATATGGTTTTTGATTCCAATGGATATCTAGACGATATTTATTTGGATGGCGATATCGCTATCGATTTGGACGGTTCAGATGATAACAATCTATATGATGTTGCAATGAGATCTGTAAAACAGTTTCAGAATAATGTTTTGGCTTACAATCAAACACATGATGAACAACTGAATGTATCTGATTATATGCCAAAGAATTTTACAATCAAGATTTCATTGATACCGTCTTGTCAGTTTGTCTACGATGAATATGAATTTATAGGACATGGGTATATAAGCTATGAGAATCTCCTGTTTGAAACAGGTGTGATTCTTGTCGTTATCGCTGCAGCAGTATTGGTTGCAATTATTGCGCTTATCCTTCCGTTTTTTAAAAAATTAGACACGGGTTGGGAGAAAATATTCCGTGTACCATTTGAAGTTGTGATTCTTCTTATGGGTTGCGGCATTGCAGGAGCTTTCGGAATGTTCTATGCAATGGCATACACCTGTGGAATGGAGTATTATCCGTCATTACAGTTAGTGGGATTTCCAATCTCAGAGCGTACGCAATATACTTTTTTGTTAGTGATGAATTTCCTCGGATGGGCAGTTGTGTTTTTTGTAGAATATATTGTTATTGCATCGCTCAGACAGTTCATCTGTGGACCGAAGTTATATATTCGTAATCGTGTTCTATTTGTCAGGGTTTTGCGATGGGTGAAGAGAAAATGTGTGAGTCTCTATTGTCAGATGACAAATATTAAACTCAATGAGACATTAAGCAGAACTGTTCTTAAAATTGTACTTGCCAACTTGGTTCTGGTAATTGTTACTTTTAGTTTGTTATATTGGTTTGTATGTCTTATTTTTGGTGGTTTTTGGCTAAATTTCGAAGTGTTGTTTATTGCTTGGATGATAGGTGCTTTGATTCTTGTGGGATACTCTGTTGTGCTCTATATTCTGTTATTAAAATATGGTGCAAGAATTCAAAAGCAATACAATAGCGTCCTTCGTGCAACCGAGCAGATGGCAGAAGGTAATCTTAAGATTTCTCTTGAAGAAGACTTGGGCGTCTTTCAGCCAATCGGTGATTCCTTAAATGGTGTTCAAAAAGGTTTTGAGAAGGCGGTCCTTGAAGAAGCAAAAAGCCAGAACATGAAGACAGAACTTATTACAAATGTCTCTCATGATTTAAAGACGCCGCTGACTGCGATTATCACATATGTAGATTTGTTGAAGAAAGAAGACATTACAGAGGAGGAGAGAAAGTCCTACGTGCAGACCCTAGACCAGAAGTCACAGAGGTTAAAGGTTCTTATTGAGGATTTGTTTGAGGTGAGCAAAGCACAGTCCGGAAATGTTACGATGAACTTTATGGATGTGGATGTTGTGAATTTGATGAAGCAGGTTCGTATGGAGATGGAGGATCAGATGGAAGCAAGTAATCTTGCATTCCGTTTCAACCTACCAGAGGAGAAGATTATTCTCTCATTAGATGGACAGAGAACCTATCGAATATTTGAAAATCTCCTGAGTAATGTACTCAAATATGCAATGCCTCATTCAAGAGTGTATGTCGACATTCTTGATTCGACGGCAGATGTCAAAGTGGTATTCAGAAACATTTCCGCGCAGGAACTGGATTATGATGCGCAGCGCCTGACAGGGCGATTCGTAAGAGGAGATGCTTCGAGAAATTCCGAGGGAAGTGGACTTGGACTTGCGATTGCAAAGAGTTTTACAGAGCTGCAGGGAGGTAAATTCGAGATCGAAGTAGATGGCGATTTATTTAAAGTACTTCTAACATGGAGTAGATAGTTTTAAATTTACGGTGTTGAAATGTAAGTTTTCTATATAACACCGTAAAAAACAAGTTAAAATGAATAAAACTATTTTTTGTTACGGTGTATGAGTAGTGGTGTCTGTTCTGCACCGTAATATTTTTGCTTTTAAGCAATTTTTTACGGTGCTATGAGCAAAAAGTGATGCTTTGCACCGTAAAAATTCAATATAGCCTCATAAATCAAAATAAAAAACGTGTCGAAATAAAGTGGACGATATTTCTTGCACCCTAAACTTTTGCGCGCGTATAATGGTCGAGAGAGGTCAGAATATGTAAGAGTTATTTTAAAAGGAGGATGAGATGGCGCATTTAGACGTGGCAATTGGGGATGATAATGAACGGATTTTGGAGATTTTAGGGGAATTAATAAACAGTGACAAAGACCTGACACTTGTCGGAAAAGCCAATAACGGTGAGGAAATGTATCAAATTATCAAGAATAAGCAGCCGGATGTTGTCTTATTGGATTTGATTATGCCGAAGATGGACGGGTTAAGCGTGATGGATGAAGTCGCAAAGAACAAAAATCTCAAGAAAGCCCCACAATTTATTGTTATCACTGCGGTTGGACAAGAAAAGATTACAGAAGATGCATTCCGTAAGGGAGCAAGTTACTACATAATGAAACCATTCCAAAACGAGACTGTTTTAAACAGAATTAAATTTATCAGACAAGAAGTACAACATGATAATCACCGAACAGGAAACACAGTGATAAACGTGCTCGAAGCGCCTAAAGAAAACCTAGAGGATAGAGTGACAAATATGATTCACGAGATAGGAATACCTGCGCATATCAAAGGGTATCACTATCTTAGAGATGCCATTATGATGGCGGTAGAGGATATGGATGTATTAAACGCGATAACCAAGATTCTCTATCCTACAGTTGCTAAGAAACACCAGACAACCTCAAGCAGAGTAGAAAGAGCAATCCGCCACGCAATTGAAGTTGCATGGAGCAGAGGGAAAATAGATATCTTGGACAAACTGTTCGGATATACCGTGAGTAATGGCAAAGGTAAGCCGACGAATTCAGAATTCATTGCATTGGTAGCAGATACCATCCGTTTGGAGCAAAAACGGAGATAAATTCTTGACCATGGGCATGGCAATGAGTATAATGTAAGAGAGTATTTTATATGGAGGACATGATATGAAAAAAATACTGTTTGCTGCATCTGAAGCCGTACCTTTTATTAAGACAGGCGGTTTGGCAGACGTTGTAGGTTCATTGCCAAAGAACTTTAACAAAGAAGAATTTGATGTACGAGTAATCTTGCCGAAATACGCATGTATCAAGCAAGAATGGGCAGATAAATTAGAATATGTGACGAACTTTTCTATGGACTATAATTGGAAAAGTCGATATGTAGGAATTTTCAAATACGAACTGGATGGAATTACATATTATTTCATCGACAATGAAGAGTATTTCAAGGTGGACAAGCCTTATTCAAGTGACGGACGCTGGGATATTGAAAGATTTGCTTATTTCTCAAAAGCAGTTTTAAGTGCACTTCCGGTGATTGATTTCAGACCGGACATTATTCACTGCCATGACTGGCAGACAGGTCTGATTCCTGTGTATTTGGATTACTTCCATTTCTTCTCTGAGTATTACTGCGGAATCAAGACAATGATGACGATTCATAACCTGAAGTTTCAGGGGACTTATGGAACAGCAGAGGTTCGTAACTTAACCGGTCTGCCGGATTACTATTTTACACACGATAAAATGGAAGCGTACAACGATGCAAACCTTTTAAAAGGTGGTATTGTGTATGCAAACAGAGTCACTACAGTTAGCAATACTTATGCGGAAGAGATTAAGATGCCGTTCTATGGCGAACGCCTCGACGGGCTTATGAACGCACGCAGTGCTGAGCTCTCAGGTATTGTAAACGGTATTGATTATGATGAATATAATCCGGAGAAAGATTCATTCCTTGCACGCAATTATTCAGTCGAGAACTTCCGTAAGGAAAAGGTGAAAAACAAGGTTGCACTTCAGGAAGAACTTGGTTTACCTGTGAATCCAAAGACCATGATGATTGGTGTGGTTTCCAGATTGACAGACCAGAAAGGCTTTGATTTGGTGGCACATGTGATGGACGAGCTTTGTCAGGATGATATTCAGATGGTTGTACTCGGAACCGGAGATGAGAAATATGAGAATATGTTCCGTCATTTTGCATGGAAATATCCTGAAAAAGTATCAGCAAACATCTATTACTCAGAGGCGATGTCTCATAAGATATACGGTTCCTGTGATGCTTTCTTAATGCCTTCGCTGTTTGAACCATGTGGACTTAGTCAGCTTATGAGTCTTCGTTTCGGAACTCTTCCGATTGTGCGTGAGACTGGCGGACTTAAGGATACGGTAGAACCATACAATGAGTATGAGAAGACTGGAACAGGTTTTAGTTTTGCAAACTATAACGCACATGAAATGATGCATACAGTTCGTTATGCAGAAGAAATATACTACAGTAAGAAACGTGACTGGAACAAAATTGTAGAACGTGCCATGGCAAAAGATTTCTCATGGAAGACATCTGCAAAACAATACGAAGAATTATATAAGAACTTATAGCAGGTACGCCTCCGCAAGGAGGCTATTTGCATTACAGGAGTAAGAGTATAGATACTCCGGAACAAAGATGATAAGGAGCGTGGTATACGTGAAGATAAAAGACAGATTGACAGACGGAAAAGTACATATATCGTTTGAGGTATTTCCGCCAAAGACAGATGCAAAATTTGAGAGTGTACAACTTGCGGTCGATGAGATTGCAAAATTGGCTCCGTCCTTTATCAGTGTGACTTATGGAGCAGGTGGCGGAACCAGCAAGAATACCGTTAAGATTGCATCGCATATTCAGAACGACCTCGGAGTGGACAGTATTGCACATTTGACCTGTGTCTCATCTACAAAGGAAGAGGTACGTCAGAGAGTGCAGGAGATGAAAGAAAGCGGAATTCAAAATATTTTGGCGCTGCGAGGAGATATTCCGGCGGAGTCTGAATTTCCAATTCCAAACCAATATAAGTATGCGTTTGAACTGATAGAAGATATTAAAGCACAGGGGAATTTTTGTGTGGGTGCAGCATGTTATCCGGAGGGACATGTGGAGTGCGAGCACAAGGAGGATGACATTGCACATTTAAAACAGAAGGTTGATTGTGGCGTGGATTTCCTCACAACGCAGATGTTTTTTGACAATGCAGTATTCTATAATTTCCTGTATCGCATTCGTGAAAAAGGAATCACCGTTCCTGTATTACCGGGTATTATGCCGGTTACAAACGGAAAGCAGATTGCAAGAAGCTGTCAGCTTTCGGGAGCAGTGTTGCCATCCAGATTCCGTGCAATTGTAGACCGATTCGGCGATAATCCGAAGGCAATGCAACAGGCGGGAATTGCCTATGCGACAGATCAGATTATTGACTTGATTGCAAATGGAATTCAGAATATTCACGTGTATTCGATGAACAAGCCAGAGGTTGCAACGTCAATTATGTCGAATCTTTCAGAGATTGTAAAATAGACAGAGGAATGACAATGGATACACGTACAAAAGAGGCAATTCGTTATCTGGGATATAAAAGAACAGAGATAGACGTGAAAACATTGGTTATGATTCAAGAATCTTTTGATGAACTTGAGAAAATGAGTGAATTAAAGAGCATCTATCGCATTTACGAACTCTCACAAAAAGATGATGAATTGCAGATTGGTAATTTGATAATAAAAAGTAAAAGTTTAAAAAAGAATCTCAAAGAATGTACGCAGGTTGTCGTGTTTGGTGCGACTATGGGACTTAGCGTTGACCGTCAACTTCGCACATATGAACTTACAGATATGGCTCGTGCAGTAGTGATGCAGGCATGTGCGGCTGCTATGTTGGAAGAATATTGTGACGAGATGCAGGAAAAAATTGCACAGCAACTTGCAGAAGAGAATCTTTATCTGAGACCAAGATTCAGTCCTGGATATGGTGATTTTTCGATTTTGCATCAGAAGGATATTCTTAATATGCTAGATGCTTCGAAAACAATCGGACTTACTATGACAGATGCGTATATGCTGACGCCAACAAAGTCTGTGACGGCGGTGATAGGTGTTAGTAAAACAGAAGAACCTTGTCACCAAAAGGGATGCGAGGAATGTACAAAAGCAGATTGCTTGTACAGAAGGAGTTAGTATGTTACAAGAAAAATTAGGAAAAGAATTATTGTTCTTTGACGGAGGCATGGGAACGCTTCTTCAGAAAGAGGGACTTATGCCGGGAGAACTGCCGGAGAACTGGAATATAGAAAAAAAAGATGTGATTCGAAACATTCATCGCAGTTACTACGAGGCGGGAAGCAACATACTTCTCACCAATACTTTTGGTGCAAATGCTGTCAAATACCGCGACCAGGCATATTCGCTCAAAGAGATTGTTGAGGCTGCAGTCGAGAATGTAAGAAGTGTAGCAAAGGATGCCGTAGTAGCATTGGATGTCGGACCAACGGGAAAACTCTTAAAACCGATGGGTGATTTGGGATTTGAGGAAGCATACAACGCGTTTAAAGAGCTTATGCTATACGGAACACAGGCAGGCGTAGACCTCATACATATTGAGACCATGAGTGATACGTATGAAGTAAAGGCTGCGGTACTGGCTGCGAAGGAGAACACAGACTTGCCTGTATTTGCAACTCTTATTTTTGATGAGAGAGGAAAACTTCTGACCGGAGGAGATGTGCCTTCTGTAGTTGCACTTTTAGAAGGACTTCGCGTGGATGCCCTTGGTATCAACTGCGGTATGGGTCCGGAGCAGATGCTTCCGATTTTGAAGGAGATTTCTCAATATACATCCTTGCCAATCATAGTAAAACCAAACGCAGGTTTACCAAAACAGAGAGATGGGCAGACTTATTATGATGTAACTCCGGAGAAGTTTGCATCGGCACTCACAGAGATCGTGCGAAATGGTGCTTGCGTTATTGGCGGATGCTGCGGTACAACACCGGAACATATACGTGCTATGGTGGATGCCTGCAAGGATATGGAGATTGTGAAACCGACTTACAAGTCCGACACACTCATTTCTTCTTATGGAAAAGCGGTGGAAATCGGTGATATGCCTGTGGTGATTGGAGAACGCATTAATCCTACGGGAAAGAGTAAGTTTAAACAGGCACTCAAAGACCACAACATTGACTATATTTTAAAAGAAGCTTTGACTCAGCAGGATAAGGGAGCGCATATCTTAGATGTGAATGTGGGACTTCCTGATATTGATGAGGTTTTAATGATGAAGGAGGCGGTAATCGAGATTCAAGGAATAACGAATCTGCCACTTCAGATTGATACTGTGAATGTGGACGCTCTCGAAACAGCCATGCGCATTTACAACGGAAAGCCGATGGTCAATTCCGTGAATGGTAAACAGGAATCTATGGATGCTATATTCCCGTTGGTGAAGAAATATGGTGGTGTGGTTGTAGGACTTACCTTGGATGAGACAGGTATTCCGGAGACTGCAGATGGCAGAGTAGCAATTGCGAGGAAAATCATTGAGGAAGCCAAGAAATATGGAATTGACAAGAAGGATATTGTCATCGATGTTTTGACACTGACCATTAGTTCAGAACCTGAAAGCGCTAGGATTACACTGGATGCACTACGCATGGTGCGAGAGCAGATTGGTGTGCGGACAGTGCTTGGCGTATCCAATATTTCCTTCGGACTTCCGAATCGTCCGATTGTGAATTCACATTTCTACACAATGGCAATGCAATGTGGCTTAAGTGCAGGTATTGTAAATCCATCATCAGATGCGATGATGCAGGCATACTATTCATACTGCGCGTTAATGGGATATGATTATAATTTCCAGACCTATATCGAGCAATGCGGACAACAGACAGAGAATAAAGTCGTTACTCAGATATCCGGGAAGATGGATTTACAATCCGTGATTGAAAAAGGACTCAAAGAAGAGGCTCATGTTCTTGCAAAAGAATTGGTGCAGAATCAAAAACCACTGGATATCATTCAGGAAAATTTGATTCCTGCATTGGATAATGTGGGAAAAGGATTTGAAAAAGGTACGGTGTTTTTACCACAACTTCTGATGAGTGCCGAAGCAGCAAAGCAGGCGTTTGAGGTGTTGAAGGAGAGCATGGCATCAGAAGGACAAAACGATATCAAAAAAGAGAAGATTGTTCTTGCAACTGTCAAGGGTGATATTCATGATATCGGTAAAAATATTGTCAAAGTCTTATTGCAAAACTATAGCTTTGATGTGATTGATTTGGGAAAAGATGTCTCAGCAGAACGTATTGTAGATACAGTACTGGAACAGAATATACAACTGGTGGGATTAAGTGCGCTGATGACAACCACCGTAGTAAGTATGGAAGAGTGTATTAAGCTTCTTCGTGAAAAAGCACCAGGCTGTAAAGTGATGGTTGGAGGTGCTGTACTGAATCAGGAGTATGCCGATATGATTGGCGCAGATTTCTATGGAAAAGATGCAATGCAGAGTGTATATTATGCGCAGAAAGTATTTGCAGGAGCATAGAACTTGTGTTAAAATATTTTGGAATGTTTGTTTAAGAAATAGTAGGAGGTACTAAGATGTTTCTGACAGCATTGATGGAAGCTTTGATTAAGATGATAATCATTGGAGCAGTTGCCTATGGCGGCATTATGCTCGGAAGATATTTACGCATGAAAAAAGATGAAAAGGATGAAAAATAGTATGAAACAGTATGGAGTAAACGAACTGAGAAAAATGTTTCTTGAATTCTTCGAGAGCAAAGAACATTTAGCAATGAAGAGTTTTTCATTGGTTCCACATAATGATAACAGTTTGCTTTTGATTAATTCCGGTATGGCACCACTCAAGCCTTACTTTACAGGAGCAGAGATTCCACCGAGAAAAAGAGTGACAACCTGTCAAAAATGTATTCGTACAGGTGATATCGAGAACGTAGGTAAGACGGCTCGTCACGGTACATTCTTTGAGATGCTCGGTAACTTCTCATTTGGAGATTATTTCAAGAGAGAGGCGATTCAGTGGTCTTGGGAGTTCCTTACAGAAGTAGTCGGACTCGACCCAGATAGACTCTATCCGTCTGTATATGTGGATGACCATGAAGCATTTGATATCTGGAATAAGGAGATGGGAATTGCACCGGAGCGTATCTTCAAGTTTGGAAAAGAAGACAACTTCTGGGAGCATGGTTCAGGTCCTTGCGGTCCTTGCTCTGAGATTTACTATGATCGTGGTGAAAAATACGGCTGTGGCAAACCGGACTGCACAGTAGGTTGCGATTGTGACCGTTACATGGAAGTATGGAACAATGTATTTACACAGTTCGATAACGATGGAAAAGGTAATTACGAAGAGTTAGAGCAGAAGAACATTGATACAGGTATGGGTCTTGAGAGACTTGCATCTGTTGTTCAGGATGTAGATTCTATCTTCGATGTAGATACGATTCGTGCACTTCGCGACAAGGTCTGCGAATTTGCAAATGTAGAATATAAGTCTGATGAGAACAAAGACGTATCGATTCGATTGATTACAGACCATATCCGTTCTGCAACCTTTATGATTTCAGACGGTATTATGCCTACAAATGAAGGTCGCGGTTATGTGCTTCGACGTCTCATTCGCCGTGCAGCACGTCACGGACGTCTTCTCGGAATTGATGGAAAATTCCTTGCAAAACTCAGTGAGACTGTAATTGAAGGTTCCAAGGACGGATATCCGGAATTGGATGAAAAGAGAGAATTCATCTTCAAGGTACTGACACAGGAAGAAGATAAGTTCAATAAGACAATCGACCAGGGACTTAGCATCTTAGCATCAATGCAAGAAGAATTGAAAGCGGCAGGACAAAGCGCACTTTCAGGAGCAGATGCATTTAAGTTATACGATACTTATGGATTCCCATTAGATTTAACGAAAGAAATCTTAGAAGAAGCAGGATTCTCTATTGATGAAGAAGGCTTCAAGGCGGCTATGGAAGAGCAGAGAGTAAAAGCTCGTACAGCACGTAAAGTAACAAACTACATGGGTGCAGATGCAACCGTTTATGATGAAATTGATGCGACTGTTACAAGCACATTTGTTGGATATGATAAATTAGTACATGATTCAAAGATTAGCGTGCTTACAACAGAGACAGAGCTTGTGGAAGCAGTGACAGAAGGTGACAACGCAACGATTTTCGTTGACGAGACACCATTCTATGCAACGATGGGTGGACAGGAAGGTGACAAAGGTATCATCTGTGCAGGTGATGCAGAGTTCCTTGTAAATGACACCATCAAGTTGCTCGGCGGAAAAGTCGGACATGTTGGTACTGTAACAAAAGGTATGTTCAAGGTTGGAGATGCCGTTACATTGAAGGTTTGCGAAAAAGGAAGAGCAAACACATGCGCAAACCACAGTGCAACTCATTTATTACAGAAAGCACTTAAGACGGTTCTTGGTTCACATGTAGAACAAAAAGGTTCTCTTGTAACTCCGGACAGACTTCGTTTTGACTTTGCACATTTCTCAGCCATGACAGCAGAAGAACTTGCAAAGGTAGAAGAGATTGTAAATGCAGAGATTGCTAAAAATACACCAGTTGTAACAGAGGTTATGAACATTGAAGCAGCGAAGGCATCAGGAGCCATGGCTCTCTTCGGAGAAAAATACGAAGAAGATGTGCGCGTGGTATCAATGGGAGACTTCTCAAAAGAACTTTGTGGTGGTACACACGTTGCTAACACAGGTAACATTGTAACCTTCAAGATTGTTTCTGAAGGCGGTGTGGCTGCAGGAGTTCGTCGTATCGAAGCGCTTACCGGTGATGCAGTATTTGCATACTATAAAGATATTGAAAAGACACTCGCTGAGGCATCAAAGGCAGCAAAGGCTACGCCTGCAAATCTGACAGATAAGATTGATCACATGCTTGCAGAGATTAAGGCATTGCAGAGTGAAATCGAGTCTATGAAGAGCAAGGCTGCAAAAGAGGCACTCGGAGATGTTATGGACCAAGTCACAGAAGTAAACGGAGTAAAAATCCTTGCAACAGCTGTGGAAGGTGTAGATATGAACGGTCTTCGCGATCTTGGAGACCAACTCAAAGATAAATTAGGTGAAGGTGTGATTGTAATCGCATCCAATGCAGGAGACAAGGTAAATCTGATTGCTATGGCAACTGACGGAGCGATGGCAAAAGGTGCTCATGCAGGTAACTTAATTAAAGGAATCGCAGGCCTTGTAGGAGGTGGCGGCGGTGGTCGTCCGAACATGGCGCAGGCAGGCGGAAAGAATCCGGCAGGAATTCCGGATGCAATTGCAAAGGCAAAAGAGGTATTAGCAGAACAAATTTAAATTTCGTCAAAAAATTGCTAAGAAATGGTTGACGAATATTAAAAATCTGTTATAATATCATCTAGTGCAAATAAAAAATACCCGTACAGTCGTATGACGCACAATATAGGGCTGGAGGGGAGGTTAGGTGTGAGACTATGTCAAATGTAATCGTTAAAGAGAACGAAACGTTAGATAGCGC
>JAZQRQ010000085.1:0-7097 GCA_045629665.1 Faecalimonas sp.
ATTTCGTCAGGTTTTACATCGATGACTGTACCGTCTACAACCTCTCCATTTCGTATTGTTTTGAATGAATCTTCTAACATTTGTTCAAAAGTTAATTCTGACATTATTTTGAACCTCCTCAATTATATTGTTGGGCGTTGATGCCCCTGCTGTAATACCTACCGTTTTTACTGACTTTAATTGATTCATATCCAAATCGTCAAGTGTCTGTATATAGTACGTATCCTTACATGCACTTTTGCATATTTCAAATAACTTCTGGGTATTAGAACTATGCTTGTCACCAATGACGATCATAGCCTCAACCTCATTTGCAATACTTGCCGCCTCTGTCTGGCGTTCTTTTGTTGCATTACAAATTGTATTTAAAACATGTATATTATAACTTTTTTTCGAAATAATTTCAACTAAATATTTGAATTTATTGTAATTAAATGTCGTTTGCGAAACAATACAGATATCGGCATTGTGAAACAATTCAAATTCTTCCGCCTCTTCCTCTGTTTTTATGATGGTAACCTCTGTTTCAGACCACCCTTTAATCCCCTGTACTTCCGGGTGATTTGCATCTCCGATAATAACAATGTGTTTGCCTTTTTTGCTTTCTTCTTCGACAATTCGATGAATCTTTTTTACAAATGGACAAGTAGCATCAACACATTGAAGTCCTTGCTCCTGCAAAATATCATGGATTCGTTTTGGCACTCCATGAGAGCGAATAATCACAACGCCGGATGTGAGCTTTCGAAGCTCGTCTTCTGTATGAATTACCTCAACACCCTTGCTCCTTAAATCCTTCACAACCTCGTCGTTATGAATAATCGGACCATAAGTATAAATATTTTCACCATGACATTCTTTTACTTGTTCATATACTGTCTCCACAGCACGTTTTACACCAAAACAGAAACCCGCTGTCTTCGCCAATCTTACTTCCATACCGCTTCCTTTTCCTATTTACATAATGCTTTGATTGCTTCTGTCACTTCATCAATTGTCATGTCAGAACTGTCTACATAGACCGCATCTTCCGCCTGTTTTAACGGTGCAATCTCGCGGTTCATATCTCTGTGGTCTCTCTCCTCGATATCGTGTGCAATCTCTTCGAGATTACATTCCACACCTTTTTCCTGTAATTCCAAATATCTTCTCTTTGCCCTGGTCTCTACACTTGCAGTTAGATATACCTTAACATCCGCATTCGGAAGAATGTTTGTCCCAATATCGCGTCCATCCATAACGACATCTTTTGTTCTTGCCAGTTCTCTCTGGAGTTCAAGAAGTTGCGCACGTACTTCTTTGATTGCGGAACTTACAGATGCCATATTTCCAACTGCTTCTTCACGAAGCATTCCCGTAACATTCTCACCATTTAAATAGACTTGCTGCATACCGTCTTCATACCCGATTGTAACTTCTGCTTCTTTGCAAGCTTCCGCAATTTTCTCTGTCTCTTCCGGCTTTAATCCCTTCTTCAAAAAATAAATTGCAAGCGCACGATACATCGCACCTGTGTCCACATACACATATCCCATCTCTTTTGCAACTCGTTTTGCAATGGTACTCTTTCCTGCACCAGCAGGTCCGTCAATTGCCACATTGTATCCCATCTCTTTATCCTCCATTTAATATATACTATTTCCAGCCGCATAAGCTGTTGACCATGCAATCTGCAAGTTAAACCCTCCCGTGAGAGCATCCAGGTCTAATACTTCTCCAACAAAATATAATCCTTGAACTAATTTTGATTCCATTGTTGCCGGATGAATTTCTTTGAGATTCACTCCACCCTTTGTAATGATTGCTTCGTGAAACCCTCGAAGTCCGGTAATTGTCATCTCAAAATTTTTTATCAGTCGTACAAACTGTTGTCTTTCCTCTTTTGAGATTAGATTCACCTTCTTGTCCGGATCAATTCCACTTAATTCTAACATAATCGGAATGAGTTTTGCAGGGAACAATTTGCCAATTGCATTTTTAAACTGTTTATTCATGTTCTCCTCAAAATCTCGAAGCACTCGTTGATCTAACTGTTCCATAGTAAGAGCAGGTTTTAAATCAATCATCAGGCGAAGTTCTTTTTCCTGTATTTTCTTGCCGATATAACTACTCGCGCTGAGCATCATCGGTCCACTGACACCATAATGGGTAAACAACATTTCACCAAAATCATCATACAATTTCTTCTTATCATCGAAAATCGTCGCCTGCACATTGCGAAGCGATAATCCCTGCAGTTCCTTCGCATACCATTCTTTGACAACGAGCGGAACTAACGCCGGATACAGTTCTGTTACTTGATGTCCCAACTCCTTGGCAAAACGATAGCCATCCCCGGTAGAACCCGTAGTATGATATGACAGTCCTCCTGTCGCCACAATACAGGCATCGCCCTTTACTTTTTTTCCATCTTGCAACTCAATATATTCAAACTGTTCTTTCCCAACAATCTTCTTTACGCCTGCATGAAGATGAATCTCTACACTCAACTGATTCAGTTCGCGAGTAAGGCCCGCAATGACATCAGAAGAATGGTCTGAAACAGGAAACACACGACTGCCACGTTCCGTTTTTGTTGGAACACCAATTCGTTCAAAAAAATCCACAACATCGTGATTGGTATATCCGTAAAAAGAGCTATATAAAAACTTAGAATTCGTCACCACTGAAGCAAAAAGCGTGTCCATATCGCATGTATTTGTAATGTTACATCGTCCTTTTCCGGTGATGTAAAGTTTCTTGCCAAGCTTTTCATTCTTTTCAAAGATATGCACTTCATTTCCGTTGTATGCAGCGAAAATTGCAGCAAACATTCCTGCAGCTCCGCCTCCTACTACAAGTACCTTACTCATGTATGTGTCCTCTTCCTCTTTTTTCATGTTCTATTATGCGATATTTAGGCGAAAACATCAAGCATTAATCTTCTTTCGCCCATCCGTAAGCGTATTTCACTGCTTTGTTCCAGCCCTTTATCATTTCGTTCCGTTTTGCCTCTTCAATAGTCGGCTCAAAAACTCGGTCGATTGTCCAGTTACGAATGACTTCTTCTTTGTTCGCCCAATATCCAACCGCAAGGCCGGAAAGGTATGCTGCTCCCATAGCTGTTGTCTCTACACAACTTGGTCTGTTCACCGGTGCCCCGATAATATCTGCCTGTGTTTGCATTAAAAAGTTATTCGCACTTGCACCACCATCTACCTTCAAAGCCGAAAGTTCAATTCCGGAATCTGTTTTCATTGCACTTATCACATCATTTACTTGATATGCAATAGACTCCAAAGTAGCACGGATAATATGATATTTATTCACACCTCGTGTCAATCCAACAATTGTACCTCTTGCATACTGATCCCAATGCGGTGCACCTAGTCCGGTAAAAGCAGGTACTACATAGCAACCATTCGTATCTTCCACCTGCATTGCCATCATTTCGGATTCAGCAGAAGAATCAATAAACCGCATCTCATCACGCAACCATTGAATCGCCGCACCTGCCACAAAGATAGAACCTTCCAATGCATAATTTACTTTGCCATCCAATCCCCATGCAATCGTTGTTACAAGACCATTGTGTGAAAACACAGGCTTTTCTCCTGTGTTCATTAGTAAGAAGCACCCCGTTCCATAAGTATTCTTCGCTTCGCCTGCGTTGAAACAAGTTTGACCAAAGAGTGCTGCTTGTTGATCCCCTGCTGCACCTGCAATTGGAATGGAACCTCCTAAAAACGATGCGTCTGAATATCCATAAATACAACTGGATGGTTTTGCTTCCGGAAGCATACATCTTGGAATATCCATTTCCGCAAGAATCTCTTCATCCCAATCTAATGTGTTGATATTAAAAATCATAGTTCGAGAAGCATTCGAATAATCAGTAACATGAACCTTCCCTTTTGTCAATTTCCAAATCAGCCAGGTTTCAATAGTACCAAATAACAATTCTCCGTTTTCCGCTCTTTCTCTTGCACCAGGTACATTATCAAGAATCCATTTTATCTTTGTTCCTGAAAAATAAGCATCTATTACAAGACCTGTTTTTTCTCTGAATGTATCTGTCAATCCTTTTTCCTTTAAGGAATCACAGTACTCGGATGTTCTTCTGCATTGCCATACAATCGCATGATACACAGGTTCTCCGGTGTTTTTATCCCACACAACTGCCGTTTCCCTCTGATTGGTAATGCCGATTGCTGCAATGTCTTCTGCCGATGCCCCAATCTTATTCATCGCTTCTACAGCCACGCCAAGCATACTTGCCCAGATTTCATCCGCATCGTGTTCCACCCAACCCGGTTTCGGGAAATATTGTGTGAATTCTCTCTGTGCAACGCTGCACATTTCTGCTGTTTTATTAAAAAGAATACAACGATTACTTGTAGTTCCTGCATCCAACGCCATGATATATTTAGCCATATCAATACCCTCCTTATGGCTTCTTTATAATCATTATAGCATTTCAATGTTACCTTGTCATTATACAAAAACAGAACCCAACATAATGTCAGGTTCTGTCATTATTTCTCTACACCGGATAACTTCCGTTCTCTGTGTCTGCCACTGTCTGATCCACTCTTGTCTGCTGTGCTTCTCTATACTTGAAGAAGTCTGTAGCAACCTGTGGGAACAATGCGTAAGTAAGAACGTCTTCTTCCTGTTGTGACCACTGCGCCATCTCCTCGCGAAGTGTATCAAGTTCGTCCGGAATAAGGTCTGCCGGACGACATGTGATAACCTCTGCGTCCTCACCGATACATTTCTTCTGAACTTCCGGATCAAATGGTTTTACAGTTGCGCCGTATTTACCACTTAAGATATCCTTTGTCTCTTTTGTTGCCATTTTGTAACGTTCACCCATAAGTACGTTGAATACAGCCTGTGTACCAACAATCTGTGAAGAAGGTGTTACAAGTGGTGGTTCACCGAGGTCCTTACGAACTCTTGGAACTTCCTCTAATACTTCATAGTATTTATCTTCAGCACCCTGCTCTTTGAGTTGAGATGTAAGGTTAGACAACATACCGCCAGGTACTTGGTAAAGAAGTGTCTTGATGTTTACACCCATGTTCTTTGGATTGAGAAGTCCGCTCTCCAAAGCTTCGTCACGAAGTGGTCTGAAGTAATCAGCAATCTCGGCGAGTAAGTTCTGATCCAATCCTGTATCGTATGGTGTATCTTTGAATGTTTCAACCATAACTTCTGTAGCCGGTTGTGATGTACCAAGTGCAAATGGTGACATTGCTGTATCGATGACATCCACACCTGCTTCTACTGCTTTTAAGTATGTCATAGAAGCAACACCAGATGTGTAGTGTGTGTGAAGTTGAATTGGAAGGTCTGTTGCTTCTTTCAAAGCACTTACCAATTCTGTTGCTTTGTATGGTACTAAAAGACCTGCCATATCCTTGATACAGATAGATGTAGCGCCCATCTCTTCAATTCTCTTCGCAATGTCCATCCAATATTCCATTGTATAGGCATCACCCAATGTGTAAGAAAGTGCAACCTGTGCGTCTGCTCCTTCTTTCACTGCAGCCTTTACAGCTGTCTGGAGATTACGCATATCATTCAAACAGTCGAAGATACGAATGATATCCATTCCGTTTGCAACTGATTTCTGAACGAAATATTCTACCACGTCATCTGCATAAGGACGATATCCCAAGATATTCTGTCCACGGAATAACATCTGTAACTTTGTATTTTTGAATCCATCGCGGAACTTACGAAGTCTTTCCCATGGATCTTCTTTTAAGAAACGAAGTGATGCGTCAAATGTTGCACCGCCCCAGCACTCTACGGAATGATAGCCAACCTTATCCATCTTCTCAATGATTGGAATCATCTGTTCTGTTGTCATTCTAGTAGCGATAAGAGACTGATGTGCATCACGCAAAATTGTTTCTGTAATTTTAATCGGTTTTTTTGTGATTTCCATATCTATATCCTCCAAATTCTATTATACACCAAAGATTGCCATAAATGTTCCGGCCGCTACTGCTGTACCGATAACACCTGCAACGTTTGGTCCCATTGCATGCATAAGCAAGAAGTTCGTAGGGTCAGCCTCTGCACCAACCTTCTGTGATACACGCGCTGCCATAGGTACCGCGGATACACCTGCTGAACCAATGAGCGGATTAACCTTGCCACCGGTTGCCTTGCACATAATCTTACCAAAGACAACTCCTGCCGCTGTACCGAAGCAGAATGCTACTAAACCAAGTGCTACGATTTTCAAGGTATCCCAATTAAGAAAAGCTTCTGCACTTGTTGTCGCACCAACAGATGTACCAAGAAGGATGACTACGATGTACATAAGTGCATTGGAAGCCGTATCTGTCAACTGTCTTACAACACCTGATTCTCTAAACAAGTTACCTAACATCAACATACCAACAAGCGGTGCTGTTGTAGGAAGAATCAGAGATACTACGATTGTGATGATAATCGGGAATAAGATTTTCTCTAACTTAGATACCGGACGGAGCTGCTCCATCTTAATCTTACGTTCTTCTTCTGTTGTCAATAACTTCATAATCGGCGGTTGAATAATCGGTACCAATGACATATATGAATATGCCGCAACCGCGATAGGCCCCATAATTGCTGTCTGCTCTAACTTACCTGCAAGGAAGATAGATGTCGGACCATCTGCTCCACCGATGATTGAAATAGCCGCTGCCGCTTTGTCTGAAAATCCCATTGCCATAGCACCAAGGTATGCTGCAAAGATACCGAACTGCGCTGCTGCACCAAGAAGGAAACTCTTTGGATTGGCAATTAACGGACCAAAGTCCGTCATTGCACCAACTCCAAGGAAAATAAGTGAAGGCAGGATTGCCCATTCATCTAACAGATAGAAATAGTGTAAAAGTCCACCCACTCCATTTTCTGCTTCTTCCATACTAATCATAATATCCGGGAAGATATTTACAAGGAGCATACCAAATGCAATCGGAACAAGCAACAATGGCTCAAAACCATGTCTAATTGCTAAATACAGGAAAAAACATGCAACACCGATCATAATGATATTACCACCTGTGAGGTTCAAAAATGCGGTCTGCTGAATGAGATTTCCCAATGTCGTTGTTATA
>JAZQRQ010000086.1:0-9891 GCA_045629665.1 Faecalimonas sp.
AAATGTAATCGTTAAAGAGAACGAAACGTTAGATAGCGCTTTACGCAGATTCAAAAGAAACTGTGCAAAAGCTGGTATTCAACAAGAAATTCGTAAAAGAGAACATTACGAAAAACCAAGCGTAAGACGTAAAAAGAAATCTGAAGCTGCTAGAAAACGTAAGTTTAACTAATATGTGCAAATGAAAGGGGAGTGTTTTTACACTTCCCTTTTTTGTGTTGGCATGCTATAATTCTAGAGGAATTTTAAAATAGGAGCGAATGCATGACGAAGTGGCTCATTTTAATAGGGGTAATTCTGGCGCTCTGTATTGCGGAGTGGATGAGAGAAATTTTCACCTTTCAGATTACACATTATGATATTGTTTCAGAGAAACTGAATAAACTGACAGAAGAGAAAAAGATTGTTTTTCTGACGGATTTGCATAATAATTCTTATGGAAAAAACAATGAAAAACTCATCGCAGCAGTAAAGAGTCAGAATCCGGATTTGATTCTGATTGGCGGAGATATGTTGGTTGGAAAACCGGAAGCTTCTACAAAGGTGGCAGAAGATTTTGTGTGGAAACTCACTGAGATTTGTCCGGTTTACTATGCGAATGGGAACCATGAGCAGCGCATGAAGATTTATCCGGAGAGATTTGGGATAAAGTATCAGGAATATAAAACTTCGCTGGAACAATCGGGTGTTCAGTTTTTAGAGAATGAACACATCGATTTGATGTTTGATACTTGCCAGACTCAGATACACGGTCTTGAAATTCCAAGAGGTGCATACAAGAAGTTCCGAAAAACTGTTGTATCATTAGGACAGATAGAGGAATGCATTGGACAAGCTGATTTATCGAAATATCAGATTCTTTTGGCTCATAATCCGATTTATGCAGATACCTATCTGGAATGGGGCGCAGACATTGTATTATCAGGTCATTTACACGGCGGTGTTGTTCGATTACCGGGAGTTGGAGGCATTATCACACCACAGTTTCGTCTGTTACCGAAATATTCAGGAGAGCTTACCGTGAAGGATGGAAAAAGCGTGGTGGTCAGCAAGGGGCTTGGCACACACACGATCAAAATACGTTTCCTGAATCCTGCAGAGGTGATTGTTCTGCATTTACAGGGAGAGAAAATATAACGGAGGTACACATGGGAATACCTGTGAAATTGGAAGTGTTTGAGGGACCACTAGATCTCCTCTTACATTTAATAGAAAAGAACAAAGTAGATATCTATGATATTCCAATCGTTGAGATTACGAATCAGTATATGGAATACATCCAGGCGATGGAGCAGAGCGACCTCAATATTATGAGCGAGTTCCTTTTGATGGCGGCGACACTCTTGGATATTAAATGCAGAATGCTATTGCCTGCTGAGGTGAATGAGGACGGCGAGGAAGAAGACCCAAGAGCAGAACTTGTCGAACAGCTTCTTCAATATAAGATGTATAAATACATGTCTTACGAGCTCAAGGACCGTCAGATGGATGGTGCGCTTCGCATGTACAAGGAGCCGACAATACCGGATGAGGTGAAGGAATACGAGCCGCCGGTTGATTTAGATGCGCTGCTAGAAGGTGTGACACTTTCAAAACTGAATGACATTTTCAAAGAGATTATGAAGAGACAGCATGACAAGATTGACCCGGTTCGAAGTACGTTTGGTAAAATTGAAAAAGAAGAAATTACGGTAGAAGACAAGATGGAATATCTGAATACCTATATTTCGAAGCATAAGAAGTTCAGTTTCCGTGATTTACTCACAAAGCAGAAGTCAAAGACACAGCTTGTCGTAACATTTCTTGCGATTTTGGAAATGATGAAGATGGGAAAAATTTGGGTAGAACAAGAGAATACATTTGATGATATTGTAATCACATCAAAAGTAGCAGATGAGGTGTAAAAAGTGGATATTAAAAAGATAGAAAGTATAATCGAAGCAATTTTGTTTACTATGGGAAATTCTGTGGAAGCAAGTCGAATTGCTAAGGTTATTGAACAGGATACAGAGACTACAAAGAAAATTATTCGTAACATGATGTTAAGATACGAGGAGGAAGATAGAGGAATTCGTATTCTCGAATTGGAAGATTCTTACCAAATGTGCACAAAGAAGGAAATGTATGAATATCTGATTCAGATTGCAAAACAGCCAAAGCGCTATCACCTTACAGATGTTGTGCTTGAGACACTCTCTATCGTTGCGTACAAACAACCGGTTACGAGGCTTGAAATAGAGAGAATCCGAGGTGTAAAGTCAGATCATGCCGTGAATAAACTGATTGAATATGAACTCATTGAGGAAGTGGGAAGAATGGATGCGCCGGGACGCCCAATTCTGTTTGGAACAACGGAAGAGTTTCTCCGAAGATTCAGCGTGCAGTCTGTAGATGAACTTCCGATTATTACACCGGAAAAGATAGAAGATTTTAAAGCAGAAGTAGAAGATGAAATGCAGTTAAAACTCGATTTGGATTAGCATTTGTTTACAAAATTTAGCATACAATGTCAGAAAGGAAACATGGGAGAATCCTATGAAACGATTTTTGGCAGTGTTGTTATGTGTGTGTTTGTGTGTTGTAAATACAACTTATGCAGAAGAAATAGAAGAACCAAGGAATCTATACGCCCAATCTGCCGTTCTAATGGACGCAGAAAGTGGGCGTATTTTGTTTGAAAAAAATGGACAGGAAGTGTTGGCGATGGCAAGCACCACAAAGATTATGACATGTATTCTTGCTTTGGAGAAGGGAAATCTTGAAGACGCCGTAAGGGTTTCAGAACTTGCTGCATCACAGCCAAAGGTGCACCTTGGCATGCGTGCGGGAGAAGAATTTAGACTTAAAGATTTGCTCTATTCTCTGATGCTCGAATCACACAATGATTCTGCAGTTGCTATTGCTGAGCATGTGGGTGGTTCTATAGAGGGATTTGCAAAACTTATGAATGCAAAAGCAAAGGAACTCGGTTGCACAAATACTTATTTTATTACGCCGAATGGATTGGATGAAACGGATGAAAAAGGAATGCATGCAACCACTGCATCAGAACTTGCAAGAATTATGAGTTATTGCATCATGGAGTCTCCGAAGAAAGAAGAATTCTTAAGTATCACAGCCATGCCGAGTCATAGTTTTACCAATGCAGAGGGAACACGAACATTTGGCTGTAGCAATCACAATGCTTTCTTAAATATGATGGAGGGTGCAATTTCCGGAAAGACTGGATTTACCGGAAAAGCCGGTTATTGTTATGTCGGTGCACTAGAGAGAGACGGAAGAACTTTTGTTGTTGCACTTCTAGCATGCGGTTGGCCAAATAATAAGAATTATAAGTGGAAAGATACAGTGAAACTTATGGAGTATGCACTTGAGAATTATACATATCGTGACTTAGACCAGGATGTGGAGTTGCCGTCGGTGGTTGTGGAGGATGGCGTGTCGAAAAGCGACAGGCTCTTTGATGAGGCACATGTGAAGTTAAAAGTGGATTATGGGGATGAGGTGGCGCAATTCTTGCTGAGAAGGGATGAGACGTTAGATAGTAAAGTTGAGATACATGACTCGTTAATAGCTCCATTGAAGCAAGGTGAATGTGTAGGTAAATTAATTTATTCTTTGAATGGAGATGTTGTCATAGAATATCCGATTGAAGTCACTCATGAGGTTAGTCGACGCGATATTTCTTGGATTTTTGCTAAAATATTACAATTTTATCTAGGTGTTTAAATATGAGATCTTGGGTCTACCGGTGCAGGTTGTCTCCAGTAGACCCATTTAACTCGTTATTAAACAGAAAATTGCAATCAATCAGTATAATTCAAACATGAATTTAGATTGCACGAGTATATTTCTTCAACCACTCACGTTCTTCATTATTAAGATATGGTGCCACAATATCATACACTTGCTTATGATATGCATTCAGCTGTGCTTTTTCTTCTTCGTTAAGAAGGGAAGCGTCTATTGCATCTAAATCAAAAGGAACAAAAGTAAGGACTTCAAATCGCATAAATTGTCCGTACTCATTCTTCACATCCTTGCGAACCAGAAGTTCATTTTCAGAACGGATACCATGAGAATCTTCAATATAGATACCAGGCTCGTCTGTGATAATCATGCCATCTTCCAGAGTACGAGATGTTTCTTCGTTCGACTTCCAGTTGAAGCGACATGCAGGTTCGTGAATGCTAAGCAGATATCCAACACCATGTCCGGTTCCGTGATTAAAGTCTTGATATTCACTCCACAAAAATTGTCTTGCGAGAATATCAAGATTCTGTCCGGAACATCCGTACAGAAATTTTACTTTTGACAAAGCAAGATTCCCTCGAAGTACATTTGTAAAGTCACGTTTCAGTTCATTACTGATTTCACCAAGTGCAACTGTACGGGTAATATCGGTAGAACCTTCCAAGTAGTTTCCGCCGGTATCGGTGAGGTAAAAGGTTCCGCCTTCTAAGATTACATTTGTCTCTTCTGAAGAAGAGTAATGGCACATCGCTGCGTGAGGTCCGTAAGCACTAATAGGTGCGAAACTTGGCCATAGGAAGTTCTCCTGCTCTGCGCGAAATGCTTCCAGTTTGTCAGAAGCGCTAAGTTCCGTAAGTGTTTCTTTGTCATAAGTTGTCTTTACCCAGTGCATGAATTTGGTGTGGGCAATGGCATCTTTGATATGTGCCCATTTTGTGTTTTTAATTTCAATTTCATTCTTAACAGCCTTAAATAGAAGGGCGGGATTTATTGCTTCCACAATCTTAACGTTCGACGGAATGCGATTGTAGAGGGCGTAGTTTAACCTTGCAGGGTCTAAAAGTACAACCTCATCTGAAGAAAAGGATGCAGTAAATTCATAGATGTCGTTGTAATCATGCAAAACAACATTATCCTTTGATAGAACAGATTTGACCTTGTCAGAGAGCTTTTTCTTGTTGATAAAGAGATGCACGCAGTCCATCATGACAATTGCATAGGAGAGTACGACCGGTGTGTAGTCTACATCTCGGCCACGGAAGTTTAATAGCCATGCAATGTCATCCAATGTAATCAGAAGATGTGCAGTTGCACCTACTTTTTTCATTTCTTCGCGCACTCGCGATATTTTGGATGAAGTTGACTCGCCTGAATATTTTTCTTCCAAGATAAACACTGGATATTCAGACATAGCAGGGCGTTCTGTCCATATAGAATCAACCAAGTCATATTTGTCTTCTATTTGAACATTTTTGTATGCAAACTTTTCTCTGTATTTCTTCCCATCAGACATGGAGATAACTCGTCCGTCAAATCCCAACACACCATTTTCGGGCAATACAGAATCCAAGAATTCATCTACAGTCGGAACATCAGGATTTCCCATCTTATATAAATCAATACCGCTTCCGGCAAGTTCCTTTTCTGCCTGAATAAAATATCTTCCGTCTGTCCATAGTCCGGCCTTGTCCATTGTGACAACAGCAGTGCCTGCTGAACCTGTAAACCCGGTGATAAAAGCGCGTGACTTAAAATATTCTCCCACGTATTCGCTTTGATGATTGTCTGCCGAAGGAACCAGATACACATCAATATTATTTTGAAACATCAATTGTCTAAGTGCTGTGAGTCTTTCTTGTACAGTCATATATAACCTCCAAAACGTAGTTTTCATTGGAAATATTATAACATGCATGAGGTGGGTTCACAAGGCGGATTTGTTTATTAATATTTAAACGATATGTCAAATGACAGAGTATTTTTTGTTTGCAAAGATTGTAATTTATTGTATGATGGTATATAATGCGAAAATAGATATTATATTGGGAGGTAAAAAATATGAAAGTAGGGTGTGTTAAAGAAATAAAAAACAATGAATTCCGCGTAGGGATGACACCGGGTTGTGTAATTGGATACAAAAATGCGGGTCATGAGGTATATATTGAAAAAGGAGCAGGTGTTGGCTCCGGATTCATGGATGAAGAATATGCTGCAGCCGGGGCGATTATGATTAATACAGCGAAAGAAGTTTGGGACACAGTTGATATGATGATTAAAGTGAAAGAACCACTTCCGGAAGAATATCCGTTATTCCACGAAGGCCTTATTCTTTATACATATCTTCATCTTGCGGCTGACAAACCACAGACAGATGCTTTGTTGGAGGCAAAAGTAAAAGGTGTTGCTTATGAGACATTATATGACCCGAAAAACGGAGGACTTCCTCTGCTTGCACCAATGAGCCAGATTGCCGGACGTCTTTCTATTCAGGAGGGTGCGAAGTATCTTGAAAAAATATACGGCGGCGAAGGTGTTCTGTTAGCGGGTGTACCGGGAACTCCAAAGGCTAAAGTTGTGATTCTTGGTGGTGGTAACGTAGGAACAAATGCTTGTAAGATTGCAGTAGGTGTGGGAGCAGATGTAACAATCATGGATATCAGCATTCCAAGACTTGCATACCTTGATGATATTTTTGGCTCACGTATTCAGACATTGGTTTCTACAGATGCAAACATTGAAAAAGCAGTAAAAGATGCTGACCTTGTGATTGGTTCGGTATTAATTCCTGGAAAAGCCGCACCAAAAATTTTCAAGGCTAAATATCTGAAGGATATGAAACCGGGTGCTGTATTTGTAGATGTTGCCGTAGACCAGGGGGGATGCGGAGAGACAACAAAAGTCACCTATCACGATGACCCTATCTATGTTGTGGACGGTGTTGTGCATTACTGCGTAGGTAATATGCCGGGAGCAGTTCCGAGAACATCTACAATTGCCCTCACACATGCAACATTATCTTATGGTCTTCAGATTGCTAATAAGGGATTGGAACAGGCTTGTAAAGATAACGAGGTTATCTTCTCGGCTGTGAATACATATGATGGAAAACTTACATGTAAGAATGTGGCAGACAGCTTTGATTGCTACGAATATGTAGACATTAAAACACTTGTATAATTAACAACATACTGTTGAAAAAGAGTAGTTTTTTTCAAGGCGAGATTCACTAATATCAGATGAATCTTGTCTTGATTTTTTTTGTCGAATTTTCATTAATTAATGATTGCCTTAATCTGGTATTTGATATATAATACATAATGGCTGAAAATTTTAATTAATTATAAATGGAGGGCTTGAATTATGAGCAATACTACTTCTTTAAGCCTTGCAAGTAAGCGAATTATTTCCTTACTTGACGAGGGTAGCTTTGTTGAAATCGGTGGCGCAATTACAGCGAGAACAACAGATTTTAACATGCAGCAAAAAGAGACTCCTGCAGATGGTGTTATCACCGGATACGGGGTGATTGACGGTAATCTAGTGTATGTGTATAGTCAGGATGCATCAGTATTAAAAGGTGCAATCGGAGAGATGCATGCGAAGAAGATTGCAAACATTTATGACATGGCAATGAAGATGGGAGCACCAGTGATTGGATTTGTTGACTGTGCTGGTCTCAGACTTCAGGAAGCAACCGATGCGCTTAACGCGTTTGGTAGCGTCTATTACAAGCAAGCTATGGCATCCGGCGTGATTCTGCAGATTACGGCTATATTTGGAAAATGTGGTGGCGGTCTTGCAGTTGCATCTGCAATGACAGACTTTACTTTTATGGAAGGCCAGGATGGCAAATTATTTTTGAACTCTCCAAATGCAATTGAAGGAAATGAGATTTCAAAGTGTGACACTTCTTCTGCACAGTTCCAGAGCAGCAAATCAGGTCTCGTTGATGTTGTAGGTACAGAGGCTGAGATTATGGCAGAGATTCGTGCACTTGTTAGCATGTTACCTGCAAACAACGAAGATGATGCTTCTTATGACGAATGTCTTGACGATTTAAATCGTGCTTGTGCAGGAATTGAAAATGCAGTAGAAGATACAGCAATTGTTGCTGCTATGATTTCTGATAACAATGTTTTCTTTGAGACAAAGAGAGCATTTGCAAAAGATATGGTAACAGGTTTTGTACGCCTTAACGGTATGACCGTTGGTGTGGTTGCAAACCGTTCAAAAGTATACGATGCAGAAGGAAATGTTGTAGAGGAATTTGATGGGACACTTACTCCGGCAGGATGCAAGAAAGCTGCTGATTTTGTAGAGTTCTGTGATGCATTTAACATTCCGGTTGTTTCATTTACAAATGTAACAGGCTTCAAGGCTTGCACATGCGCTGAAAAGAATTTAGCAAGAGAGACTGCTAAACTTACTTATGCATTTGCTAATGCAACCGTTCCGAAAGTAAATGTTGTGATTGGTAAAGCTTATGGAAGTGCTTACATAACAATGAACAGTAAAGCAATCGGTGCAGATATGGTATACGCATGGCCAAACTCTGAGATTGGCATGATGGATGCGAATCTTGCGGCCAAGATTATGTATGCTGATGAAGACGCTGCAACAATCAAAGAAAAAGCAGCAGAATACAAAGAGTTGCAGTCAAGCCCAATGGCAGCTGCAAGACGTGGATACGTAGATACAATCATTGCTCCGGCAGATACAAGAAAATATCTCATCGGTGCATTTGAAATGTTGTTTACAAAGAGAGAAGACAGACCGGCTAAGAAACACGGAACAATTTAGTGAGGTGAGACAAGTGAAGAGAAAGATTAGTGTTTTGGTGTGCGTGATTATGGCGGCACTTTGTTTCACCGGATGTTCTGCAAAGAAAAAAGAGGCAGAAGTAGATGTCACAACCATGCAGGAGACTGCAGAGGTTATCATATCAAGTTTCGCTTCTATGGCGGATGAGGACTTTGAACAGTACATGGATTTGAGTGAATATCAACTCAACTATGTTATGATGAATTCCGGACTTCGCATTGAGGCGGAGAGTTTTCTTGCAATGATCAAATCTTGGCAGGCAGGTGAAGATGAATGTGGTGCATATGTTTCGCACGGCGAGTATAAGGTAGATGCAAAAGGTGATGAGGTTGTCATTTCTACAGAAGCAGAGTATGAAGACAGAAAAGCAACCTTGAGTTTCACTTTTTCAGACGATTCCTATCTGGAATCAATGGATGTTTCTGCAACCTATGCAATGAACGAGATTCTGACAAAGGCAGGTCTTAATACGATATTAGGTATGGGAACTGTATTTGCAGTATTAATTTTCCTTGCATTCTTAATTTCTTTGATGCAATATATTCCAAATCTCTTGGAAATGTTTACAAAGAAGGATGCTGAGAATGCACAGCCAGCTACAGAGGTAGTACAGCAAAGTGTTCCAAAGGCAACAGCTGCTAAAGTGTCTGTGAAGGTTGATACAGTAGATGATTTGGAATTGATTGCAGTTATCACAGCGGCAATCGCGGCGCAGGAAGGTACTACAACAGATGGATTTGTAGTTCGTTCTATTAGAAGAAGACCATCAAATAAATGGAGATAATATTGATTTTAGGAGGAATTGAATCATGAAAAGTTATACAATTACAGTAAACGGAAATGTATATGACGTAACAGTTGAAGAAAGAGTTGGAGGAGTAGCACCAGTAGCAGCTCCGGTTGCTCCGGTAGCGCCAGTAACACCAGTTGCGGCAGCACCAGTTGCAGCTCCAGTAGCAGCACCAGCAGCATCGGCTCCTGCAGCAGCAGGCAGTGCAGGAAGCGTTGAAGTAAAAGCAGGTGCGGCAGGTAAAGTATTTAAATTAGAAGCAAGCGTTGGACAGAGTGTGAAGAAAGGTGATGCCGTTCTTATCATCGAAGCAATGAAGATGGAGATTCCTGTCGTTGCTCCGGAAGACGGAACAGTAGCAAGTATCAATGTTGCAGTAGGTGACCCAATTGATGCAGGAACGGTATTGGCAACATTAAACTAATACCCGGAGGTTAAGACATGGAATATATAACAACGACATTGGGAAATCTCATTCAGCAGACCGCATTTTTGAACCTCACAGGTGGTAATATCATTATGATCGG
>JAZQRQ010000087.1:0-20224 GCA_045629665.1 Faecalimonas sp.
TTCACAGATTTACGGTGCACTCGTAACAGAAAAAGTACGTTCTATGGGCGCTATGTTCGTAAACGTTGACGGTGAAGTATTCATGCACCCATTGGAAACACGTGACGTTGCAGCATCAGGAATCATTCGTGAATGTAAAGAAAGAGGAAAAGGAGTTCCAACACCAGTTGCTGATGGTATCTGGCTGGATACTCCAATGATCGATATGATTCACGGAGAAGGTACTCTTGAAAAGAGATTACCAGGTATGCTTCGTATGTACTTAAGATGTGGAATCGATATGAGAAAAGTTCCAATCGTAATCTACCCAACACTTCACTACCAAAACGGTGGTATCAAGGTTGGTGTAAATGGTATGTCAGAGATTGAAAACCTTTACGTAGCCGGAGAAGCAATCGGAGGAATCCACGGAAGAAACAGACTTATGGGTAACTCACTCTTAGACATCATTGTATTCGGACGTAATGCCGGACAACAGGCTGGTGCTAAGTGCAAAGAAGTTGAACTGAAAGAGTTAACACTTTCTCATGTGGATGATTTCTCTAAGACACTTGCAGATGCAGGTATCGAGCCTACAGTTGTATCTCCGAAATTATTGCCGGATTACAGACCAGAAGGCGTAACAAGATTAAACTAAGATTGAGAGATAACGTATGAGATTTCCAACACTGGGCGTTTGCTTGGTGTTGGAATTCATACTGTAATTAGGAGGAAAATAAAATGTCACTTTTAGGCGGAACCATTTCGATTACCGGCGTTTCATTTTTAATGTTTTGTATCTTTGCAATCGCGGCAATCGGATATGGACTTGGACGTATTACAATTAAAGGTGTAAACCTTGGTACAGCAGGTGTATTTATCGTAGCATTGCTCTTTGGATGTTTCTTTTTTGAACCACTCAAAGGCCAACTTATGGTTGCTGGTGGAGAAGACAAAGTAGCATATGTAGATAACGCACTTAAGATTATTGAAACATTTGGTTTGATTCTTTTCGTAACTGCGGTTGGTTTTATCGCAGGACCAAAATTCTTTGGTAACTTAAAGAAAAACTTCAAATCATACATCCTTTTGGGTGTTGTAATTATTCTTGCAGGAGGACTTTCTGCAATCGGATGTATCTACCTCGGTAGAGCACTCGGAGAAACAAACTACGCTGAATTTACAGCTATGATTGTTGGTCTTTTATCAGGTTCACTTACATCTACACCGGCATTCTCAGCTGCAAAAGATACAGTTGCTCCTGAGTATGTGAATGCAGTTTCCGTAGGTCACGGTATTGCATATATCTTTGGTGTTATCGGTGTAGTATTATTTGTACAATTGATTCCAAAGTTTGTAAAAGCAAACATGGATGAAGAGCGTGCAAAAATTGCACAAATTGATGATGGAGCAAAGAAAGCATATACAGGAAAACTCATCCATATTGATGATTTCGGATTTGCAGCATTTGCATTTGCAGCAATCCTTGGAACAGTAGTAGGTAAATTCGTTGTTCCTGGAACAACATTCTCACTTACAACAACAGGTGGATGTTTGATGGTTGCTTTGGTTCTTGGACACTTTGGAAGAATTGGATGCATCAGCATTATGCCAAAAGAACAAACACTTAAGATCTTCAGAGAATTAGGTCTTATGTTATTCCTTATCGGAGCAGGTATCCCAGGTGGTGCAGAATTCGTTGCTATGTTTGATGTTATGTACTTTGTATATGGTGTTATCATGACAATCGTTCCGATGATCCTTGGTTACCTTGTGGCAAAATATGTTGTAAAACTTAGCCTTCTTAACAACCTTGGTTCTATCACAGGTGGTATGACAAGTACACCGGCTCTTGGAACTTTGATTAGTACAGCAGGTACAGAAGAAGTGGCAGCAGCATATGCGGCTACATATCCAATCGCTCTTATTGCAGTTGTATTGGTGTCACAGTTCTTAATCATCTTTTTTAGCTAATTAGGAGAAATAGATATGCGTGAAATTAATGTAAGTCAGATTACTGACGTTGTAGAAAGATTATGTATCGAAGCTAATACACATCTTCCAAACGATGTAAAATGTGCAATCAAGAGCTGCAGAGCATGCGAAGATTGGGACATCGCAAAGGGTGTATTAGATAAGATTATTACAAACTATGAAATTGCAGATGCTGAAAACGTTCCGATTTGCCAGGATACAGGTATGGCATGCGTATTTTTAGAAATTGGTCAGGATGTTCACTTAGTTGGTGGCAATCTTGCAGAAGCAGTTGATGAAGGCGTCCGCCGTGGTTACACGAACGGTTACCTTCGCAAATCAGTAGTTGCTGACCCTGTACGTCGTGGAAACACAGGTGATAACACACCTGCAATGCTTTACACAGAAATCGTGCCGGGCGAAGAAATCAAAGTTACTGTTGGACCAAAAGGTTTCGGTAGCGAAAACATGAGCCAGATTCGTATGTTCAAACCATCTGCAGGTCTTCAGGGAATCAAGGACTTCATCCTTGAAGCAGTAGAGACAGCAGGTCCTAACCCATGCCCACCTATGGTTGTCGGTGTAGGTATCGGTGGAACATTTGACAAGGCAGCACTTCTTGCAAAGAAAGCACTTATGAGACCAGTAGATTCAGATAATCCGGATCCATTCTACGCTGATTTGGAAAAAGAAATGCTTGAAAAGATTAACGAGTTAGGTATTGGACCACAAGGTTTTGGTGGAAAGACTACAGCAATTGGTCTTAACATTGAGACACTTCCAACACATATCGCAGGTATGCCATGTGCAATCAACATCAACTGCCATGTAACTCGTCATAAATCGGAGGTAATTTAGTATGGAAAGACACATTACATTACCATTAACAGAAGAATTAGCAAAATCTCTTAAAGCAGGAGATTCTGTATATGTAACAGGAACTATTTATACATCACGTGACGCAGGTCACAAACGTATGTGTGAGGCTCTTGCAAGAGGGGAAGAACTTCCATTTGATCCAAAGGATGCAACCATCTACTATGTAGGACCAACACCTGCAAAGCCGGGACAGGTAATCGGTTCAGCAGGTCCTACAACAAGCGGACGTATGGACGCTTACGCACCAACAATGATGAGCGTTGGAGCAAGAGGTATGATTGGTAAGGGGGCACGTCTTCCAGAAGTAGTAGACGCAATGAAGAAATACTCAGGCGTTTACTTCGGAGCAATCGGAGGAGCAGGTGCGCTTCTTGCAAAATGTATCAAGAGTGCAAAACTTATTGCATTTGAAGACCTCGGAGCAGAGGCTCTTCGTGAATTATATGTAGAGGATATGCCATTGGTTGTTATCATTGACAGCGAAGGAAATAACCTTTACGAGAGCGGAAGAGAAGCTTATTTGGCACAGAAATAATATGTGAAATGAAAATGCAGTGGTTAAGATTTCGGTCTTGACCACTGTTTTTTGATAAGAGGTAGGAAACAGTCGATTATGGTTCAAGAATTTATTTTTAAATAATGGTTGCAAAATACTGATGTATCATATATAATATAGTCGTGAGAAGAGATTAAGAGTCAGAGAGTCTGAAAAGACACTAGAATGAAAAATATATTATCATCAACTGCTTCGACCAAAACATCGCTTGAGGCAATACGTAATGGTGAAGCAGGATTAACTGAAAAACGAAAAAACATGCTAGCAAGAGTGCCGTGCTCCAATGATTGGGCTACTTTTGAAAAAGATACAATATCCATTAAGGATATTGCATATCTCTCAGCAGCAACGCATCATGAATTTGCCTTGTTGAGAGGTAAAACCAAAGATATTATAGTTCATGGTGTTGAATTACACTGTTATTTTGATGATGAACTTCTAGGGCTACTACAAGCCAAAAAATTACGGCTAATTGCCCACACGCATCCAGATTATGGTAAGATAATAGCATCGGCAGACGATAGGGAATTTTTAAAACATATTAATCAAAAGACCAGTGTTATTGTTTCTAGTATAACAGGCATCGATTATGAATATGAATCGAATTTATTTGAGGATTTTTAGCAAAGGAGGGGAAAGAATGTTAACAGTAAAAGAAGCAAAGAAAATAGGAATTAGGGCATGTATTGATGCAATTGGATATGAGTTTTGTAAGAAGCATGCAGATAATGGAACTTCTTTATATGGAGACGAGGATGGAATAGTATATTGCTATGTTGGAGTTAGCGATGAACCAGCACCGGAGTGTGATATTTCCAAGGTGGATAGATTAGTTCTTACCTCCGTGGGTGAATGGCCATATTATGCTAGTTGTCATGTTGACAGGACGGATGGACGAATAGAAATGTTGGAAGTGAAAAAGCCAAATTAAATTACTATTAGGAGAGTCCCTGCCATGCAAGTGGGAGATTTTAAACAAAAAGGAAGTGGTTAAGCCACTTCCTTTTTGTTTGTAGTAGGAAATTGTGTTATAATACAAAAGACTTATTCGAAATAATTTAAAAATTCCATTGTTGCCTTGGAAACAGGAACACGATTGTTGTACACAATGGCAAGTTCTCTGGTTGGAAGTTCGTCCTCCATATCCAGACAATAAAGTTCGTCGGAATATTTCGGCATGCAATAGTCCGGAACGAATGCGATGCCAAGACCGATTTTTGCAAGGTCAAGGAGCAAGTCGTTGCTGGTAAGTTCAATCTCCGGAACCAAATCCAACTCGTGTTGCTGGAACAGGCTATGTAGGAATTCACTGGTGGTTGTATGTTTCTCCAACATGAGAATCGGGTAGTTCAGCATTTCGCGGAACGACACCTTTTTATCACGAAGCTCCGCAAAGGAATTATTTGCAACAAAAACATCTTTAAATTTTTTGATTTTCCTTATAGCATGCAGATTAGAAAGGTGTGAATTTGGATAGTTAATTACAATACAATCCACTTGACCTGCTTCTAATAATTCCACACATTTTACAGAGGTTTCGTTAGTAACCTTGATGTGTGCACTTGGAAATTCTTTGTGGAATTTTTCAAGGTAAGGCACTAGGAAATATCGGCAGATAGTGTCGCTTGCACCAATGCGGATTTGGCCGCCGGTAGAAGTTGCGTCTACTAACTGTGACTCGCCACGTCTGATGAGGTTCATAGCCGGTTCAATGTGACGCAATAAGATTTCGCCCTCCGGTGTAAGTTGTACCTTTTTTGTACTGCGGATAAACAAAGTCTGGTCAAGTTTTTTCTCCAATGTTTTAATGGATTGACTTACTGCCGATTGTGAGATATATAATTGTTTTGAAGCCTCTGAAAAGCTTAATGTAGAGGCAACATGATAAAATACTTTGTACAATTCGTAATTGATATCCATTATTAGAACTCCTTATAAATTATAGGACTATTATAAGTAAAAAGAAATGATAATGCAATAGAAAGAGGAAAGATATGGAAATTTCACAACGGACATTCGGAATGATAGCAAGCATAGCAGTGATCGTAATTCTGCTGATTTCAGCCTTTGAAATCGGAGCATACAGTGACTATGGCTGGTACGAAAAAGAATATGCGAAATATGAAGTCTTGGACGATTTGGAAATGGAGATGGAGGATGCCATGTATGTCACGGAAGAGATGCTGGCATATCTCCGTGGAAATCGTGAAGATTTGGCGGTTGACACAGTTGTAGACGGCGAGGAGCGAGAATTCTTTAATGATAGGGAAAAGGCACACATGGTAGATGTGCAAAATTTGTTTATCGGTGGATTATGGATTCGGAGAATTGCGCTGCTTATATTTGTGTCGTCAGTTGTAGCCATAATAAAGATGAAGGCCGATTGGAAGAGACTTTTGCCAAAATCCTTTCTGATTGGGCTGGGTGCATTTATAGGGATTACAGCAGGTGTAGGACTTTTGTTTATGTCCGATTTTAATAAATATTTTACCATGTTCCATGAGATTTTCTTTGACAATGACCTATGGCTTTTGGATCCGAGAACAGATCTGTTAATCCGAATGCTTCCGGAAGGATTTTTCTTGGATATGGTCGTTCGAATCGGAGTTATCTTCCTGATTTTGCTTCTTTTGGGTGTTGTTATAAGTATTATTGCATTATGGAAGCAGAAAAATAAGAATAACTAATAAAACATTTAAGATATATTAATTGTACTAATGATATAAAGTGTGATATGATAGAGAAAATACATGACGAAAATCGTAGGAGGGTACTATGAGTAGTGTAAAACGCGTATACGTGGAAAAGAAACCAGAGTACGCTGTTCAGGCAAAAGCACTGAAGAGCGAAATGAAGAGCTATTTAGGCATTAAGAACGTAGAAAATGTTCGTGTGTTAATTCGTTATGACATTGAGAACATTTCTGATGCGACATTTGAGACCGCATGTAACGGTATCTTTTCAGAACCACCGGTAGATACGTTATACAAAGAATCATTTGATATGAAAGAAGGAAGCAGAGTATTTTCAGTAGAATACCTTCCTGGACAATTTGACCAGAGAGCAGACTCTGCTGTTCAGTGTGTGCAGTTTATTAAAGAGGACGAGCTTCCAGTTATTAAGTCTGCAACAACATATGTAATCGAAGGAGACCTCACAGATGAAGAGTTTGAAGCAGTGAAAGCACACTGCATCAACCCTGTGGATTCTAGAGAAACTGGTATGGAAAAACCTGAGACTTTAATTACAGTATTCGATGAGCCTGCAGATGTCAAGATTTTTGACGGATTCAAGGATATGAACGAAGCTGAATTGAAAGAATTATATAATTCTCTTGGAATGGCTATGACATTCAAGGATTTCTTGCATATCCAGAATTACTTCAAGAATGAAGAAGACAGAGATCCTTCTATGACAGAGATTCGCGTACTTGATACATATTGGTCAGACCACTGCCGTCACACAACATTTGCGACAGAGTTGACTGACATTACATTTGGCGAAGGTGACTACAAAGAGCCAATCGTAAATGCATATAAGAAATATTTGAACGACCACAGCGAAATCTTTAAAGGTAGAGAAGACAAATTTGTCTGCTTAATGGACCTTGCTCTTATGGCAATGAGAAGACTTAAATTAGAAGGCAAATTGGAAGACCAGGAAAAATCAGACGAAATCAATGCTTGTAGTATCGTTGTTCCGGTTGTTGTTGATGGTGTGGAAGAAGAGTGGCTTGTAAACTTCAAGAACGAGACACACAACCACCCAACTGAAATCGAACCATTTGGTGGTGCGGCCACCTGTCTTGGTGGATGTATCCGTGACCCATTGTCAGGACGTACATATGTATATCAGGCAATGCGTGTAACAGGTGCAGCAGACCCGACTGTATCTGTGAAAGATACGTTAAAAGGAAAACTTCCTCAGAAGAAATTAGTTCGTGAGGCAGCTCACGGTTATAGTTCATACGGTAACCAAATCGGTCTTGCAACAGGTGCAGTTAAAGAGATTTATCATCCAAACTACGTTGCAAAACGTATGGAAATCGGTGCAGTATTAGGTGCAGCTCCAAGAAGAGCAGTTATCCGTGAGACATCTGATCCGGGCGATATCATCATTTTACTCGGTGGACGTACCGGTCGTGACGGTTGCGGCGGTGCTACAGGTTCTTCAAAGGTTCACACAGAAGAATCAATCGAGACATGTGGTGCAGAAGTTCAGAAAGGTAACCCACCGACAGAGCGTAAGATTCAGCGTCTCTTCAGAAGAGAAGAAGTTAGTAAGTTAATTAAGAAATGTAACGACTTTGGTGCAGGTGGAGTTTCTGTTGCTATCGGTGAGTTGGCAGACGGACTTCAGATTAACTTAGACAAAGTACCTAAGAAATATGCCGGTCTTGATGGAACAGAGATTGCAATCTCTGAATCACAAGAGCGTATGGCAGTTGTAATCGATCCAAAAGACGTTGCAGAATTCATGGGTTATGCAAAAGAAGAGAACTTAGAGGCTGTTGAGGTTGCTGTTGTTACAGAAGACCCAAGACTCGTTCTTTCATGGAGAGGAAAAGAGATTGTTAATATTTCTCGTGCATTCCTTGATACAAACGGTGCTCATCAGGAAACAGCAGTTGCAGTTGATATTCCAAACAGAGCAGACAGCATCTTAGTAAAAGAAGAAGTTGCCGATGTAAAAGCAAAATGGCTTGAGACACTTTCTGATTTAAACGTATGTTCACAGAAAGGTCTTGTAGAAATGTTTGACGGTTCTATCGGTGCAGGCTCTGTATTCATGCCACACGGTGGAAAATATCAGATGACAGAGACACAGGCTATGGTTGCAAAACTTCCTGTACTTACAGGTAAATGTGATACTGTAACAATGATGAGTTATGGTTATGATCCATACCTTTCAAGCTGGAGCCCATACCACGGAGCAGTTTATGCAGTATTAGAATCAGTTGCTAAGATTGTTGCAAATGGTGGTGATTACAGCAAGATTCGTCTGACATTCCAAGAATACTTCAGACGTATGACAGAGGACCCATCTAGATGGAGTCAACCATTCGCAGCACTTCTCGGTGCTTACGATGTACAACTTGGCCTCGGACTTCCATCAATCGGTGGTAAAGACAGTATGTCAGGAACATTCCAGGATATCGACGTGCCACCTACATTGGTATCATTTGCAGTGGATGTTGCAGTTCAAAAAGATATCATCACACCGGAACTTAAGGCTGCAGGCAATAAGTTAGTGTGGATGAAGATAGAAAAAGATAACTATGACTTACCGGTATATGCACAGGTTATGGACCAGTACGGAAAATTCCGTGACGATATCCAAAACGGTGCAATTGTATCTGCTTACACATTAGACAGACACGGTATTGCAGCTGCAGTAAGTAAGATGGCATTCGGTAACGGCATGGGCGTTAAGATTTGTGACTGTGTAGATAAGAAAGACTTGTTTGCACCGGCGTTCGGCGATATCATCGCAGAAGTTCCTGCAGACAAAGTTGATGCTCTTACAATCGATGCAGTTGTTATCGGTGAAGTGACAGCAGATAAGGCAATCACATACGGCGATATGATAATCTCACTTGAGACTGCAGTTGATACATGGAAAGCACCACTTGAAAAAGTATTTGCTTCTGTTGCAGGTGTAGATGCGCCGGTAGCTGTAGAAGAAAAACTGTACAATGCAGACAGCATCTACGTATGCAAGAATAAAGTTGCAAAACCAACAGTATTTATTCCGGTATTCCCAGGAACCAACTGTGAGTACGACAGCCGTAAAGCATTTGAACGTGCAGGCGCAAACGTCATCACAAAAGTGTTCAAGAACCTTAGCGCAGATGATATCCGTGAATCCGTTGCTGAATTTGAAAAAGCAATCAATGAGGCACAGATTATCATGTTCCCAGGTGGATTCAGTGCAGGTGATGAGCCAGACGGTTCTGCAAAATTCTTTGCAACTGCATTCCAGAATGCGAAGATTAAAGAAGCAGTTGAGAAACTTCTTAACGAACGCGATGGTCTTGCACTCGGTATCTGTAATGGTTTCCAAGCACTTATTAAGCTTGGTCTTGTACCATATGGAAAGATTTGTGGACAGACAGCAGGTTCACCAACACTTACTTACAACACCATCGGACGTCATATTTCGAAGATGGTTTACACAAAAGTTGTAACAAACAAGTCACCATGGTTACAAGGTGCTGAGCTTGGCGGAGTATATACGAACCCTGCATCACACGGTGAAGGACGTTTCGTTGCACCAGAAGCAGTTCTTGATGAACTCTTTGCGAACGGACAAGTTGCAACACAATACTGTAACTTAGACGGTGTGATTACAATGGATGAAGAGTGGAATCCAAATGGTTCTTACAGAGCAATTGAAGGTATCACAAGTCCAGATGGACGTGTACTTGGTAAGATGGCTCACTCAGAACGTCGCGGAGAGTCTGTTGCAATCAACATTTACGGAGAACAGGATTTGAAGATTTTTGAATCAGGTGTGGAATATTTTAAATAAGATGTAAAAGGAAAATACTGCCCGAGTTTGTTGGGGCAGTATTTTTAGTGTGTATTATTCTAAAGTGTTTTCGTTTTCCTCATATAACAATTCATTGGCTTGTTGAACAGTAAGTTTTTGATTCAAGGCAAAGATTATTATGGAGTCTCTTTTACGACGAGGGTATAATTTTCCAACATCAGCAAGCGCAAGAGCGCGCTGTGTTTCATCATAATTCATTTGAGCTGCGAGACAAAGCGCCAATACTTTATCACGACCGGGATTTTTTGCTCCGCTTAAAATTTGATAGGCGTAGTTTCGTTGGATTTGAGAGGAACGAATCAAATCACTTTCCACTATATTATGTAAACGTAGATATGTTGTGAAGTATTCTGGAAGAGAAAGATTCTCTTTTGGTTCGGATAGATTTTCTGTATATTTATTTAATTCTGAGACTGAATGTGTAGAGTGTAAAATTTTCAGAAGTTCATCGGTTGTATAAGTCATTGTTTTTCTCCTTCTTGCGTAAAAACTGGTTGTATTATATAATTTTTTTTATAGAAAAGCAAGAACGGAGCACAAAAGATGGGAGTTGCAGAAGACTATAAATTGTCCATGTATCAAGATTATGGATCCCTTGGTGAAAAACATCATATTAGATTGGTACGTAATAACACAACTGGGCAGATATGTGTAAAGAAAACTATAGATTATACACAGCAAGATGTATTGGAGTTTCGTAGAAAAAACAATAGTTCTTATTTTCCAAGACTTTTTGAAGCATTCGAAACGGAAGGAACATTTACTGTTATAGAGGAATATGTAAATGGGGTTACATTAGAAGAATATATGATGGGTGAACCCCTTTCGGAAGATGTAGCTGTAAAAATTGCGTGTCGGGTTTGCAGAGCCCTCTTAGAACTACATCATGCTACGCCTATGATTGTGTATAGAGACATAAAGGCAGAAAACATAATGATTACAACGGAGGGAAATGTCAAATTAATCGATTTTAATATTTCACGCTCCTTCCAAGAAGGGAAAAAGAGAGATACGGTTCTTTTGGGTACAGCAGAGTATGCCGCCCCAGAACAGTTTGGTTATTTTCAAACAGATAATCGTACAGATATTTATGCATTTGGAATATTATTTAATTATATGTTGACAGGAAAATTTCCGGTTGAATATATAACCAAAGGAAAGTTTTCGGGCTTAATAGCAAAATGTATTGAGTTGGAACCGTCTAAAAGGTATCAATCTATAGAGGAAATTTTGCATGAATTAGGAGAAGATATCGAACAAGTAGAAACAACAGGGAAAACATCTTGGATGATTCCGGGATTTCGTAGCAAGGTTGTTTGGAAAATGATATTGGCTTCTTTGGGGTATATCGGAATAGTGTTTTTGAGCCTTTGTAGTGAGTTTGTTCAGGATAATGGTGAATCATATCCAACGACAATACAATGGGTTAATAGAAGCTTGTTGCTAGTCACTCAATTGCTAGCTGTTTTATTTAGTTTCAATTATCGAGGAATTTCCAAAGAGTTTCTACCATATAAGAATCGATTTTTGATTGTGAGGATATTAGCTTATATAGTAACATGGTTTGTTTCCGTTATTGCTGCGGTTTTCTTAAGCACGATTATTGAGACGGTAATGGGATATTAATTGTATGCTGATGGCATACCATAATCATAAAAAGTCAAATTAAAATAAGAGGCATGGAGTATAACCATGTCTCTTATTTTTGCGAACATTTTAGATATTCTTTCAGTATTAAATTAACATATTGGGAAAAAGAACGATCGTCATTTTCGGCAAGTTCTTTAATTTCCTCAATAACATCAGCGTCTAGAGTAATACTGACCTTGTTCTTTAATGGTTTCATGAGATCACCTCTTTCGTATAATATACCAATTTATGCGAAAAAAGATTGACTTATGCTATATAATCGCATAAAATAAGATAAAGTAGGATAAACTAAGGAGGAAAGAAACATGCAAAATGAAACAAAAGTGTGTAAACACTGCCAAACAGAAATACCTAAGAAAGCGAAAGTGTGTCCTAATTGTCGCAAAAAACAGGGAGGAATTCTCAAGTGGGTCGTTATAGTTATAGTTGCGATTGCTGTGATTAGTTCGTTCACTGGTGGGGATGATGAAAAAGGAACAGATAATAAAACAAATAATAAATTAGAAAATGCAACAGTAGAATCAAATGTTGAAAAGGAAGAAGATAATAATATTCCTACTGAATATAAAACAGCACTTAAAAAAGCAAAAAGCTACAGCGATACAATGCATATGTCTAAAGCAAGATTATACGACCAGTTAACTTCAGAATATGGCGAAAAGTATTCAGCAGAAGCAGCACAATATGCAGTAGACAATGTAGATGCTGATTGGAACTATAATGCATTAAAAAGTGCCGAAAACTACAGTAAAACAATGCACATGTCTAAGCAAGGCATTTATGACCAGTTAACATCTGATGCAGGAGAAAAATTTTTAGCAGAAGAAGCACAATATGCCATAGATAATGTAAAGGCAGATTGGAAAGAAAATGCACTTAAAAAGGCAAAGAGTTATCAAGAATCAATGAATATGTCTCCAGCAGCAATTCGAGATCAATTAGTTTCAGAATATGGAGAGAAATTTACGGAAGATGAAGCCGATTATGCTATCTCTAATTTAAAATAAAGAGATATAAAAGAGGTTATAATGTATACATAGCTAGAAACTAGTCACATTAATTGTGGCTAGTTTTTGTTTTTTCGTGCAATGTATTGTATTCTTCGTGCAAATGACATATAATATTAGTGCCAGCAGGTAGAAAGGAGATGGTTATATGGGAAATAAAACAACAAATATAAGCATTCGAATTGACAGCGATTTAAAGAGACAAGCTGATATTTTATTTGAGGAACTTGGTATGAATATTACGACGGCATTTAATATTTTTGTACGGCAAACACTTCGCGAAGGAAAAATTCCGTTTGATATTTCTATCAATAATCCGAATAAGAAAACGGTCGCTGCCATGCTAGAAGCAGAGAGGATTGCAAGAGACCCATCCGTAAAAGGTTATACAGATATGGATGAACTTTTTGCAGATTTGGAAAAATGAAAAAATATATAGTAAAGTACACTACGCAGTTTAAAAAAGATTACAAGCTGGCAAAGCGTCGTGGACTTAATATTCAATTACTTCAAGAAGTAATAAAAAGACTTGCAGCGGGGGAAGCATTAGACGAAAGTTATAAAGATCATGCCTTGACCGGAAAATGGGTCAATTATCGAGAATGTCATATACAACCAGATTGGTTACTCATTTATCACATCGATAAAGATATTTTGGTTCTTACCATATCACGCACTGGTACTCACAGTGATTTGTTCAAAAAATAAAATTAAATGCGTAAAAACTGTTTTGCATATTTCCACAACTTGTACATATATTGTCTAAAGGGGTGAGACAAGTGAAGTACAAGCAGATTATGAATATACTTCCAAGTGAAGTGAAAAATGTGGTTTTTCAAGATAACATAAGGTTTGATTACCTACAGGAAATACGTTTGCGTGTAAATTCACCAATTATTCTGCTTTGTAACAACAAAGAACAGATTTTGCTGTTAAACGGAACAGAGAGAATTCTTAGGGAAACTTTGGACTATGTCAGCAATTATTCTCTTTATGCCTATGAAAATGAATTAAAACAGGGCTTTATCACAATAGAGGGTGGTCATCGTGTAGGAATGGCAGGGCAGGTTTTAATTGAAAATGGACGAGTTAAGAATCTGAAGTATATATCTTCGTTAAATATTCGTGTATCTCACGAGATTGTGGGCTGTGCAGACAAGTTGTTTCCATACATAGCACATAATATGCAGATGTATCACACGCTGATTATTTCACCGCCTCGCTGTGGAAAGACAACATTACTGCGTGATATGATTCGCCAAATCTCAGATGGAAATGAGTGGGTGAAGGGATGCACAGTAGGTGTTGTAGATGAACGATCAGAGCTTGCAGGGTGCTATCAAGGTGTTCCACAAAATCACATGGGTATGCGAACAGATGTATTAGATGGATGTCCGAAAGCAGAGGGAATGTTAATGTTGATTCGGTCTATGTCACCGCAGGTAATCGCAGTTGACGAGATTGGTGATCTGGATGAGGTACAGGCTATCAAATATGCAATGCACTGCGGTTGCAAGATGATTGCAACAGTACATGGGGAATCATTAGATGAGATTCAAAAGAAACCGCTTTTGGAACAGATGATACGCGAACAGTGTTTTGAACGATATGTACTTTTATGTAACAGAGAACATGTAGGGGAAATCGCAAGCATCTACGACAAGTATGGAGAAAAGATGTGCATAAGTGGACAGGAGTATTAGATATGCTGAAGTTTATAGGAAGTATTTTTATTATTACTGCGACAACCTGCATTGGTTTTTCAAAAAGTAATGAAATGCAATCTCACCTACACGAACTAGAAGAATTAAAAAAACTTTTTTGCCTGCTACGAAGTGAATTGCAATACACTCATGCACCATTTGCAGAAGTTTTTTCTAAAATCAGTACGAAGACAAGCACACCCTATCGGGAATGGCTATCGCATTTGAGTCAGCGATTGATGAACAAAACAAGAGGAACCTTTTGGGAAATCTGGTGTCTGTCCATTACAGAAGATTTAAAGGAAACGAACTTAAAAGAGGACGAGTTGGAGGAATTAAAAAACGTCGGAAAGAACATGGAGTACATAGAAAGTCTGGATTTGTTCATCGAACAGTTGGAATATCGGATACAAAACACAAGAGATGTCTATCGGTCAAAGCGAAAATTATGTCAAAGCATGGGAATTATGGGAGGAATCTTCCTTGTGATTCTTTTGCTGTAACAGGAGGAAAACATGGGTGTCAGTCTGATTTTTAAAATTGCTGCAGTGGGAATATTGGTGTCTGTTTTGAGTCAGGTATTAAAGCATAGTGGGAGAGAGGAACAGGCGTTTTTAACAAGCTTTGCAGGGCTTCTATTGGTTCTGTTTTGGGTTCTTCCGTATGTCGTAGAACTGTTTGAACAGATTCAGCGGTTATTTGAATTCTAGAGGTTTGCAGGATGAATATCATACAAGTTGGAATTTTAGGAGTCGCAGGAATTTTGCTGGCAGCACAGTTGAAGCAGGAAAAATCGGAAGTGGCGGTATATCTAAGCATAGGTATCAGCTTACTTATTTTCTTTGGAATATTGGACAGCCTTGAAGTCTTGGTCGCAACGGTGAAAGATATCAGTAACTTTATTCAGATAGATAGTTCCTATATTATGACCTTAATTAAAATGTTGGGGATTACATATATTGCAGAGTTATCTGCAGGACTTTGTAAAGATGCAGGGTATTCAGCAATTGCAACGCAGATTGAGATGTTTGGTAAATTGACGATACTGGTACTCAGCTTACCGATTTTACTTGCGCTTCTGCGAACGATACAGGAGTTTTTGCAATGAAAAGATGGAAAGTGCTGATAATAATTGTTTTTCTAATGGTTTCTATGCCCGTACAGGTGATACATGCCACTGAGACATCTCAGATAAAAGAATATGCGCAAGAGGAAGATGAAGCAGAAGAAACAATCTCTCAGAAGGAGATACAGGATTCGCTGATAGATAAATTTGATTTCTCGGAAATAGACGATATGCTTGCTGAGATATTTCCAAATGAGAAACTAAATGTCAGGGAAGTACTCGGCGGTCTGTTAACCGGAGAGTTGGAGTTCTCATTAGAATTAATCAAACAGTTGATTGCAGACCAATTCACCTATGAACTTAAGAATAGTCGCTCAGGCATGATACATATTATTTTGCTTGTAATTGTTGCAGCCATATTTACAAACTTTTCAAGTGTATTTAAGTCCACACAGGTGGCGGAGATTAGTTTCTCGATGCTATATATGTTCTTGATTACCATATGCCTAAATAACTTTCGCATTTTGGTGGATGCTGCATCTATGAATTTGGAACGCCTCTTAGAGTTTATGAAACTGCTTGGACCGGTCTACTTTTTTGCAGTGGCACTTGCAACAGGAAGCAGTACGTCAGTCATGTTTTATCAGTTGGTGTTACTTCTCATTTTCTTTGTGGAAATGCTGATTCTGAATTTTTTAATACCGATTACACAGATTTATGTGATGATACGAATCTTGAGCGAGCTGTCACCGGAAATTCATTTAACCAAATTTGCGGAATTGATAGAGACAGTGGTTTCGTGGACACTGAAAACCTTGCTTGCCGGAGTTGTTGGGTTAAATGTCATTCAAGGGTTGTTATCGCCCGCAATAGATGCAGTAAAGAGAAGCTTTATCACAAAGGGAACCGGTGCCATTCCGATTATCGGTGATGCCATTAGCGGTACAGCAGAGGTGGTATTTGGAACAGCGGTTCTTATTCGGAACGGAATCGGCGTGGTGGGCATGATAGTGTGTCTGGTAATATGCTTGGCACCACTGATACAGATGGCAGTAACAGCACTTTTGTATCAGGTGATTGCTGCACTGATTCAGCCGATTTCGGATAAGCGCATGGTGGACTGCGTCAGCAGTATTGCGGATGGCTCAAAGATGCTGCTTCGAATTGTATTTACCACTGCAATACTATTTTTGCTTACAATTGCGGTGGTTGCTACAACAACAGGAGGTTAGCTTATGATTGCATTTATCTATGAATGGATGGAAAATATTGCTTTCTATCTCGTGATTATGGTTGCAGTTATGCACATCATTCCGCAGAAAAGTTATCAGAAATACATTCGATTTTTTGCAGGCATGATTCTTATACTGATGCTTGCGGGTCCAATACTTCGCATAGTAGGTATGACTGAATTGCAAAGCACAGCATATCAAAATGCATTGCAGGAAATAGAGGATGCAACGGGATATATGGAGCGTATCATCAGAGAGGAGGGGACCGTTGGAGATTAATAAAAAAACATGGATGATTCTGCTTTTGGTTGGCGTACTGCTTGTTGTAATTGCAATTCCGACAAAGACAGAATCGAAAAAAAGTACACTGGACATTTATAATGATGATACTCAAAATGAGACAGATATGGAGAACCGTTTAGAGAACCTGCTCAGGCAAATGCAAGGGGTTGGAGAGGTGCATACAATGATAACCTATCGAGATGACAAACAAGTCGAAGGAATCGTAATCATAGCAGAGGGCGGCAAAGATGCTGTTATCGTTCGAAATATTACAGAGGTTGTGCGAGCATTATTTGATGTGGACTCGCATAAAATTAAGGTGATAGAGAAAAATCAAAATCAATAGGAGGGCGTGTTTTGAAACGTATATTTAAGAAAAATCAGATTATGATATCGGCACTGGCAGTCATGATTGCTGTTGCAGGGTATCTCAACTATTCCGGAAAACTGTTTGGTGATAATACCAAAAAAGTGGACAATGAACTTGCCAACCAGGAACTTCTTGACATCAGTTTGGAGGAGACTGCAGATATTGACAGCCTTGACAGCGAAGTGAATGAAACGCCGGGTGAAGCAGTGCTTACAAGCGGTAGTAAGGTTGTTGCAGAAGCAAAGGTTGCACGTGAGCAGGTTCGCGCAGAAAACAAAGAAGTATTACAGGGAATCATCGACAACAAGAACCTTTCAGAAGAACAAAAAAGCGAAGCAGTAGCTGAGATGATAGAGATGACAAAGATTGCAGAACTTGAGACGAGTGTTGAGACAATGCTGCTTTCAAAAGGGTTCTCACAATCGGTAGTTACCATTACAGAAACGGGAGTAGATGTGGTTGTCAATGGTGCAGAACTTACAGACGCACATCGCGCTCAGATTGAGGATATCGTGACAAGAAAAACGGGTGTGGAAGCAAAAAATATTGTGATTACTCCGATGCATTAAAATCTGTTTGCAGAGAGATACTAGATGTGATAAACTAACTAAGTATGCAAAGAACTGTAAATTTTAGGAGATTATTATGTCACAGATTACAAATGAGATAAAGAAAAGAAGAACATTTGCAATTATTTCCCATCCCGATGCAGGTAAAACAACGCTGACAGAGAAATTCCTTCTCTATGGTGGTGCGATTAATCAAGCCGGTTCCGTAAAAGGAAAAGCAACGGCAAAGCATGCGGTTTCTGATTGGATGGAGATTGAAAAGGAGAGAGGTATTTCTGTTACTTCTTCCGTGCTTCAGTTTAACTATGATGGGTATTGCATTAATATATTGGATACACCGGGACATCAGGATTTTTCAGAGGATACATATCGTACACTGATGGCTGCAGATTCGGCAGTCATGGTAATCGATGCATCCAAGGGTGTTGAGGCGCAGACAAGAAAACTTTTTAAAGTATGTGTTATGCGCCACATTCCGATATTTACATTTATCAATAAGATGGACCGCGAAGCGCGCGATACATTTGAACTTTTGGATGACATCGTAAAAGAACTTGGCATTGCAACCTGTCCAATCAACTGGCCGATTGGTTGCGGAAAAGAATTCCGCGGTGTATTTGACCGTGAACATCAGGAAATTGAGTTGTTCTCAGATACACAAAAAGGTACAAGGATGGGTGATGTGAGAAAAATTGCACTTACAGATCCTGAAGTGGATAGCTTGATTACAGAAGACCAGAAAGCGCAGCTTTTGGATGAGATAGAACTTTTGGACGGGGCAAGTGCAGAGTTTGATTTGGAGATGGTAAGCAAAGGAGAACTTTCACCGGTATTTTTTGGTTCAGCACTCACGAACTTCGGTGTGGAGACATTTTTACAGCATTTCCTTACCATGACAAGTTCACCGCTTCCGAGAATGTCAGACCAGGGAAGCATTGACCCGATGGAAGAGAAGGATTTTTCTGCATTCGTCTTCAAGATTCAGGCCAATATGAACAAGGCTCACCGTGACAGAATTGCATTTATGCGTATCTGCTCCGGAGAATACGAAGCAGGAATGGACGTGTTCCACATACAAGGTGGGAAGAAGGTTCGCCTTTCGCAGCCACAGCAGATGATGGCGAGTGAGCGAAAGATGATTGAAAAAGCTTATGCAGGCGATGTTATCGGTATCTTTGACCCGGGCATTTTTTCGATTGGAGATACGCTGACTACTTCGGCGAATAAATTTGCTTATGAGGGTATTCCAACCTTTGCACCGGAGCATTTTGCAAGAGTGCGTCAGGTCGATACGATGAAGCGTAAACAGTTTATCAAAGGTATTAACCAGATTGCCCAGGAAGGTGCGATTCAGATTTTCCAGGAATACAATACCGGAATGGAGGAAATCATAGTAGGTGTGGTAGGTGTACTTCAGTTTGATGTACTCAAGTATCGTCTGGAGAATGAGTACAACGTGGATATCAAGCTTGAGAACCTGCCTTATGAGCATATTCGCTGGATTGAAAACGAAGAGATTAATCTGGATAAATTAGTCGGAACTTCTGACATGAAGAAGATTAAGGATTTAAAGGACAGACCACTGTTATTATTCGTCAACAGTTGGAGCGTACGAATGACTTTGGAACGAAACGAAGGGTTAATTCTCTCCGAGTTTGGTCGCTCTTAAATATATTGAAAAGTTTTTATTTGCAAACGCTCATAAATTTGTTATAATTAAGAAAGTAGTTAACCAAACTAGGAGGTTTTTGGTCATGGGAAAAGAAACGAGTAATGAATATAAAATTCAATTAGAGAATAACCGCGGTGAGATTATCGTTGCAGACGAAGTAATTGCAGTAATTACAGGACTTGCGGCAATGGAAGTGGAAGGAGTTGCTTCTATGGCAGGAAATGCGACGAGAGAGCTTATCAGCAAGATTGGTATCAAGTCACTTTCTAAAGGTGTGAAAGTAGATGTGCTTGAGGATGTTGTAACAGTGGAGGCGACACTGAATCTCAAGTACGGATATAATGTAAAAGATGTTTCTGTAAAGGTGCAGGAAAAAGTGAAGGTTGCAATCGAGAACATGACAGGGCTTAAGGTTGCAGATGTCAATGTTCGTGTTGCAGGGATTGAAGTAGTTTCATAGTAAAGAAAAAAGTCAAAAAGGAATTTCGCATGTTGCGGAGTTCCTTTTTTGCATATTTATGCATAACTGAGTTGCCAACACCTCGTCAAATGTAGTATAATAAATAATAATGCGAAAACTTAAGGAGATAATAAAATGAGTAGAACAGAACTTAGAGAGCATATTTTTAGAATGTTATTCCGTGTGGAATTTAACAATGCTGAGGAAATGAAAGAGCAAGAGCAATTCTACTTTGATGAACTGGAGGAAGCGACAGGCAAAGACCAGGAATAT
>JAZQRQ010000088.1:0-7221 GCA_045629665.1 Faecalimonas sp.
CTTGAGTCTTGCTGCAAAAGCACTTGGATTCAATATTGCAACGCCGGTATTTGACGGTGCAAACGAAGAAGATATCATGGACACTCTTGATTTGGCAAATGATTATGTCAATCTTGAGTGGGAAGAGTTCGAGAAGAAACACGGCGAATCTCTTCTTCCTGAAGTCTTGGAATACTTGTCAGAAAACAGAGACCACAGAGAATTGTGGAAAGGTGTTCCGCTTTCACGCGATGGTAAAGTTCGTCTCCGTGATGGTAGAACTGGAGAATATTTTGACAGTCCGGTAACAATCGGACACATGCATTATCTGAAACTTCACCACTTGGTAGACGATAAGATTCACGCTCGTTCTACCGGTCCTTACTCATTGGTAACACAGCAACCGCTTGGTGGTAAGGCACAGTTCGGTGGACAGAGATTTGGTGAAATGGAAGTTTGGGCACTGGAAGCTTACGGTGCATCATACACCTTACAGGAAATCCTGACTGTAAAATCCGATGATGTTGTTGGTCGTGTGAAGACTTATGAGGCAATTATTAAGGGTGAAAACATTCCGGAACCTGGAATTCCTGAATCGTTCAAAGTACTTCTTAAAGAATTACAGTCACTCGGTTTGGATGTTAAGGTTCTCAAAGAGGACAACACAGAGGTTGAAATTACAGAGACAGTTGACTACGGCGAGACTGATTTACATTCCATCATTGAAGGAGACAGAAGATACGAAACAGAGGAATCTTTCGGAGCACATGGCTTCAGTCAACAAGAATTTGAAGGCGGAGAACTTGTGGATGTAGCGGAGGATGTTTATGAAGACAGCTTTGACGCATTAGATTCACTGGAAGTTGATTATAGCGAAATGCTAGATGAAGAATAGGAGGATTGCCATAGATGCCAGTAAATAATAATGAACCAGCATACGAGCCAATTACATTTGATGCGATTAAAATTGGCTTGGCGTCACCTGAAAAGATCTTAGAATGGTCAAGAGGCGAAGTAACAAAACCAGAGACAATCAATTACAGAACGTTGAAACCGGAAAGAGACGGTCTCTTCTGTGAGAGGATTTTCGGACCTAGTAAGGACTGGGAATGTCACTGTGGTAAATACAAAAAAATCCGTTACAAAGGTGTTGTTTGTGACAGATGTGGTGTTGAAATCACAAAAGCAAGTGTAAGACGTGAGCGCATGGGGCATATTGCCCTTGCGGCTCCTGTTTCGCATATCTGGTACTTTAAGGGAATCCCTAGCCGTATGGGGCTTATCCTTGATTTGTCACCGAGAACCTTGGAAAAAGTATTATACTTTGCATCTTATATCGTATTAGATAAAGGTGAAACAAGTTTACAGTACAAGCAAGTATTATCAGAACAGGAATATCAAGAAGCAAAAGAAGCATGGGGCGATACATTCCGCGTAGGAAAGGGTGCTGAAGCAATTCAGGAACTTCTCCGTGCAATCGATCTTGATGCAGAATACGAAGAATTACAGGCAGGCCTCAAAGGTGCTACCGGACAAAAACGTGCAAGAATCGTAAAACGTCTGGAAGTAGTAGAAGCCTTCCGTGGTTCAGGAAACAAACCGGAATGGATGATTATGGATGTTATCCCTGTAATCCCACCGGATTTGCGTCCGATGGTACAACTCGACGGTGGACGTTTTGCAACATCTGACCTCAACGATTTGTACAGAAGAATTATCAACAGAAACAACCGTCTGAGAAGACTGTTAGAATTAGGCGCTCCGGACATTATCGTGAGAAATGAAAAGAGAATGCTTCAGGAAGCTGTTGACGCCCTCATCGACAATGGTCGTCGTGGTCGTCCGGTAACAGGACCTGGTAACAGAGCACTCAAGTCACTCTCTGATATGTTAAAGGGTAAATCAGGACGTTTCCGTCAAAACTTACTTGGAAAACGTGTTGACTACTCAGGACGTTCCGTTATCGTTGTAGGACCGGAACTGAAGATTTATCAGTGTGGTCTTCCAAAAGAAATGGCGATTGAGTTGTTCAAGCCATTTGTTATGAAAGAGTTAGTAGCTAATGGTACTGCTCACAATATTAAAAATGCGAAGAAGATGGTAGAAAGACTTCAACCGGAAGTATGGGATGTGCTGGAAGAAGTAATCAAAGAACATCCGGTTATGTTAAACCGTGCCCCTACCCTTCACAGACTTGGTATCCAGGCATTTGAACCGATTCTTGTAGAAGGTAAGGCAATCAAGCTTCATCCGCTCGTATGTACAGCTTACAACGCTGACTTCGACGGTGACCAGATGGCTGTGCATTTGCCGCTTTCTGTAGAAGCTCAGGCTGAATGTCGTTTCTTGCTTCTCTCACCTAACAACTTACTGAAACCATCCGACGGTGGTCCGGTAGCCGTTCCTTCACAGGATATGGTTCTCGGTATCTACTATTTGACACAGGAGAGACCGGGAGTTAAGGGCGAAGGTAAAGCATTTAAGAACCTGAACGAAGCAATCTTGGCTTATGAAAACGGTGTCATTACACTTCACTCACGCATCAAGGTTCGTGTGACAAAGACAATCGACGGCGAAGTGAAGAATGGAACCGTAGAATCTACATTGGGACGTTTCTTATTCAACGAAATCATTCCTCAGGACTTAGGTTTCGTAGACAGAAGCATTCCGGGAAATGAACTTCTTCTTGAGGTAGATTTCCTTGTAGGTAAGAAACAAAACAAACAAATCCTTGAAAAAGTAATCAATACACACGGTGCTACTGTAACAGCTGAAGTGTTGGATAAGATCAAAGCTACAGGATACAAGTATTCTACAAGAGCTGCGATGACTGTATCTATCTCGGAGATGACAGTGCCACCACAGAAACCACAGATGATCCAAGAAGCACAGGATACAGTGGATAAGATTACTAAGAACTTCAAACGTGGTCTTATTACAGAAGAAGAACGTTACAAAGAAGTTGTTGAGACATGGAAGAATACGGATGATGCACTTACAAAAGCCCTCTTAGACGGACTTGATAAGTACAACAACATCTTCATGATGGCTGACTCCGGTGCCCGTGGTTCTGACAAGCAGATTAAACAGCTTGCAGGTATGCGTGGTCTTATGGCCGATACAACAGGTCGTACAATCGAGCTTCCAATCAAGTCTAACTTCCGTGAAGGTCTCGACGTATTGGAATACTTCATGTCAGCCCATGGTGCTCGTAAAGGTCTTTCCGATACAGCGCTTCGTACAGCCGATTCAGGATACCTTACAAGACGTCTTGTAGACGTTTCGCAACAATTAAGTATTCACCAAATTGATTGTGTGGCTGAAGGTGCTGAGATTCCGGGAATGTATGTAAGAGCATTCATGGAAGGAAATGAAGAAATCGAAAGCTTACAAGAACGTATTACAGGACGTTATGTATGCGAAGATATTTGCGACAAAGATGGCAACATCATTGTAAAAGCAAACCACATGGTGACACCAAAACGTGCAGAACGCATTATGAAGTTTGGTGTTGGAAAGGATGGCGGTCCAATCACAGAAGTGAAGATTCGTACAATCCTTACATGTAAATCACACATCGGTGTTTGTGCAAAATGTTACGGTGCGAACATGGCAACAGGTGAACCTGTTCAAGTTGGTGAAGCAGTTGGTATCATCGCTGCTCAGTCAATCGGTGAACCTGGTACACAGCTTACCATGAGAACATTCCATACCGGTGGTGTTGCGGGTGGAGATATCACACAGGGTCTTCCTCGTGTCGAAGAACTTTTCGAAGCAAGAAAGCCGAAAGGACTTGCTATCATCACAGAGTTCGGTGGCGTAGCTACAATTAACGATACAAAGAAGAAACGTGAAGTTATCGTAACCAACAACGAAACAGGTGAATCTAAGGCATACCTCATCCCTTACGGTTCAAGACTGAAAGTGCAAGACGGACAGGAACTTGGCGCAGGTGATGAACTTACTGAAGGTAGTGTAAATCCACACGATATCCTTAAGATTAAAGGTCTTCGTGCAGTGCAAGACTACATGATTCAGGAAGTACAGCGTGTATACCGTCTCCAAGGTGTTGATATCAACGATAAGCATATCGAGGTTATCGTTCGTCAGATGCTGAAGAAGATTCGCGTTGAAGAAAACGGTGATTCAGAATTCTTACCAGGAACAATGGTAGACATTCTTGACTTTGAAGAAATGAATGAAAAATTGATTGCAGAAGGCAAAGAGCCGGCAGTAGGAGAACCGGTAATGCTCGGTATCACAAAAGCCTCTCTTGCAACAGATTCATTCCTTTCAGCTGCTTCCTTCCAGGAAACAACCAAGGTTCTTACAGAGGCGGCAATCAAAGGTAAGGTTGACCCACTGATTGGTCTGAAAGAAAACGTAATCATCGGTAAACTTATCCCTGTTGGTACAGGTATGAGACAATACCGTGATGTAAAGATTAAATCTGCAGCAGAACTTGAGGCAGAGAGCGCTGAAGTAGAAGAAGAAATCACAGAAGAAGTGGTTGAAGAAGTAAGCGTGGAAGAATAAGATAATAATTATATGAATAAAAAAGATATGCACTTAAAAGCGCATATCTTTTTTTGTGGGTTTTTAATATACTCCAAATACTTTCAATGCCAATAGCACCAGCACAATGGTAATACTTGGTTTCATAATCTTGGAACCATTTTTCATAACCAGTCCTGCGCCGATATAACCTCCCAGCATATTGCAGGCAGCAGCGGCAAGCCCAATCGAGAAAACAACCTCGCCATTTAATAAGAAGACGGTGAGGGACGTAATATTGGATGTCAGATTAATGACCTTCGCCTGCGCATTTGCAGTCTTAATGCTGAGCTTCGCGAAGATGGTAAATGCGATAATCAAAAATGTTCCGGTACCTGGCCCGTAGAATCCGTCATACATTCCGATTATGAATGCAGCAACAGTTGCTGTTATGTAGGTGCGTTTATCCAGTGTGACACTGTCTGAGCCACCATCGTGGAACAGTTTTTTGTTTAGCACTAAAAAAGCACAGATTGGTAGAATTGCCACCATGATATAGAGCATGACATGTTCTGTGATAAGCAATGAAATATTTGCGCCAATCGAAGAGCCGACAATTGCAGCAATGACAGATGGAATTGCCAATCTTAAATTCACCAATCCATTTCGGATAAAGCGACAGGTTGCCAGCGTAGTTCCGCAGGCAGAGGATAATTTATTCGTAGCAACGGCTGCGTGTGGTGGAAGTCCCGCAATTAAGTATGACGGTAGGGAAATCAATCCGCCGCCGCCACCGATTGCATCTATGAGTCCTGCCAGAAATAAAAACGGGCAGACAATCAAAAAGGTTTCTAAAGTAATTTCCATAACGAATCTCCTTATAAAGTGAATCCTTAGGTATTATCTACCTTATATATAGGAAAGTCAAGGTTTACATGAGAAAGGATTTGTACTAAAATAAATGTGTTTGAAGCAGACACAATAGGAGGAATATTGATATGAGTATTACAAGGGAACAGGCATATGATATTTTGCACAAATATATGGTAGGGGAAGCGTACCTTCAACATTCTTATGCGGTGGAAGCGATTATGCGCGGACTTGCAAAAAGACTTGCGCCGGACGAAGTGGAATACTGGGGAATCGTGGGACTGCTTCACGACCTTGATGAGGAACACTGTGACTGGAGAAACCATCCGGAAGTTCACGGACCTACCTCGGTTGAGATTTTGAAAAAAGAAGGGGTGGAGGATACCGTGCTTCACGACGCAATCTGCGCGCACAATCCGAAGAGCGGCGTGAAAGCCAAGACAAATCTTCAATACGCAGTACTTGCTGCAGACCCAATGAGTGGATTCGTAAAAGCGGTTGCACAGATTTATCCAGACAAGAAGATTGCGAGTGTCAAACACAAATCCGTAATGAAACGTTTTAATGAACTTCGATTTGCATCGGGCGCTAATCGTGATTATATGGAAGCTATTGAATTTACGAAGTTAAGTCTCGATGATTTAATTGATGTTGCACTGGAAGAAATGGGCGCGATTGCCGACAAGTTAGGACTGTAAAAATGGTATTAGAGAAAATGTTTACGATGCAGCTGGTGATGTTCTCTTTGGTCATCATCGGCTTCATTGTGCGTAAAAGAGGAATTATAGGAAGTGAGGCAAGAAAGGACATGATTGATTTCTGTCTTTTTGTAACCTTGCCGTTTAATATTTTGCATTCATTCATGGGAGAGTGGGATTTTTCAATGTTGGCATCCTGTGGAATGATACTATTGCTTTCAACAGGATATAATGCAATCAGTGTCCTGGTAAGTTTTCTTCTATATAATAAGAAAGAAGACAGACAACAGAAAACACTTCGTTACGGAACGATTGTATCAAATGGTGGTTTTCTGGGGAATCCTGTACTGGAGGGCATCTACGGAACAAGCGGAGCCTTTTATGCATCTATCTTCATGTTTCCGGTAAGGGTAGTGATGTGGAGTGTCGGTGTATCGGTGTTCCTGAAAGGGCATAAGCAAAATGTGCTGAAGAAAATAGTGACAAACCCGTGTATTGTTGTTATGTTTATCGGGGCTGCCATCATGAGTAGTGGGATTGTACTGCCGGAGTTTATGACGAAAACGATAACGGGAATCAGCAACTGCAATATGCCACTCAGCATGATGCTCATCGGAATGTTCTTGGCAGAAATCAATCCGAAGGGCCTGATTGATAAGACAATGGTGTTTTATACAGGTGTCCGTTTGATTGGAATTCCGCTGATTATATTTGCAATTACCGCACTTTTACCGCTCAACCCAATGCTTCGAGGTATTACGGTTATCATAGCAGGAATGCCGGCGCCGATTACGACGGCGCTACTTTCGGCGAAATATGGCGGAGATGAGAAGTACGCAACAGGTATGATTTTCTTGAGTACCATTACTTCTTTATTCACATTACCGATTTGGTGCCTTTTTTTGTAAAAAACCCTTGACTTTTGGGGTGAAACATAATAGAATATTCTAGCGTGCACGAGAATGCACATCATTTTTGTGCGCAAAAATATTTGTAAGATATTTACAAAGCAACCAACAGAATTCATAGGAGGTGAAACGAATGCCAACATTTAACCAGTTAGTAAGAAAGGGACGTCAGACTTCTGTAAAGAAATCTACAGCACCAGCTCTTCAAAAAGGTTACAACTCTTTGAGAAAGAGAGCAACTGATGCTTCAGCACCACAAAAACGTGGAGTTT
>JAZQRQ010000089.1:0-6384 GCA_045629665.1 Faecalimonas sp.
TTCGTTGGCAAACGCGAATTGGAAGATGTTCTTATATCAGCTTTTCAAACCGAGTTGTCTGTGTTGAAAAATAGCGAAATATCCGTTATAATGAAATCAACCAAACAGTCTCAGGATTCATTTTGTTCCGGAAAGGAACTAGGGAATGGAACAAATGAATAATGAGCAGACAATTTATAATGCAGCATTGTACTGTAGACTAAGTAAGGATGATGAACAGGCAGGAGAAAGTGTCAGTATTGGAACGCAGAAAATAATCTTGGAGAAGTTCTGCAAGGAGAATGGATTTGCGGTACGCGATGTATACGTAGACGATGGGTATTCGGGTTTAAATTTTGACAGACCGGATTTCCAACGCATGATTGGTGACATCGAAGATGGAAAGATTAATCTTGTAATCACAAAAGACCTTAGTAGATTTGGCAGGGATTATATTCAGACAGGATATTATACAGAAGTATATTTTGTACAGAAATCTGTCAGATATATTGCTGTAAACGATGGTATTGATACCAACCGAGACGATAATGATATTGCGCCATTTAAGAACATTTTAAATGATATGTATGCAAAGGATTTGTCACGTAAGGTCAAAACAGCAAAACGCCAAAGAGCGTATCAAGGCATGTATATCAGTTCTCAGACACCATACGGATATCGAATCGATCCATTGGACAAGAATCATTTGGTGCCGGATGAAGAGGTTGCACAAGTTGTAAAAGAAATATTTCAACTTGCACTTGCAGGAAAAAGTTTACTACAGATTAGCAGAATACTGACCAAACAGCAGATTCTAACACCCGGTGCATATAAGGCAACAAAAGGCGACACACGTTTCGAAAGGTATATGAAGGACAAAGTTTCTCTTTTCGGCTGGTGTTATCAAACCATTCGAGCGATTCTAAGAGACAAAGTATATGTTGGAGATATGGTGAATCATAAATATGAGATTGCCAATTATAAGACAAAGAAACGGATTTCTATACCAGCCGAAAAACAAATTGTTGTGACTGATACGCATGAACCATTAGTAAGCAGAGAGGATTTTGAAAGAGTTCAGCAACTTGTTGCTTTAAGGCACAGACCGAAAAAGCACAATTACGAGAACATTTTTAATAAACTTACTTTCTGTGCAGAATGTGGCAAACGAATGACAATGATGATGAAACCTTTAAAGGATGGTTTGCATCCCATGATAAGGTGCGTCAATCATTTTACCAAGCCGGAAGAATGCAGACACTATCATTATATTTATTATGAGGATTTGTATGCTGAGGTTTTAAGACGGATTCAATGTTTAACAAAACAGGTCGAAAGCGGAGAACTGCTGAAGCAACTACAAAAACAGAATCAAGCACAAAAGAATCTGAATAAGCTGAAAGAAGAACAAAATAAGATTCATCGTCGTTTACAGATGCTAAAGAAGATAATCCGAAAACTGTATGAAGACTTTGCAAGCGAACTGTTGGATTCAGAAAGTTATCATGAATTACTGGCAGAGTACACAAAAGAGCAGAAGCAGTTAACAACACGGTTGACATCCATTGATGTGGAATTAAACAAGCAGAATGATTATGAAGCTGATGTACAGAAATTAAAAGAAGTGTTGGATGAATATCTGACAATGGAACATTTAACAGAAACAATCGTTTATCAGTTAATTGAACGAATTGAGATTGGGCATCCGGTAAAAGTGGATGGAGTAAGACAACAAGAGATAACAATCGTTTATCGCTTTGTTGGAAAAGTAGAAGAAGTAGATTGAATTAGGAATTAAAGTGAGAATAACAGCCGAGCAACCGATAGTGGTTGCCGGGTACATATATAAGTCCGGCCGAGACGGGATTCTATCTAACAGGTACAAGATACTACGATCCGGAGATTGGTAGATTTATAAATGCAGATGGATATGTTTCGACAGGGCAAGATATTAATGGGTTTAATATGTTTGCATACTGTGGAAACAATCCAGTAAATAGAATAGATCCAACAGGTATGTTATGGAGTAGTATAAAAAACAAAGTTAGTAAAGCATGGAATAAAGTAAAAACTTGGGTAAAAAATACTTTTAGTGCAGACGTAAAAGCAAAAACAGATGTTCCTCTAATTGACATAGGAGAAATCGTAAATTTAAAAATAGGCATTAGAGAGACTACAACAACAGAAAATAATACCAATAATTTCAAACCTATATCTTTATATACAAGTACTAGTATTAGTGGAACAAGCGGTGAGTCATTCGGAAGAGGAATAAAAAACAATATTCTTAATACGGATATTAGTATAGGTACAGATGGTTTTAGTTATAGCAAAACAAATAAATTTCTATTTAATGAAACGAGCGTCACGTATTCTTTAACACCAGATGGACATTTAGGATATGAGTATGGCTATATAATAACTTGGGATCATGTTGAATATACAGGATATATATCAGGAAATTCTATATGGCAAATTCCAGCCTTTGCATTAGCGTTAGCTACTGGTGATTGGAAAGCACTACCAACACTTATTCCTGCGCTACAACCATCAAAATAATTTCGTTAAAAAATGGAAAGGAGGAGCAAATCACTGATTTATTGATTTGTATGAAACTATGTCATTAGAACAATTATCAATTTCTTTAATTTGTATTGCTGTTGTTATTTTGTGTTTTATTAAAAAAATAACATTAAAAATAACTAAGCGTTGGATTATTATTGCATTGTTAAGCGCTGCTGGACTTTTTTTTGTAATAGGTTCTGCGTTTTTTGTCAGACAACATTTCATACCTTTTAGTTCACCAGAAAATGCGTACAAACATGTCTATGGTGGAGAAACCTTTATAGTGGTAGAAGGAATTAATAGTGATTATGTAATAGGTGATAAAGATGCTAAATATTTAAACAAGTCCGAAAAGGGTTGGAAAATACCGATAATAAATATCTCTGTCACAAAAGGGATGAAACGTATAGATTCGACAACAATATATGTATCACAGTATAATTTTTCAGATGAGTATTATGTTACAGTTATGAATTCGGAAAACAATAGTCTTGAAATTGAAGACAATCGTAATTCAACATTTTATAAGTCAAACCATGATGAAAATGATTCAGATATAAAGTCATGTGTTTATTATACTTATGTTAATAAAATAAATAATGAATATGCAATAACTGTTAACGGAGAAGAGGTTAAGCTTTTTGAATAAAAAAGGAGTTTTCAAACTAAACTCCGCCCCTAAAAGAAATGCGAAATAACCTCGTGAGATTCTGTGATTAGTCTTGTAATTGTGGTTCGGAAGATGTGGATGGCATGGACAACTGTTCGACTGCAAGGAGTTTTGGACATGCCATCCTAATATCATCTCCGGACGCAGTTACTTAGACGTTTCCAGAATCTCTCGCACACTTAGTGAGCGTTCTTTTAGGGGACGGAGTTGGAAGGAAAACTCTTGTAGCAAAATATCTGTGGGACAACAAAGGCCTGCTGGACCAACTCATCTATGGAAATGGCATCACAGTCAAACATGAATACGACAAGCTGAACCGTCAGTCGGAAACAAAGATTAATAACGTTCTAAGATACCAATATACATACGATGGTTCTTCAAGACTTCTCAAAACCATAGATGTTCTTGGCGACCAAAAAATAAAATACGATTATGACATTCTTGACCGCTTAACAACGGAGCGTATCCTCGATACCACAACTAAAACAGAACTGGCAAAACTTCGTATCCGATACGACGATTCAAAAAATAGAGTGAGCGGTTATGATGTCAACATAGCTGGAGCAACAAAGAGTACCGATTATATCTACGGAGAACTCACAAAAGCACCGGATATCATTACAGGAGTCAAACAGAACGGTACACGCATCCTTTCTTACGGATATGATGCCTTAAACCGCATGGATACAAGAACAATAAGCACAACGACACCATTTGTTACAGAGTATGAGTATCTGGCAGGTGTAACAAGTGGAAGCACAACGATATTCGTAGATACCGTCAAGAACGGAAACGATACACTTACATACACCTACGATAACATGGGTAACATCACAAGCGTATCAAAGAACGGAACACTCATAGAAAGTTACACCTACGATTACCTGAATCAACTCAAAACCGTAACCAGAGGCTCCGACACCTACGAATACATCTATGACAACGGTGGAAATATCCTGTCAATCAAACGTAACGGTGAAGTCATCAAGACCTATGCCTACGGTGACACCGAATGGAAAGACTTACTCACTGCATACAATGGTGAAAGCATTACCTATGACACCATAGGCAATCCACTTACATACCGTGCAGGCATGAACTTCACATGGACTGATGGAAGAAAACTTACCGGAATCACAAAAGGAACGGACAGTATCAGTTACACTTACGATTCCAACGGACTCAGAAACTCCAAAACAGTCAACGGAACTACAACAGAGTACTACTGGCTGAATGGCATGCTGCAAGGACAGAAGACAGGTGATGAGTATATCCTGTTTCTATATGATGAAAGCGGTAGTGTATACGGATTCATCCTCAAAAATGATGCAGGAGAGTCATATTACTACTATGAATTCAATCTGCAAGGTGATATAATAGGAATCATAGATAGTACAGGAAACAAGGTTGTAGAATACACCTATAATGAATGGGGACAACTTCTCAGCACAACAGGCACACTTGCAGATACAATCGGACAGATAAACCCATTAAGATATAGGGGATACTATTACGATGCCGAGACGGGATTCTATTATGTATCCAGCCGTTATTATGATCCTGAGATTGGGCGGTTTATAAGTGCTGATACAACGGATGTATTAGATGTTCAAGGTGATTTATACGATAAAAATTTATATGCATACTGTGATAATAATCCAATAATGCGGGTGGATTATAGCGGCAAGGTGTGGATTACAGTTGGAATTATGGCTGTTGGTGGTGCTATTGGCGGAGTAATTGGAGCTGTAAGTTCAGCTGTTACGCAAAAATCACTTACGGGAACAGTTAATTGGAAGTCAGTTATCGTTGCTGGAGTTGGTGGATTTGTTAGCGGTGCAGTTGCAGCAAGTCCGCTTGGGGTGACAGGGCAAGTTGTAGCAGGAAGCATAATAGGAAGTTTATCTTATGTTGCAGATTGTAAAGTAAATAAAAAGTCTGTAGCTATGGATGAGTTGGCAGTTGCTACTTTAGGAGGAACGGTATCTGGCATTATTGGTGGACCTGGTGCAAATCAAAATATGGCATTAACAAAAACAATTCAAACCTCAATAAAAACAACTACTCGTATGTCTTCTAGAGCATGTACGACGTATGCTGCAAAACAAATTGCATCAACTAAAGCTTGGAGAAATAATATATTAACAGTTAATGCAATGGGAAGTAGTGCTCGATTTGCGGCAGGTACAGGTGTTTCGAATGTTATTGCCAGTGCATTGTCAACAGTAAAAGGATGGTTTTCAAAACTATTTAATTAGTTTTGTGAAATTAAAACAGGAGAAAATACTATGGGACATCATACAGTGATTTTGATATTTGGAATCCTATCTTTTATGGGATGGTATGCATGTGTTTTTACTACAAAACGTTTAATTAAACAAGGTGGCCTGCATAAAAAATATTGGCCAAAACGATATATTATGCCAAGTAGAACAATAAGAAGACTATATGATTTAAAAAAAAGAGAAATACCAAAATGGTGTTATTTCCAATTGATGCTATCTTTTATTTATATTGTTTTATTTTTTATAAGCTGCTTGTTATATATATTGTTAGTTAATAAACTCTTCGTTTTACATTTTTTCATGTGGATTTGGTGTGTTGTTACAGGGTTAGATTCGATATATATAATTGTGTGTTCAATTATATATAAAATTTAACAAAAGGTTTCAGGATTTTTCCTGACAAGTGCCTTTGGGCTATCCAAAGGCGTTGCTTGCTAGTATAGTGTATTCATTTAGACAACAAATACACTTTGTTAAGTTTAAAACAAGGCTTCTATTTATGCCTTTCAAGTGAGGAAACAGATAAGAGCGATGCTCTATATCTGTTTTTCTCACTTAAGGAGGCATGTATGAAAAAAGTCAAATTAGTTGTTACAGAGAAATTTGTTGGTAGGAGAGACTTGGAAGATGTTCTGATATCAGCTTTTCAAATCGAGTTGTCTGTGTTGAAAAATGACGAAAATTCCGTTATAATGAAATCAACCAAACAGTCTCAGGATTCATTTTGTTCCGGAAAGGAACTGGGGAATGGAACAAATGAATAATGAGCAGACAATTTATAATGCAGCATTGTACTGTAGACTAAGTAAGGATGATGAACAGGCAGGAGAAAGTGTCAGTATTGGAACGCAGAAAATAATCTTAGAAAAGTTCTGTAAGGAGAAT
>JAZQRQ010000090.1:0-23231 GCA_045629665.1 Faecalimonas sp.
ATTGTATCATCATTTCCCATAACTAAGTTCAACCTTTCTGTTTTTTCTTAGTATCTGTAGAAATTAGAATAATATGTCAACATTCAGTTTTTTCTCAATCATACCATTCTCGTACATGAAATCCGCAGTTCTCTGGAAGCCTCTTTTGTCGTTACTTGTAATCTTAGTAGAAAAATCATAGTAGCGGTACATCTCTTTTACTGCTTCCACATCCAAATCCAATGCTTTCGCTGTCATTGCGAATGCCTCATTCTCATTTTGTTTTATAAATTCATCAATTTCTTCCTGTGCGTCCATGAGTTCATCTATCAGTTCAGGATATTTTTTATAAAACTCGTTCGTGACTGCAACTACAATAATGGCGTCAATCAGGCCTTCACCATCGGCAACCTGATGATACCCTTGTTGCTCTGCCTGATAAGCTGTTGCTCCTGCCAAAAGTGCCACATCAATACTTCCTCCGTCCAGTGCCGCCTTAGCATCCGGTATAGACATATTGACATAATTCACATCTTCGATACTCATGTCTGCTTTTGCAAGAAATGAAACCAACAGTTCGTGGAGATTCGTTCCTGCCGGACCGGCTATGGTTTTTCCGCGCAAATCTTCTGGAGATTGTATTGTATCATCTTTCGCATATAGGCAAAACGCTTTCGGCGAACGGCTGTACATATTTAACACTTTGATGTCTGCACCGTTTGCTGCCGATAATATGACAGAAGATGCACCCACTCCATAGAGTACCTGTACATCACCGGATGCCAATGCCTGCGTCTGGTCGGCTCCTGAAGTCAGTTCTGCATACTCTACCTTAATTCCATCATCCTCAAATTCCTCTGCAAAAATATTCTCTGCCCTCTCAACAATGGACGGAATATTAAGCGGTGCAGTCACGTACGTAAATGTTAATTTCTCCGGAAGTTTCTCCTGCTTATTTTGTCTACAACCCACAACGGCTACTGTCAACAGACATGCCACCATAATCGAACTTATTATTTTCTTTTTCATCATTTATTCTCCCAAATCATTCTGTATCTTTTTCTTTCGTTCAATGAATTCCGGCTCCAGCAGGTTTCGTTCTTTTGAATCTGTCTCTATCATAAGCTCGGATTTTATCTGGCCGTCCTCTATCATTACAATCTTATCTCCGAGAAGCAACGCCTCATCAATGCTGTGCGTGACAAAAAGAATGCTCGCTCCTCTTTTCTGCTGTAAGTGTTTTAATTCCCTCTGCATTTGACTCCGTGTAAAATAATCGAGCGCCGCAAAAGGCTCGTCCATCATGATAAACGAAGGCTCGTAGGCAATTGCTCTGGCAATTGCAACTCTCTGTTGCATTCCACCGGAGAGTTGATTGGGATATGCTTTTTCAAACCCTTTTAGACCAACCATGTCAATGGTTTTGTGAATAAATGCTTTGTCATCGTCCTTGTTATTAAGACCAAACCTCACATTATCCCACACATTTAACCAAGGCATAAGTCTGGATTCCTGAAAGACAAACGCTGTTTTATGCTCTGTGTGAAACTGAATCTCTCCTGCATCCGGTTTCTCCAGCCCGCCAACCAATCTAAGAAGTGTCGTTTTCCCGCATCCGCTTCGACCGAGAAGCACAGTAATAGTATTCTCCTGAAGTTGCAAGTCGATACCTCTTAAAACCGGAAGTAATCGTCCGTCTACCTCATAGGCCTTTTGTACATTCTTAAGTTCAATTCCACCCATGTTCATCGCTCCCCTTCAACAGTTTTCTGAGAACAATTCCAAAAACTCTGTCTGTCAAAATCCCCACAATTCCAATAACCAAGATACCTACAATCACCTTGTCCGTTCGGGACATCTGCTGCGCAAACAAAATCTGATGACCAAGACCCGTGGACGCTGCCACCATCTCTGCACCGATAATTGCCCTCCAACTGTATCCCATACCAATACGCATACCGACCAGAATATCTGCCATTGCATGCGGAAGAATAATGCGTGTGAATTTTTGAAAATCAGTGTATCCAAACACCTCCCCTACTTCCAACAGGCGTTTGTCACAACCCGTGAACCCTTTTACAATGCTAAGATACATAGGAAAGAAAGACGCTAGAATGATAATTACTGTCTTTGTTGTCTCACCAATACCACACCATAGAATGAGGAGTGGTATCATGCTGAGCGGTGGCACATTTCGAAAAAATTCTAATATGTGTTCATAATATGACTCACTTGACGGCACAAGCGTACGGAATGTCCCCATAACAAAAGCCAATATAAATGCAATAAGAAAGCCTTTCAGAACACGCATCAGACTGATGGAAATATCCTCGAAAAGTTCGCCGGATTCAAGCATTTTAAAGAAACTCTCCAACACTTTTGCAGGTGACGGCAACACATAAGAATTAAAGATTCCTAACTTTGTCACAAGAATCCATACGATAAGAACTATACCAATGCCTATAAATGGTTTTGTTTTCTTTATTACATGCATACGCCGTCTCCATTATGGCAACCATGTTTGCAGAACAACATCTCCACAAGTTGAACATTGTTCGATGTGCCTTTCGCAAAGCGTGTTTGAAAATACTCTCGGATTTCGTCTTCTCCCGTGAGGGATACTGTTTGTACTTCTAATCCTTTAAAGAATCCCGGTGGAATCGGGCTTTCCTTTAGCGGCCATGCCGTCAGTGTCTTCTCATCTTTTAGGGGTCTGTCATTAAGGATTGTGAGAAATTGATTCCATGTCACAAAGGTGGTATACGGAAGCTCCAATGCATTTCCCATATCAGCCAGCGCCTGACATGGTGTCGTGATAACTTTTTCTTCTCCTTGCAAATCTTCTCTTACGCTAATTTCTCGTGCACAGTGGATGAGAATCGGCTCAATTTCAGGAACGGTGAATTTGGATGTGACATCCATTTCATCCATCACTTGCTTTGTCTTCGGACATCGCATGTCCATCACTGGTCTATCTGACGCTTTGGTAACCGCTATCTGATATTTCTCTTTTACAATATTCAGCCAATCGTCTGTTACTTTGACTTGTTTATACCCATGCTTTTGCAAGAAGTTCGTTAACTTCTTTGGCTCATACATGCCCTCTGCCACAGGATTAATCCAAATATATGTCATGGATGCTCACCCTCCTTTAGTATTGGAGTTAGATTGTTCTAACTATGCAGGGCCAATCGTAACATAGAGATATATTGCGTGTCAACGGATTGGACAGTGGGTATTTTTGGCAACAAAAATGATGCCACTGTTCATGCTCAGCGGCATCATTTTTATTGCAAATCATATAACAAAAAACAGGATACAAATAAAGTGCATAATACTTGCCAACACTACAAAGATGTGAAAAACGGAATGGATATATTTGACCTTCGAACCCATACCATAAAGTATAGCACCTATGGTATACATAATTCCACCTGCCAGGAGCCATACAAATCCCCAAAAGGTTAAAGCCTTATACACCGGCACGATTGTCACGATAATGCACCAGCCCATTCCAATGTAGCAAATCATGGAAAATGCATTGTATTTTTTCAGGTCGATTGCGGTAAATGTAACAGCCAATGTCGCAACACCCCACACAACACCAAATATAACCCATGCAATCACAGGATCAGTCTTTCGCAAAAGAGATAACAGGATAGGTGTATATGTACCTGCTATCATAAAATAAATGGTGCAGTGATCAAGTACCTGCAATACTTTCTTCGCCATACATGGCTTTACTCCGTGGTATACACTGGACATTGTAAAAAGCGCAATAACAGATGCGCCGTAAATAGCAGAAGATACGACACCCCATATATTATGGTGTAATGCTGAGACAATCACACACAACACCAGATAGATGACGCCAAGTCCGCCGCCCACAATGTGGCTTACCATATTAAAAATTTCTTCCCCGTTTGTATAGTCGGGAAGTAATCTGTCTATTAGTTTTGTTCGTTTCATTAATTTTGCCTTTCTATTTTTGTAGCAAAACAACCGTCTCAACATGTGTCGTCATTGGGAACTGGTCCACAGCCCTCGCTCTTTTAAGTTCATATCCATTCTCGCAAAGGTATTTCAGATCCCTCGCAAGCGTCGCACTGTCGCAGCTCACATACACGATTCGCTCCGGCCGCATTTGCACCATGGTCTGAAGCAAGGCCTCATCGCAGCCTTTTCTCGGCGGATCAACAACAATCACATCTGCATATGCCTTCACGCCGTGCTCGCGCTCATACTGTGCATAGTATTCCGGCAGCACTTCTTCAGCCTTTCCTACATAAAACTCTGCATTTTCAATACCATTTATCTTCGCATTGTTTCTCGCATCGTCAATAGCCTGTGGTACAATCTCCACCCCATAAACCTTCTTTGCCTTCTGTGCAAGGAATAGTGAAATAGTTCCGATTCCGCAGTAGAGATCCCAAACGGTCTCTTCACCCTTCAAATCCGCATACTCAAGCGCCAAACCATAGAGTTTCTCTGTCTGTACCGGATTCACTTGGAAGAATGAAAGTGGCGAAATCTGATACTTCACATCTCCAATATAATCGGTGATGTAACCCTGTCCCCCAAGTACCCCGATTTGTTTCCCCATAATCACATTGGTATTCTCACGGTTCACGCTATAAGTGATACTCGTCATGCCTTCTATCTTCGTTAACTTATCCACAAGTTTTTCAGAATGTGGTAAGTTATCCCCATTTATCACAAGACAAACCATGATTTCTTTGGTTTTAAACCCATAGCGAATCAGCACATGGCGCACAAGACCTCTTTGCGTTTTCTCATCATAAGCAGATATGCGATATTCATTCATGAAATCCACAATTATTTTCAGAATCTCTTGGTTCTCTCTTACTCCCAATGCACAATCCGTGTTAGGAATAATCTGATGCGTTCGTCCGGCATAAAAACCGGTTACAATATTGGCATCTTTGTCTGTTCCAATTGGAAACTGCGCTTTATTTCGATAATAAAAAGGCTCATCCATTCCACAAATCGGTTCCATAATCTCATCAAGAAGTTCTGGTGAGAATCCACCGATTCTCTCTAAATTGCCGCGCACCTTTTTCGCTTTGAAATTCAGTTGCGCCTCGTAGGAGAGTTCCTGTATCTGACATCCGCCACACTGACGTGCCACCGGGCACTTTGCAGGAACACGGTGTTTCGACGGCTCTATGATGTTTACCATCTTCGCATAGGCGTAATTTTTCTTCGGTTTTGTGATGATCGCTTCGACAGTGTCACCGATAATTGCGTCCTTGACAAAGAGGGTATAGCCCTCTACTTTGCCAATACCTTCGCCATTCACGCCAATATCCTCTATTGTTACCGTTATCTTTTCATTTTTCTTCATAAGACTCCTTCAAAAAGAGGGCGTTTTGCACGCCCTTTTTTTACAAACTACTTTTTCTAAGGTTTGAATCAAACAGACGATTGAATCCCAACCATTCATCGCTGTTCTTATCTTTGAAAATCTCTGTCAACGTCTGCATCTTTGCATCTGTTGCATCGGCATAATGAAGTGCCACTGCCTCCGGAATTGCCGGTTTCTTTGGTGAGCCGAATTCCAACTCTCCGTGATGTGCAATCACACAGTGCTTCAGTTCATTTGCAATCTTCTCCGGAAATCCTTCAATTGTGCGAACACCGTCACTAATCATTTCCACTCCCATCACGATATGTCCCAAAAGCTGACCTTCATCGGTATAATCATTTTCCGGGAAGGAAGAAAGTTCCTTCGTCTTTCCGATGTCGTGGAACAGCGCGGCCGAATAAAGCAGGTCGCGACTTAACAGTGGATAAGTGTTTGCATAGTATTCGCAAAGTTTCATGATACTGAGTGTGTGCTCTAAAAGTCCGCCTGCAAAACTGTGATGTACACTCTTTGCTGCTGAATGCGTTTTGAATTCTTTAATAAATGCTTCATTCTGAATAAAATAATATTCTGCCAGCTGGCGCAAATATTTATTCTCAATCTGCTTCACATAAGAAATAAGTTCACTGTACATACCTTCCACATTTTTCTCGCTGGTCGGCATATAGTCTGCTGCATTGTATTCATCTTCAAATGGCTTTCGAAGCTGTTTGATGTTAAGTTGCAGATTGTTATTGTAGCTCACTACTTCGCCAAACACTTCGACAAAGTCCATCTCATCATAATCCGCGATTCCGCCAGAATTCGGGTCCCACACCTTTCCGTCTAGTGTACCTGTCTTATCCTGAAGCGTCAGGTTATCGTATGGTTTTCCATTTCTGGTCTCTGCAGAACGTTTTGTTTTGCATAGATAAATGGAACGAATCGTATCTCCCTCGCGCAGTGTATTTATATATCTCATAGTGTTAATCCTTCTTTCTAATCAAAATCCTTCTTCAGTATACAACATTTCCCCTTTTCTTTGCAACTTAAATAGGGTAAAATGTATACAGATTGAAAGGTGAATAACATGAATCAAAAAACTTTAGTAAAATTAGAATACAACAAAATTATTGAGTTGTTAGAAAGTCAGGCCTCATCAGAGTCCGGAAAAATGCGTTGCCGAAACTTGAAGCCGATGATTGATTTAGAGGAAATCAACGCTGCCCAGGAACAGACTTCTGCCGCTTTTTCCAGAATCGTGAAAAAAGGTCGGCTTTCTTTCAGCGGATGTTATTCCGTGGAAGATTCCATGATGCGTCTGGAAGTCGGTGGCGCTCTTAGCAGCGCGGAACTTCTTCGCATTTGCAAACTCTGCGAAGTGGCCAATCGCGCAAAATCTTACGGAAGACACGATACTGTGGAGGAACTCGCCGACTGCTTGGACAACTACTTCGAGCAACTATCTCCTCTCACACCACTTTCAACGGAAATCCGCCGTTGCATTATTGATGAGGATGAGATTAGCGACGATGCCAGCAGTACTCTTCGCCAGATTCGCCGCAGTATGAATCAGATTAACGATAAAGTTCACGCCACCTTAAATGGTCTGGTAAACGGTTCCCTCCGCTCTTATTTGCAGGATCCGATTATCACCATGCGTGGCGACCGTTACTGTATTCCGGTTAAGGCAGAATACCGCAGCCAGGTAAATGGGCTCATTCACGACCAATCTTCTACCGGCTCTACACTTTTCATTGAACCGATGGCAGTTGTGAAACTCAATAATGATTTAAAAGAGCTCTACGCTAAGGAACAGGAAGAGATTCAGGTAATTCTGGCACGGCTTAGCGTAGATGTTGCTGAATATATTGATGAAATTCGCACGAATTTCCAAGTGCTTGGAGAGTTGGACTTTATCTTCGCGAGAGGCTCTCTTGCACTGGACATGAATGCCAGCAGGCCGATTTTCAACACGCATGGCTACCTCCATATCCGCGAAGGGCGCCATCCGCTATTAGATAAGAAGAAGGTTGTTCCTATTACGATTACTTTGGGCGGTGAATTTGACCTTCTCATCGTGACAGGACCGAATACCGGTGGGAAAACCGTTTCTCTCAAAACTGTCGGCCTATTTACCTTGATGGGTCAGGCAGGGCTTCACATTCCTGCACTGGACCGCTCAGAATTGGCTGTGTTTGAAAGTGTTTATGCCGACATAGGAGATGAACAGAGTATTGAGCAAAGTCTCAGTACCTTCTCATCTCACATGACAAATATCGTTTCGTTTTTGCAAGAAGTGGATGAACACTCGCTTGTTCTCTTTGATGAACTTGGAGCCGGAACAGACCCGACAGAAGGGGCGGCTCTTGCTGTTGCGATTCTCTCGCATTTGCATGACCGTGGAATACGCACGATGGCGACCACGCATTACAGCGAGCTGAAAGTGTTTGCCCTCTCTACACCGGGTGTAGAAAATGCATGCTGTGAGTTTGACGTCGACACGCTTCGCCCAACGTACCACCTGTTAATTGGTGTACCGGGAAAAAGTAACGCATTTGCAATATCCAGCAAACTTGGACTTCCGGATTATATTATTGAGAGTGCAAAGGGACATTTGTCTGAGCAGGATGAGTCATTTGAAGACCTCTTGACAGACCTTGAGACCAGCCGCCGTACCATTGAAAAAGAACAGGCTGAGATTGAGGCTTATAAACGTGAAATTGAGAATCTAAAGCACGACTTCCATCGCAAACAGGAGCGTTTGGACGAGCGCAGTGAGCGAATTATCAAAGAGGCCAATGAAAAGGCTAATGCTATTTTACGAGAGGCAAAAGAGGTTGCGGACGAAACGATGAAACAGTTCCGCAAATTTGGCAAGGAAAATATCTCTGCTGCCGAGATGGAAAAAGAACGTGAGCGCCTCAGAGAAAAGATTGCAAAAACGCAGGGCGGCACGAAATTGGAAACCAAGAAACCGCACAAGCAACACAAGCCGAGTGATTTCCGCCTTGGAGAATCTGTGAAGGTTCACAGCATGAACCTCAAGGGAACGGTAAGTTCTCTCCCAGATGCCAAAGGGAATCTCTTTGTTCAGATGGGTATCCTTCGCTCTCAGGTTCACATTTCCGACCTTAGTATCATAGAGGAACCATTAACTGCAACCGAACGTCAGCGTCAGCGCACTTCTACAGGTAAGATGAAGATGGGCAAGGCAATGACTGTAAGTCCGGAGCTGAATCTTCTTGGCAAAACCGTTGATGAGGCGATTGCAGAACTCGACAAATATTTGGACGATGCCTACCTGTCACACTTAAGTCCGGTGCGAATCGTACACGGCAAAGGAACCGGTGCACTACGTGCCGGTGTTCACAATTACTTGAAGCGTCAGAAACACGTCAAGTCTTATCGACTTGGAGCGTTTGGCGAGGGTGATGCCGGCGTAACAATTGTGGAGTTTAAATAGAGTTGCGTAATATAAAAATGGCTACCGATGATTACGGTAGCCATTTTGCTTTTCATTATTATTCTTCTACGATAGCTCCAACTGGGCACTGAGCTGCACAAGCTCCACACTCAACACAAGTATCTGCGTCGATTTCGAAGTGTTCTGCGGCTTCACTGATAGCTTCTACAGGACATTGATCCGCGCAAGCACCACAGCTTACACATTCATCTGTAATAACATATGCCATGATATGTATCCTCCTTTTCGTGATTGTCAGGCGCTAGGCCTGTCATTTCTCTTATTGTAATACAAAACAAGTGAATATACAAGAGGAAATGTTGTATTGGGCAGAGTACATAAAAAGGCCGTTCTTCAGAACCGCCTTTTTACTATTATCTCCCTTTCGCTTTCTTATAAGCCCCTAATATAATCTGCTTCGCCGCCACGGCTTCCTGCTTCGTAGCCTCTCTCGTATCTCCAAGCGGATACTCCATTCCAAGACTCTCATACTTTGTCTTTCCCATTGTATGATAAGGAAGTACATCAAGTGCCTTTACGTTAGTAAGAGTCGCCATGAATTCACCGAGTCTTTCCAGATACTCTTTATACAAAGTAACTCCTGGGACCACCACATGGCGAATCCAAATTGGAATCCCCTTCTTATCCAAGTATCTTGCAAACTCAAGAATGCGCTTGTTGGAATGTGCAGTAAGTTCCTTGTGTTTCTCATCATCAATATGTTTGATGTCAAGCATCACAAGGTCTGTCACTTCCATAAGCTTTTCCATCTTTTCCATCATCTTTTTATTATCCGGCTGAAACATGATTCCGGATGTATCAATGCAAGTATGGAATCCACCTTCATGAAGCTCTGTAAATAACTCAATCAAGAAATCCATCTGCATCATCGGCTCGCCCCCGGTTACAGTTACGCCACCGGTCTTGTAGAATGCTGTATTGTGATAGAAACTTTTCAGAACCTCTTTCACGGTCATCTCATCACCTTTATTCGGCTCCCATGTATCCGGATTGTGACAGTATTGACACCTCATTGGACAGCCCTGCAAGAAGATTACATAGCGAAGTCCCGGTCCGTCTACGGTACCGCACGTTTCAATTGAGTGAATATAGCCTTTTGTCATGTTCCTCACCTCTTTAACTAAAAATAACAAAGTTCACGCCACGCCTTTACTCGCAAAAAGCACCACATCTCGTGCGAGCACGATGTGGTGCCTTGTTTATCTCACGCGTGAACTTTTGCTTTACATGCCTTCATGGAATGTACGTGAAATTACGTCATCTTGTTGCTCTTTTGTAAGCTTGATGAAGTTTACAGCGTATCCTGATACACGCACTGTTAATTGTGGGTAGTTTTCAGGATGTTTCTGAGCATCCAATAAAGTTTCTCTTGTGAATACGTTTACGTTAAGGTGATGTCCACCTTGTTCTACGTATCCGTCTAACATATTTACTAAGTTATCAATCTGTTGTTGATTTACTGCCATGTGAGTTTCCTCCTTATAAATTATTCGTTGTCAATGCTTTCCATAATGTTTGGAATGTTAGCACATGTTGGGCATTCGCCTGCAATTCTGTCTACATCCAAGTCTCCTGCAAAGATTTGGTCTTCTTTTCCAAGAGCTCCCGGAATGATTGAGAATGTGTTAGAGATACCATCCTGAGCATGTCTGAATGGAATCTTAGCTACAGATGCAAGTGAAGCTAATGCACCGTGAGTATCACGTCTGTGCATTGGGTTAGCGCCAGGTGCTAATGGTTCTCCGGCTTTTCTACCATCCGGTGTATTACCTGTCTTCTTACCATATACTACATTAGAAGTAATTGTAAGGATAGATGTTGTCGGAACACCGTGACGATATGTGTGGTGTTTACGAATCTTATCCATAAATGAACGAACAACCATAACTGCCAATTCATCTACATCATCATCATCGTTACCATATTTCGGGAAGTCGCCTTCTACTTCGTAATCTACTACTAATCCGTCTTCGTCACGAATCGGTGTAACTTTTGCAAATTTGATTGCGCTGAGTGAGTCAGCCACCACGGAAAGACCTGCAATACCTGTTGCAAAGTAACGCTTTACTTCTCTGTCGTGAAGAGCCATCTGAATCTTTTCGTAGCAGTATTTATCATGCATGTAGTGAATGATGTTCAGTGTGTTAACATAAAGTTCTGCCAACCATTCCATCATTGCATCGAATTTTTCCCATACATCGTTGAATTCAAGAACATCGCCTTCTACTGCGCGGTATTTTGGTCCAACCTGAGCTTTTGATTTCTCATCAATACCACCGTTGATTGCGTATAACAAACATTTTGCAAGGTTTGCACGAGCTCCGAAGAACTGCATTTCCTTACCAACTCTCATGGAAGATACGCAGCAAGCGATTGCGTAGTCATCACCGTGTGTTGCACGCATCAAATCATCGTTTTCGTATTGGATAGAAGATGATTTGATTGACATCTTAGCACAGTATTGTTTGAATGCCTTTGGAAGTCTTGTTGACCAAAGTACTGTTAAGTTTGGTTCCGGTGCTGTTCCAAGGTTATCCAATGTGTGAAGATAACGGAATGAAGTCTTTGTTACAAGCGGACGTCCATCAATACCAACACCACCAATTGACTCTGTTACCCATGTAGGGTCACCTGAGAACAATGCGTTGTATTCCGGTGTACGAGCAAATTTTACAAGACGAAGTTTCATAATGAAGTGGTCAATGTATTCCTGTGCTTGTTCTTCTGTGATTACACCGTTATCCAAGTCACGTTTGATATAGATATCAATAAATGTAGAAGTACGACCAAGGCTCATTGCTGCACCGTTTTGTTCTTTAACTGCTGCAAGGTATCCAAGATACATCCACTGAATCGCTTCTTTTGCATTTTTAGCAGGTTGTGAAATATCAAATCCGTAGATATCGCCCAACTGTTTCAATTCTCCAAGTGCACGAATCTGCTCTGACAATTCTTCACGAAGACGAATATTTTCACCTGTCATTCTCTTAAGTGAAGTTTCAAGCTGCTGTTTCTTGTCTTCAATCAGTCTGTCCGTTCCGTAAAGAGCTACACGACGGTAGTCACCGATGATACGTCCACGTCCATAAGCATCCGGAAGACCTGTGATAATACCGGACTTTCTAGCCGCTCTCATTTCCGGTGTGTAAGCATCAAATACACCTTGGTTGTGTGTTTTTCTATATTCTGTAAAAATCTTAACAACTTCAGGGTCTACTTCGTAGCCGTTCTCGCTGCAGGCGTTCTGTGCCATACGGATACCACCATAAGGTTGAAGAGAGCGTTTAAAAGGCTTGTCCGTCTGGAAACCTACGATTGTCTCTAAATCTTTGTTAAGATATCCTGGTCCATGTGATGTGATACCTGATACAATCTTTGTATCCATATCTAATACACCACCGGCTTCACGTTCCTGTTTGCTAAGTTCCATTACCTGTGCCCAAAGCTTATTTGTTGCATCTGTTGGTCCAGCTAAGAATGAATCATCACCTTCATAAGGTGTATAATTTTGTTGAATAAAGTCACGTACATTTACGGATGTACGATTCCAGCGACCCGGTTTAAAACCATCCCAATTTGCATGCCATTTTCTTTCCATGGTATGTCCTCCTCTTTGTTGTATATGTTATTTTTAATACTATCTTTCGTTGCTCATTTATTATATCTTAGATATTTTTTGAACGCAATACTTTGAATTGTACTAAATTGAATACAGTATACAATTATCTTTTGCAAAAATTAAGAAATTATTCACCCTTTTTTCTATAAATTGGTGTATAGTATAGTTATATCTTATCTATGCTATAAAATAGACTGGAGGAAAGATGATGAAAAAGAAAATAGTTTCCATGGTTGCAGTTTTACTCAGCTTCTCGCTTTGCCTTGCCGCTTGTGGTGATTCAAGCAAGAAAAATAACAAACCATCAAACAATGTTAATGCGGAAAAAGATTCCATACAGAGCAAATTAGAGGTACTAAAACCAACTGCTTACAGTAGTATAACCGGTTTAGCATTAGAACCCGGCTCATACATTTCTATTATAGGCAGATTTTCCGATGACAGCTACTGGAAAGAGGTGGAAGAAGGTGCCAAGAAAGCGGTCTCCGACCTCAACTCCATTCTGGGCTACAAAGGTGAAGACAAAATTAAATTGAGCTACAGTTCTCCGGAAATCAGGGATGATGTTAATGAACAAGTAAATCTTCTTGACGAGGAACTTGCAAGATATCCGATTGCAATCGGCATTGCTGCTATAGACACAACAGCATGTACCATTCAATTCGACTTGGCATCAGAAAACGGTATTCCAATTATTACGTTCGACTCAGGAAGCGATTATCAAAATGTAGGTTCTCACATATCGACTGATAATTTAGCGGCCACTAAGACAGCGGCTGCGCAACTGGCATATGCATTAGAAGAGACGGGGGAAGTTGCTGTTTTTGTACAGGATTCCATCTCTATGACAGCCAAACAGCGTGCACAAGGATTTTTAGACACAATTGCTACTGATTTTCCTAATATTTCCGTAGTAAGTGTTTATCACCTGGACGAACTAAACACCATGCAACAGACAATTGCCGCAGAAAAAAATGCTTCTCTTGCAGAAGGTGAAGAACCATTTGTCCCGGAAAACATCTCTCAGGAAGATGTAGTAACCTATATTTTGGAAAAGAATCCAAATCTCAAGGGTATCTATACAACCAATTTGGATACAACACAGTTAGTGGCCGGCGTTCTTAAGAAGTTACAGAAGACAGATTTAAAATTTGTCGGATTTGACGGTGGCGAAGAGCAGATGAAGTTATTAAAAGACGGCACACTCAATGGGGTGATTGTTCAGAATCCTTTTGCAATGGGATACGCAACTGTAGTTGCTGCTGCAAGAGTAGCTCTTGGTCTCGGAAATGAATCGGTTGTGGACAGCGGTTATACATGGGTAACACCTGAGAACATGAATAAAAAAGAAATTAAGAAAATGTTATATTAAGCATACCAAGGAGTCGGTTTCATTTGAGCCGACTCTCTTTTTTCAAAACAAATGTCGAACTTTGATGATTGATTTGGGGTAACATTTTGTCCATCTTATGTTATGATATGTATGATACATAAATCAAAAATATGATTATAGGGGGCATTTTGTATGGGCGAAGTTCGTTATATGATTTCAGAAGCATCCAAGCGTGTCAACGTAGAAGCTCACGTCATGAGACACTGGGAAGAAGAGCTTGGGCTTAATATTGGGCGTACTGAAATGGGACATCGATACTATACAGAAGAGGATGTACGGTTGTTTAACTGTATTAAGGAACTAAAAGAACAAGGAATGTTGTTAAAAGAGTTAAAAGCATTAATTCCGGATATGATTGAGACCCGAGCAAAGTTAAAAAAACAAAAGCAAGCAGAAAATTTAAAAGAAGAGTCTTCTTTAACAGAACTGCAACAAGCACTTCTCGAAAACAATCATGTACTACAAGAAGCAATTACACAATCAGTAATAAAGGAAATGGGATACTTATTTCTTGCACAAGAGCAACAAGAGGAAGAACGATATAAGAAGCTTGACAGCTTGATTCGTCAACAACAATTGTATCGCAAAGAATATGCTCGCGCAACACCTTTGAAACAATTAAGAAGAATTTTTGAAGGTTAGAAAGTTATCAAAAAAATACTGGGTATGAGGGGTGTTTATTCATCTCCTCATACCCAGTTCCCTTACTCTTTCAAATAATTCGCAAACTTCGTATACTGTGGAAGCCATGTCAGGTTCACAGTTCCAATCGCACCATTTCTTTGTTTACCAATTATAATCTCAGCAACGTTTTTGAGTTCTGTATCTTTATTATAATAGTCATCGCGATAAATAAACATTACAACATCGGCATCCTGCTCGATGGCTCCGGATTCACGAAGGTCAGACATCATCGGTCTGTGGTCAGGACGCTGCTCTACTGCACGGCTGAGCTGTGACAAGGCAACTACAGGAACATTCAGCTCTCTGGCTACTCCTTTAAGCGCTCTTGAGATTTCGGAGATCTCCTGCTGTCTGGATTCACTTCTGCTGCCGACACGTGCCGTCATCAACTGTAAGTAGTCTATAATAATAAGGTCAAGCCCATGCTCTAACTTCATCTTGCGACATTTTGAACGAAGTTCCGATATGGAGATACCCGGAGTATCGTCTATCATCAGTTTTGATTTTCCGATAATCCCGGCACTTTCAATTAGTTTCTCCCAATCAGAATCTTTTAGGTTACCGGTACGAAGCGACTGAGCATCCACCTGCGCCTCCAACGCAAACAGACGATTCACAAGTTGCTCCTTAGACATTTCCAAACTAAAAATTGCGACTGATTTGTTAACCTTAAACGCAACATGCTGTGCAATGTTAAGGACAAACGCTGTCTTACCCATAGAAGGTCTTGCCGCTATCAGAATAAGGTCTGACGGTTGCAGTCCCGCAGTCTTATAATCCAGGTCCAAGAATCCGGTTGGAATACCGGTTACACTTCCTGCATTTTTAGATGCCGCTTCAATCTTATCCAAGGCATTTAGAACAACCTGTTTAATCGGCACAAAATCACCGGTGTTGCGCTTTTGAACCAATTCGAAGACTTTCTTCTCTGTTGTCTCAAGTACTGCTTCCATCGGCTCCTTGCCGAGATAACACATGTTTTCAATTTCTTCATTTAATTTTATGAGGCGACGCAACATCGCCTTTTCAGAAACGATTTCCGCATAATATTTTACATTGGCTGATGTCGGTACTGCTGCCACCAAGTCTCTTACAAATTCCAAACTGCTGATTTCCGCCGGGACATCCTTCTCTTTCAGACGCGACTGAAGAGTAATCAAATCTACCGGTTTCCCTTCATTGTATATCTCAACAATCGCTTCAAAAATCACACCATAAGCAGTTTGATAGAAATCATCGCCACTCACAATCTCTGATGATGTCAGAATCGCTTCTTTATCCATCAGCATCGCACCGATTACCGCTTGTTCTGCTTCAATACTATGAGGCAATACTCGTTTAATGAGCGCTTCATCCATAATGAAAGCCTCCTATTCTTCTGTTACAATCACTTTCAACTCCGCTGTTACCTTTGGATGTAATTTAACCGGAACTGTGTGAGTTCCAAGTGCTTTAATTGCATCCTTCAACTGAATTTTTTTCTTGTCGATATCATATCCCATCTGGTCATTTACTGCAACTGCAATTTCTTTGCTGGAAACAGAACCAAATGCTCTTCCACCTTCACCGATTTTGATGGCAAGCTCAACTTTCCCAGCCTCTAATTTCTTTGCCAGTTCTTTCGCTTCGTCCAAAATCTGTTGTGCAATCTTTTCTTCGTTCGCCTTTTGAAGTTTCAAATCATTGAGATTCTTTCCGGTTGCCTCCAAACCCAGTTTTTTCGGAAGGATAAAGTTTCTTGCATATCCATCATTTACATTTACAATCTCTCCCTTTTTTCCAAGGGCTTTTACATCCTGAAGTAAAATTACTTTCATGTTATATATCTCCTTCTGCAATCATCGTATCAATGGTTTCTTTTAGCGCTTTAATTGCCTCGTCCATATCGGTATGCTGGAACTGTGTTCCGGCTGTATTGATATGACCGCCACCGCCCAATCTTTCCATAATAATCTGAACATTTACTTCATCAATTGCTCTCGCACTTACATAAATCTTTCCAAAATATTCAGTCAAAACAAATGAAGCCTTAATTCCGTTAATATTCAGCAATTCATTCGCTGCCTGTGCACCGATAATCGTCGGGCTGTCAACATCTTCATTTTCAAATCGTGCAATCGCATATTCCTCGTGGAAAATTTCAGCACTGCTGACAACCTTTGAACGTTCACGATACCATTCCAAGTCATCACGGAACACCTTGCGTACATGCACAATATCTGCGCCGCAACGCTTCAAAAACGCTGCTGCCTCGAAAGTTCTCACGCCGGTACGGTTCATAAAATTGTTGGTATCAATCATAATGCCGGCATACATACTGTTTGCCTCAAGTGCGGTAATCTTAATATCGTCGGAAATATATTGTAACATCTCTGCAACCATTTCACACGCAGAAGATGCATAAGGTTCAATATAAGACAACACCGTGTTTTCAATCACATCATTTGTCTGTCTGTGATGGTCAAACACGACGATCATTTTTGCTGTTTTTAGGAGTTCCGGACATTCCGTTAGTTCCGGTCGGTTCGTATCCACAACAACTACCATCGTATTGTCATTCATAACATTATGAACATCGGATGGTTTAATAAACATATCCTCCGGATAATTGGAATTCTTGCAAAAATCCTCATAAAACGGACGGACAGAAGTTGTTATCTCATCAATTACAATATGTGCTTTTTTCTGCATCGTCTGCGCTGCACGATAAATACCAACTGCGGCACCAAATGAATCCGAATCTGTCATGCTATGTCCCATAACAATAATCTGGTCCTTCGACATAATGAATTCTCGGAGTGCCTCTGCTTTCACTCGCGCTTTTACACGGGTATTCTTCGAGGCCTGCTCTCTTTTGCCACCAAAATACTTGATATTTTTTCCCTCTTTCACAACTGCTTGGTCACCGCCTCTGGCAAGTGCAAGGTCAATTGCCACACGGGCATTATTATAACTCTGAGCATATGTTTCAGAGGACAAACCCATGCCGATACTCAAGGTTACCGGCATGGTATTTCCAATATTCACACTCTTCGCATCTTCAAGAACAGCAAATTTGCCTTTTATCATTTCTTTGAAGTACTGTTTTTTAACAACGAAGAAATATTTATCCTTCTCCATCTTTTTTACAAGTCCATCAAAATTGGCAAGATATTGATTCACTTTTCGGTCAATCAAAGCAATCAGAAGAGACTGTCTTACTTCCTCAATACTCTCCATAACCTCATCATAATTATCAAAATAGATGAGACCGGTAACCAGCTTTTGGCCCTCATTTTCCCGGATATACCAATGAAGGTCTGTAATATCTTCCAAGGTAATTGTAACAAATAATTCTCTATCTTTTGCAAAACCAAAAGAGCCCTCCATGGCATGAAGGTTCTTAAGCGAAACACACATCACCGTCGCTTTGTAATCCCGTTCTTCATAAGAAACCTCAAGTTGTGTCACAACTCCTTCTTCTTTTGGAAAAACACTGCGATTTAATTCATGAATATAACTGCTGAGGTATCGTTCCGTTGTCTGTTCTTTCTCAAAAACCGACACGAATCGGTCGTTTGCCCACAATATTTTTCCATCCTCTGCTAAAACAGCATAAGGAACCGGCATCTCTATAAGCAAAGCGTTATGAAGAAAACCATACTGCTCCCCTTTGCTTCCTAACTTCGTGGATTTCAAGGAGTTGTTGCGCATATAAATAAGCAACAAAACTGCCATACATATGATGAACAAACCACACACCATGATTCCTATTTTCATATCTAACCCTCATATCCGTTTGGATTGTTTGACTGCCATCTCCATGAATCTTCACACATTTCCTCTAACCCACGGACTGCTTCCCAGCCAAGCTCAGCCTTCGCTTTTGAAGGATTCGCATAGCATGTCGCAATATCACCGGCACGTCTGTCCAGAATCTTGTACGGCAACTCTTTTCCACAGGCTTTGCTAAATGCATTTACCATATCGAGCACAGAATATCCATTACCTGTTCCCAGGTTGTAAACACACACACCTGCACCCTCTTCAATCTTTTTAAGGGCTTTCACATGTCCGGCCGCAAGGTCAACCACATGTATATAGTCACGCACACCTGTTCCATCGTGTGTATCGTAATCATTTCCAAATACACCGAGGAATTCTCGCTTACCTACTGCTACCTGTGTAATATAAGGCATCAAATTGTTCGGAACGCCCTTAGGGTCTTCACCGATAGTTCCACTCTTATGTGCCCCTACCGGATTAAAATAACGAAGTAACACCACATTCCACTCTGCATCTGCGGTGTGAAGGTCAGTCAAAATCTGCTCAAGCATAGACTTAGACCAGCCATATGGGTTGGTACACTGTCCTTTTGGACACTCTTCTGTAATCGGAATAAATGCCGGATCACCGTAAACAGTCGCAGAAGAACTGAAGATAATGTTCTTTACACCGGCATTTTTCATAGCATCGCAGAGCACAATTGTTCCAGCAATATTATTGTCATAATATTCTAATGGTTTTGCTACAGACTCTCCCACAGCCTTGAGTCCTGCAAAATGGATAACCGCGGAAATGTCTTCTTTTGAAAAAATGTCTTGAAGTGCTTTTGCATCGCGAATATCCGCCTCATAGAACGGAATCTCTCTCCCTACAATTTTTTCAACACGTCTTAAAGACTCTTTGCTCGAATTGCAAAGATTGTCTAGTACTACTACATCATATCCCGCATTGATAAGTTCAATACATGTGTGGCTACCGATATATCCGGCTCCACCCGTTACTAAGATTGCCATTGCACCCTTCCTCCTGCACGCTTATTTATACATTGTATTTTTTAACAATACTATTCATGATATCCCACTTTGTTTCCATATCTTGAATCAATTTGATATGTGTCCGTGTTCTATCCAAGTTATGTCCTTCTCTGTGAACCTTGAAGTAAACATCTCCCTGAAGATAATCTGTAAGGAAGCGCATACCACACTCATAAGTCATAACCTTAGCTCCCATCGGAAGCGATTCAATCTCTTTGGATGTCAGTTTACCGCCACAGCCTTCAATAAATCCCTTTGCATAAGCGTCAAACAACTCCATATCGCACCAAACTTTATCCAAATCCTTCTCATCTTCAGCGGCTGTACTTGCACCAAAGCGGATAGAATCACCAAAGTCATTCATGGCAAGACCCGGCATAACCGTATCTAGGTCGATAACACAGATACCTTTTCTCGTGGCATCATCAAGCATAACATTGTTCAACTTAGTATCATTGTGTGTAACACGAAGCGGAACCTCACCGTTTGCAAGCATATCTCCAAATACATTTGCAAGGTCCTCATGTTCAAGATAGAAGTTGATTTCTTCCTGTACAGAAGCCGCACGTCCACATACATCGTCTGCAACTGCCTTCTTAAACACTTCAAATCTAGCCTTTGTATCATGAAATCCTTTGATAGTCTCATGCAAAGTCTCTGCCGGATAATTTGCCAGGAGTCTCTGGAAGTTACCAAATGCAACCGCACTCTGGTAGAAGTCTTCCACAGATTCCACCTTATCATAAGTTCTTGCATTCTCGATAAAGATGTAGCATCTCCAGAAATTACCCTCAGAATCTATAAAGTAAGGCTTATTGTCTTTTGTACGAATTACATTTAACGTCTCTCTCTCAGGATCCCCACCATTCTGAATAATCACTTCTCGAAGGTAAGACGTCACATTTAAAATGTTTTCCATCAACTGTTCCGGCTGTGTGAAGATAGCATCATTCATACGCTGCATAATCACACGTCCTTCACTTCCGTCATCTTTTCTGAGTGTCATTAAAAATGTATCATTGATATGTCCGCTTCCGTAAGGAACTGCTGACATTACCATACCTTTTAATTTGAAGTTCACCAGTGCTTCTCCTCTTCCACACCATACCTGCTCCGGATAAACACCATTTTCCTTCATCATCTTAATTGCATTCACCACAACCGGCTTGTCTTCCTTGTATGTCACACCATACCATTTGTCCTGGGAAGTCAATACCGTTACTGTAGCCTTGCCTGCATTCAAAAGGTTCGTTACAACCGTTGGAAGAAAATACTCGCATTTTAATGGGTTCTTTTGGAGCCCTTCCTCTAAAAATGCTGCAAATCCTGCTTTAATCTCTTTTAAGAAACTTGCACTAAAGCCCCACAAGTTCATAGACACAATACTGTCTGTTGCAACCGGGATCCATGTCTCCCCATCATCCTCTGTATATGCTGCGCCATCGCCTTTACGCTCAATTCTGGTGCGTTCTTCCACTTTCACCAAATAGTCATTTTCATCGATTGTACAGATACCTCTGGCAACATGACCATTCTCAGTTAATGTGTTTTCTAACTTGTATCCCACCATTGCATAGCGGTACTTGTCATCATCCTCATTGCAAGTTAAGAACTTGTAAATCTTGTGGAAAGCATCTCTGCCATAATAATCATCTGCATTGATAACAGCAAATGGTCCGTCAATCTCATTAATTGCACTGAGCACAGCATGTGCAGTTCCCCAAGGTTTTACTCTGCCTTCCGGAATTTCAAATCCCTCCGGAAGATTATGTAAATCTTGATATGCATAAGCCACATCAATAACTTTTTCGATTCGATTTCCAATGGCTTCCTTGAAATCCGCTTCGTTTTCTTTCTTTATAATGAATACAACTTTCTCAAAGCCTGCTCTCTTGGCATCGAATATAGAAAAGTCCATAATAATATGACCCTGGTCATCTATTGGGTCAATCTGTTTTAATCCGCCGTATCGGCTTCCCATTCCCGCTGCCATAATCACTAACACTGGTTTTTGCATTTTTCTTTCCTCCGTAAATTTGCATACTATAATAGATTATTATAGTACAACTAATCCCAAAAATCTTTGTCTTATTGTCTTCATCATTTGCACAATTCACCTTTTTCTTGCTTTTTTATTATAAATAGGTTAATATTTATCTATCAAGATGCATGTGATAAAAGGAGCAACTACTTATGAGTTACATCGGAACCACCTTGGAAGATTGTCTTCATATTGATGAATTGTTTACCATTCACTATTTCGAATATACTGGAAAATTCCTTTTTACAGGTGAATCTCATGATTTTTGGGAATTCGTCTGCGTAGATAAAGGGTCTGTAAAAATATGTATGGATGAAACGGAACTTACATTGCATAAAGGCGAAATTGCTTTTCACGAGCCAAACGAATTCCACAATGTATCTACTTACAGCCAGGTTGCACCAAACCTTGTAGTTATCTCCTTCAAATGTAACAGCCCTTTAATGGACTTTTTTAAGCAAAAAGTTTTTAAAATAGACGAGAAAGAACGTTCTCTTCTTGCCAAGATTTTAGTGGAAGCCCAGAATCTCTTTGACACGCCACTAAATAATCCCTATACGATGGAAATGAAAAAGAAACATAATGTTCCAATTGGAAGTGAACAATTGATTCGGGTATATCTGGAATGTTTTCTACTGAATCTCATTCGAAGAAACTCCTCCTCTAAACAGGAGATACAACTTCCGGTAACAAAAAGCTCCACGGATATTTTCAGACGAGTTTCTGATTACATGGAAGATAACCTGCCTGCAAGATTGTCTATAGAAACCATATGCCGGGATAATATGATTGGACGCACCCAACTGCAGAATGTGTTTCAAAAAGAAGCGGGCATGGGTGTCATTGAATATTTTTCAAAATTGAAAATACAAAATGCGAAACATATGATTCGAATCGGTTCACTGAACTTTACACAAATCTCCGAACAATTGGGGTATACTTCGATACATTACTTTTCAAGACAATTTAAAAAACTGACCGGAATGACCCCTTCTGAATACGCCTCCTCGGTGAAAGCAATGATGGAAAAAGATTCTTAGTTTGACACAAAAAACCCGTCGCAATTCGCGACGGGTTTCATCTTACTGTAATTAATCTTGTACATATGGCATAAGCGCAATATGTCTAGCTCTCTTAATAGCTACTGTAAGAGCTCTCTGATGTTTTGCACAGTTTCCTGTGATTCTTCTTGGAAGAATTTTTCCTCTTTCAGAAACATATTTTCTTAACTTAGCTACATCTTTGTAGTCGATTTCGTTATTCTCTTTTCCACAGAATACACATACTTTTTTTCTTCTACGGATATTTCTTCTCTTCATTGGAGAATCTGTTTTACTACCTTTATCAAAAGCCATTTGTCAATACCTCCTATTTTATTCTCGAACACGCATGTTCAAACTCTACTACACAATCAATCGTCTAGCTGAATGGTAATTCTTCATCGATTCCATCCGGAATATTCATGAAGCCATCTCCAATATCTGAACTTGGCGATGGTGCCGGGCTTGCCTGATAGTTGTTAACCGGAGCTGCCGAACCGCTTGCTGCTTTGCTCTCTGCAAATTCTTGCTCTTCTACAACAACATCTGTTGTATACACCTTCGCACCATCTCTGTTGGTATAACTACCAGTCTGGATGCGTCCGGTAATTGCAATCTTTGTACCTTGGCGCAAATATCTCTCAGCGAATTCTGCCTGTCTTCCAAATGCCACACAGTTAATAAAATCTGCTGTTGGCTCATTTTCACGTCTGAAACGACGGTCTACTGCCAATGAGTAACGTGCAACTGCTGTTGCGTTCTCACCTTGTGAGTATCTAACTTCAGGATCTCTTGTTAAACGTCCCATTAAAATTACTTTATTC
>JAZQRQ010000091.1:0-3005 GCA_045629665.1 Faecalimonas sp.
CATCGCAGACATCGTTACTCTCATCGGCAAGACAGAGTTCGCAAAACGTATCGACTTCATCAAGGCTACGCTCTGCTAAGGGATGAGTGTACGCGGGGGTTAAGAATAGGGGCCGCCACGTACAGTCAACATTGAATATAGCACACAGGATTGCGATTTAGCGTACGCGGGAGTCAATGATTTTGACCCCCGTGTACACTTTTTATGTAGAAAGTATTTTTTGCACGAGATTTCTTGGCAGTCCCAAAACACGACTCATCTGAGGAATGCTTGTCTTAGTCGAATAATATAGTTTCTTTAGCATTTTGCATTTTTCTTGAGTGGTCAAGGTTGCCACAGATTTACCCATGAAATATGCCGTTGCAATTTCTTCAGCACGAGTTGCCAAATCCATATCAGTAGCAGACAATTGCGATCTTATAGTCAAATCATATTCCATTTCAGAATCATTACAACTACCAAGATAATACAAGAATGATTTCCCGGAATTCAAGAAGACACGTTCAACAAAATCACTTCTTACAAAAGACTCGGGAATAGGTTTCCCTTCTGAATCGATACGCAAAGTACAACCTTCCAGACTCCTGTCTATTCTTAACATCCTTCTTCGCAGTCTGGCTGACATCGAAGCCACAAAGTATCCATCCAACTCCTGATTGGAAGATGTAAAATAGCAGGAATAACTAGACCATGGGTACTCATCTAATTTCTTACAGACACGCGCAGAGATCGGGTTACGTAATATATAGGCAATGCACCTTCTAAGATATTGCAAGGTATCAATCAAAGTTATACTATCAGCAACACCTTTCATAGCAGCATGCATAGAATAGGTCTTAGACAAATAGGTAGAATACAATTGCTTAAAATGCCGTATAAAATCCTGTGCCTGTTTTCGTGTTTCACAGAGCACAAGAACGTGCACATGATTAGACATTAAGCAGTAAACTGCAATCTGAACAGAAAATCTGCTAGCTGCAACTGTCAGATAAATTAATGCTATCTTAAAATCATCATCTGATTTCATAATGAGCGGACAATTCGTGCCATCAGTACAGACATGATAGACATTGCCCTTAAAAAGTTCATTCAGCTCCAAATCCTTCATACATTTTTTTGCAATTTATTAAAATCCTATAGCATACTTGATTTCTTAAGATCGCATCTTGTAAGATATTTCTTTTTTTTATTCATTTTTAATGTTTTTTATCATGTCACGATGTGTAGGAGGCAGCAAAAAGAAGGATGGAGCGGGTGTACGCGGAGGTCAAAAGTTGGGACCGCGACGTACAGTCATAACTAAATACAGCGCGCAGGATTGCGATTCAGTGCACGCGGGAGTCAAAGATTTTGACCCCCGCGTACATCTTCATATATGATGTATGCTTACATCCAAGAATTTGAGTTACATTTGTAGGGAGAACTAAGGAACTCTAAAAGTCGGATTAAGGATGAATTTTACAGTCAAGATATTGGGGACGGCGTCGGCACTACCCACAACACAAAGATTTCCAAGCGCACAGATTGTGGATGTGCGTGGACGCTTGTTTATGATTGATTGCGGTGAAGGTGCACAGATACAGCTTAGGAAAGCCAAGGTGTCGTTTCTGAACATCGAGCATATCTGCCTGAGCCATATCCACGGCGATCACATATTCGGAATCTTTGGACTGCTCTCGACTATGGGACTTCTGGCTCGAAAGGCGCCGCTGAATATTTTCGCACCTGCCAGCTTCTCTCCAATTCTTGAATTCTTCAAGACACAGTTTGGAGAGGGGCTTCTGTTTGACATTCATTTCATTCCGCTTGAGATGACTTCACCAGAGGTTGTCTATGAAAATCGCACTACAGAGCTTCTGGCCTTTCCCCTGAATCATAGGGTGGAAACATTCGGCTTCATCATCAGAGAGAAGATGCCCCAGCGCAACGTTCATAAAGAAGCCATTTCCAAATATGACCTTTCATTGACAGACATCGGGACTCTCAAGAGAGGAGAAGACGTAGTAAGAGAGTCTATTGACGGAAAGACTCTTGTAATCAGGAATGAAGATGTCACCTACTACAGATATTTGCCTCGCAGCTATGCCTACTGCAGTGACACAGCTCCGTTTGACAAACTCAAAGACTGGATAAAAGGTGTCAACGTACTATATCACGAAGCGACATTCCCGGCAGAGATGACAGAGATGGCCGAGAAGACCTTCCACTCCACCACTCTCCAAGCAGCTCAAGTCGCTAAAGATGCTGCCGTGAAAAAACTTATTGTAGGGCACTATTCATCTAGATTCCCTTCTGTGGATTTCTTCCTGGATGAAATACAAACGGTCTTCCCAGACGTAACACTTGCACACGACGGAGATGTCATAGAATTATAAGAGTAAAAAAACACTCAACGCATTGATTTTTTTTATCTTTGAGGCACAAACATTTGATTCTAAAGAGTATGCGATTAAAAACTTTCATCACATTGCTGAGCGTAGTTCTCGCAATATCTTGCGAGTCAGCGATTACTCCTGAGATAGAAAAAGATCCTCAGACAAATAAGGAGACTCAGGTAAACATCTCTTCTGAGGAAGTGAATGGAGTATGGAAATGGAATGAATATCCAGTAATTATAGAAAATGGAGCAGTCCACAAGGATCATAGTTATGGAAATTCCCCATCAGATCCAGAAGAGGAAAATGCTTCATATCTTAAATTCGAGAATGGAAACATATCAGCACATTACACCTATTTCATTTTCTATGAAAACGGGGAAATATGGGGAGAATATGTAATAGACAACAACACAGATGGTCTCCTTATCAGTTTTGACAAGGAAACGGGAAAAGGTCTTTTCAAGAATCTATTGGGACGAAATGGCAAACTCACAGTTTTAAAGTCAAACAATGATGCAATCGAACTTCTGCTTGACCTTGGAAATAATTCCTACTCAATGCTTGAATTATACCATGAAACAAATACAGATCTTATTCAAAAACTTAAGACCTGTCCCAATCGTGACT
>JAZQRQ010000092.1:0-3645 GCA_045629665.1 Faecalimonas sp.
ACTTGGAAGTGCAGTTGCAGATGTACTTGCAGAAAAGGCACCTACAAAGATGCTTAAGATTGGTGTCAATGATACATTTGGTGAATCAGGACCTGCAGTAGCATTGATTAAGAAATACGGTCTTGATGCAGAAAGTATCTACAAAAAAGTAAAAGAATTCGTATAAAATTTGCGAAAATTCAGAGGGAGAGTAGAGGAAGAGAATCTACTCTCCTTTTTTGTCGAACATTTCATGATTCCCCTGACAGTATATGGCAAAATCAGCATTTTGGACATGCTAGTATAATGGAAAAAATGTATGAGGTGATTGAAATGAAGAGACAACTTCCGAAGAATGTCAGACAGATCGGAAATGTAAGTGACAGTTCTAAAATTTACATAGAAGACTATGTGGACACGTTTTTTAACCAACTATGTGAGAAGGCAGAGCAGGAAATGGTGGGGGCATTCCTGATTGGAGAGACAGTACAAGAAGAGGACCAGGATTACATATATGTATATGGAGCAATTCGAATGAAAGAACTTGGAGTAAAGGGCAAAGATTTTGTGGTTGGAGAACATGTATGGAAGGATGCGTGTGAGAAGTGCAAGGAGTACTTCGGCGATGCGGAAATATTAGGCTGGTTTATCACCGGCGGAGAGCATTCATTGGAGGTGAACCACAATATAAACAAGATTCATCAGAGATATTTTTCGCGCGAGAAAAGCATCTTTGTTACCAAAAACACACGGGATAAGGAAGAGAAATACTACATATATAAATACCGTGATATGATGGAGTGCAGCGGACATTATGTTTACTATGAAAAAAATGTGGAAATGCAGAATTATATGATTGCCACACGCAAAAAAGTCGGATTTACTCCCAGCGAAATTATTGAAGACAGAGTTACTAAAAATTTTAGAAGCCTGATTCGAGAGAAAAATGAGAAAGCAGAACAGAAAAATCATTCTCGTCTGGTGTATGGCATGAGCACGTTTTTGGTCTTGGTAATTGTAGTAATCGGTGTAACCATGCTGAATAACTATGATAAAATGCAGGGTGTACAAGATTCCATCCATGCACTATCAGATGAAAAGCCGGAGAATAAGGAAGATGAAACAGTAGAGGTGTTCGGTGACAATATATCTTCTGAAAACGAAGAGGATGAGCAGACTACGGAAGAACGACCGGATGACACGGAGATAACGAATCCGGATGACATGGAGATAACGAATCCGGATGACACTGAAACCACAAATCCGGAAGGCACAGAGACAACAGAGCCGGAAGATGGACAAGCAGACGAAACAGAACCTCCGGTTATTCAGCAGCCAAAGACATACATTGTAAAGAAGGGTGATACATTGGAGACAATCAGCAGAAAACAGTATGGCGATGTGACGCATGTGAAAGCAATTTGCGAACTAAATGGTCTTGAAGATGGAAACTTAATATTTATCGGACAAAAATTACTGTTACCTTAGAGAAAAATGTGTTATACTTATGCACATATAAAGGATAAAGGATATGCATGGCATGAAAGATAAAAAGAAAAAGATTATACTTCTGTCTGCTGTTGTTGTAATTGTAGCGATTGTAGGAATTTATTTCCTGATCAAATACCAGACGTATAATTATGTGGAACTTACAACTGTATATGAAAATAACAACACAGACAATTCGAATTATATACAATGTCTGGATGGAGTATTAAGATATAGTAGAGATGGGGTTGTTCTTCTTACTGAAAAAGGGGATGAGGTATGGAATCAACCTTGTCAGATGAATAGTCCAATGGTGGAAATGTGCGGAGACAGTGTTGCGATTGGAGATAAAGGTGGGACAAGCATTTTGGTTTTCCAAAAGCATGGATTAAAAGGAGAGATCCAGACGACAAAGACGATTGAAAAATTTGCAGTTTCATCGCAGGGTATTGTCAGTGCTATATTAAAAGATGAGAAAATGCCACTTGTGCTCTGTTATGATGCTGTGGGAAATAAGTTGGTCGAACACAAAGTTATTCCAAAAAATATGGGTTATCCCGTAGATGTTTCTCTTTCGGAAGACGGAAATACGCTGATTGTTTCCTATATATATACAGAAGGAACTGAAGTGACAACCAAAGTGTCCTATTATTACTTCGGAGATGGTAACAAGGCGAAAGATTATCAGGTTTACCAGAAGGATTTTGGAAACACAGTGATTCCCGTTACCGCATTTATGCGACATGATATTTCGCTTCTTGTGGCAGATAACGCACTGATTTTTAATAAGGGGCTGAAGGAAATCAAAGAGACATCGCGTGTGGAACTAAAGACAGAACTTCAGAGTGTTGCATATAATGAAGAGTTTGTTGCAGTTTTACTGAGAAAGAATAATGCAACAGATTACAAACTGAATATCTATAACAGTAAGGGCAAATTGTTGTCGTCGGTCGATGTAGACAAAGAATATGAGAATTTGAAGATTGCAGATGAACGGGTCATTCTGTATGACGGTCAGGCCTGCGCCATCTATATGAAAAACGGCGTAAAGAAATACGAAGGAAACATAGACCAAAAAATCATGGAGATAATCACACTTGGTGGGCTAAATAAATACATGGTGATAAATGCAAGCGGATTCTACGAAGTACGTCTTGCAAAATAGGAGAGGAAAAATGAACAAATTATTATTGGTAGTAGCAGCTATATTTATCATTAGCATTATTGTTGGATATGTAAGAGGATTTTTGAAAATTGCACTGTCGCTAGGAATTACCATTGCCTCTATTTTATTGGTGGGTGCCATAACCCCTCATATTAGTGGATGGATACAGGAATCCACTTCAATAGGAGAGAAGGTACAGAGTAAACTGATATCAATGTTCGAGGTTCCGGAAGGTATGTCCATGGAGGAACTGTCAACTGTAGAGATTCCAAGAGAACAACAGATTTCTGCTATAGAAGGTGCTAATCTTCCGAAAGTGATTCAAGATATGCTGTTGGAGAATAATAATCATGAGGCGTACGAAGCACTTGGAGTGACGAATTTCATTGATTACATAGGAGCATACATTACCAAACTGATTGCGGATATTATCGCGTTCCTTGTAGCATGGATAGCGGTAACAATTATTGCGCGAGTCCTCATGGGTGTAATCGGTATTATAGGGAAGATACCGGTCATTGGTGGCGTGAACAAACTTGCCGGTGCAGTAGTTGGAGCAGGAATTGGATTAATTATTGTATGGATTCTATTTATTTTGGTTACACTACTATATAGCACGACTGTTGGTCAGGCGTGTATGACAGATATAGCAGCAAGCCAGATTCTTACGAAGTTATATGATGGAAACGTTCTTATGAAATTTATTACAAAATTTTAGGACGCAGAATAGGCTTTGCGGCATGTTGCGAAGCCTATTTTTATGTTAATTTCAAATTGTAGAAATTGTCTCAAAAAATTTCAAAAATTTTTAAAAAAAGGTGTTGACATTGAAAAATGGCTGTGGTATTCTAATCTAGCTGTCGCAAGAGAGCAAAGAACATTGATAATTAAACAATAGATGACAAAACAAGCATTCCTGAAAATTTCTAAGAGAAAATTTCAAGAACGGACATCGAAAAGATGACCTTAAAAACAGTAAAACAGGAACAGAATTGCTAGTAGTGATTCTGAAC
>JAZQRQ010000093.1:0-29603 GCA_045629665.1 Faecalimonas sp.
TCATCATACAGTCTCCTTTACGTGTTTTTCTCGACAATTAACATCATAAAGAAAAACTGTATGATTGGGAAGTAGTTTCTGCTACTTCCCCTATATGATAGGAATTATTCCTATATTTGCCAATATTAATTATACTCTAAGAACAAGTACAATAGAAAATTAAATGGAACAAAAATTAAATTGATAATAACCAAAAGGAGATTCAAACTTTTAAGGACAACTTTTATGATGGTCGGATTAAGCGGGGAACAGTTTGAAATCTCATGCCCTCTGAAAGTTTTGCAAAATCGAAATAAATTGATCATCCAACAAAAACACCTGCGAGTTTCAAGCTTACTCACAGATGTTATTATTTATCAATCTCTTCTAAAAAGATCGCGCGTATAAACCTTTTCTCTTACATCATCCAAACAGCTATCATACCTATTGGCAATAATCGAATCGCTCTGATTTTTAAATTCATTAAGGTCATTTACAACTCTACTTCCGAAGAAAGTAGTTCCATCTGAAAGAGTTGGCTCATAAATAATAACCGTTGCTCCCTTTGCTTTGATACGCTTCATGATTCCTTGAATGGAAGATTGACGGAAATTATCAGAGTTCGACTTCATGGTAAGTCGATATACACCAATAACCACTTCTTTTTCTTTTTCTGCATCCCATTGACTGTTATCCTCATATGCTCCAGCCATTTCAAGCACTCTACCTGCAATAAAGTCTTTACGCGTTCTGTTAGATTCAACAATTGCTTCAATCAAATTTTCCGGCACATCTTCATAGTTAGCCAAAAGTTGCTTTGTGTCTTTTGGCAAACAATACCCTCCATAACCAAAAGAGGGATTATTATAGTGTCCCCCAATACGTGGATCCAAACATACACCCTCAATTATCTGCTTTGTATCAAGCCCTTTTAATTCTGCATATGTGTCAAGTTCATTAAAATAAGACACTCTAAGGGCAAGGTATGTATTTGCAAACAACTTAACTGCTTCAGCCTCTGTGAAGCCCATGTATAATGTATCTATGTTTGACTTTAATGCACCTTCCCGCAATAGGAATGCAAATGTTTTCGCTGCCTCCACTAATCTCTCATCATTAAGATCTACTCCTACAATAATACGCGAAGGATACAGATTGTCATAAAGAGCTTTGGATTCTCTTAAAAATTCCGGACTGAAAAGAATGTTATTACTTCCATATTTTTTCCTAATTGATACCGTATATCCCACAGGAATAGTAGATTTGATAATGATAATCGCGTTTGGATTACACTCTAATACCAATTCAATAACATCTTCCAAGGCAGATGTATCAAAATAATTCTTCTTACTATCATAATTAGTTGGTGCTGCAACAACTACAAAATCAGCCTCTTCATAAGCCTTTTTTGCATCTATGGTTGCAGTGAGATTCAGTTCTTTCTCTAACAAATACTGTTCTATATAATCATCTTGTATTGGGGATTTCCTGTTATTAATTAATTCAACTTTTTCAGGAATAATATCTACTGCTGTTACTTGGTTGTTTTGGGCCAATAAAACAGCAAGAGATAGCCCCACATAACCAGTTCCCGCAACTGCTATCTTGAAATTACTCATCACAACATTCCTCCTATACTTGATAATATTCTTTATACCATTCTGCAAATTTCCTCAATCCCGTACGTAAATCTGTATCAGGTTTGAACCCAAAATCCTTTTCAAGCTCACTTGTATCTGCATACGTCACCGGTACATCTCCTGGTTGCATCGGGACCAATTCTTTGTGCATTTCAAAATCATAATCTTCCGGCAATACCTCTGCACGAATTAATTCTTGTTGAAGAATATCTACAAAATTTAACAAATTCTCTGGCTTATTATTTCCAATATTATAAACTGCATATGGTGGATCTGGCAAACCATCGTCACCTATAATTTTCTCCGGTGCCTTCTGCATAACACGAAACACACCTTCTACAATATCATCAATATATGTAAAGTCACGTTTACAATTTCCATAATTAAAAATTTGGATTTTTTCTCCTTTGATTAATTTGTTTGTAAACCCGAAATATGCCATATCCGGACGACCTGCTGGTCCATATACAGTAAAAAAGCGCAATCCTGTAGATGGAATATTATATAATTTTGAATAAGCATGTGCCATTAACTCATTACTCTTCTTTGTTGCCGCGTAAAGCGATACCGGATTATCAACTTTGTCACCCACAGCATACGGTACTTTTTCATTTGAACCATATACGGACGAACTAGAAGCATAAACTAAATGCTCTACACCTTTTTCTCCATTATCATACGAATGACGACAGGCCTCCAATATATTATAAAAACCAATCATATTAGATTCGATATAAACATCCGGATTTGTAATACTATATCGAACCCCTGCCTGTGCTGCAAGATTAACAACAATGTCTGGTTTATGCAGAACAAAAGTTTCTTCAATCAGCTTTCTATCTGCAATATTCCCTTTAATAAATATCCACTTTGAATTCTTGTGTTGACCGACACATGTTTCTATCTTTTCCAATCGATGTGCCTTGATTTCTACATCATAATAATCATTCATATTATCAATCCCAATAACACAAAGATTTTCCATACAATTCAGCAAATACATTACCAAATTTGCACCTATAAAACCAGCCGCTCCGGTAATTAGAATCGTTTTATTTGTTAGTACAATATTTTTATTTAACATATAATAGTCCTTTACTTATAATCTTTTTACATCTTTCGAAAAGCATCTCTAAGTCTTACAAGCGGTGGGAAAACTGTGTTTCTAATCTTCGATACCACCCCGATTCCATAGTGCCACTTTGGCGCCACGCCTAAGCCAGACAACTTTACCTCAATCTTATGTTTCTTGAATAATTTCTTGTTATTCCATAGCCACTTTCCACGAGAAATCCCCAGACCATTTTCTTTTCCAATAATATATGGAAATGGACCATCCAAATGATAGTATTTATCTGACGTTTTATGACAAAACAACTTCTTCTTTGTATCTTTTATGCGTTGAGAACCTAATATTTCAAATTCCCATGGATTTTCTTTCTCATCCAAAAATCCCATCAATATCTCTCTGTTCCATATTGCCATTTGGGCATTTAATCTGTATTTTAAATCAGGTGTAGCTTCAAAATAATCTTCAAATTCTGATTCTTTCCAACTGTCAGATACTCTTTTAAAATAAAACACGGCAATCTCCGGATCTTTTTTCATTCTTTCAACACACTTCAAAATTTCTTTATTATCTACCTGTTTTTGTATAAAGAAATCTTCTAGCGAAAAGATGATATACTTTGTTTGTATTTGGGACAAGCAATATAGCAATCTTTTGCTCCAACTATCATCCACATTTTCTGGATGTAAAGTTTTTATCTCTAATCCTTCATGGTTACATATCTTTGTCTCCGTTATCATTACAATCGGATAATCACTCAATTCCGGCCAATACTTTTTTAACAATTCAAAAAACGGATACCACGCATCTTCATACTTATCACAACTACTCACCACAAGCGTACAATCCACCATTTCTTTTTCCTCCTTAAAACATTTACAATTTTTGCTTTAAATAATTTTATATAATGTGGTCGTGACAATCCCAACATCAACCAAACTTTGTTATCGGATGGTATTCTCCCTTTTGAAAGATAATGATTAAATATCCTCAACATCCCTTGTTCTTTCTCATCCGGAACATGAAGAACCAACACTCTATTATATTGATAAGATGTTGACACAAGTCGAAATGGGCCAGTCCAATATCGACAAATATAGGCACCACTGTTCTTAACTATTCCCTGCATTTGAGAGGCTACTAAACTTGTAATAAACTCATCGCCCTTAGTAGTCACAAAATCACCTTGAATCATTTTTTCGTATATTTCAACTGCTCTTTCGTGAAACATACGCGCATTACTAGCATTCGCCGCAAAAAACTCACCACCAAAGTGAGTAATATATTCTTGTTTTCCCGTAAACCTCTCCATCTCATCACACAACACAACATAATTACGTGTATTCAACCCATGGTTAATATCGTACAACATTAATGAATGCTGTGTTTCTTTCCAAATGGCATCAAACTCTCCCTGTACCCAAACATCTGAATCAAGCCAACAAAAATATTGATAATCCATCTCCATCAAATGGGATAAGGCACAAAACTTGTAAAAAGCCAGTGACCATGGGTAATCTGCTCCAAATACAAAGCGATCAAAATCCACTTGCAAAACATCAACAGATTGCTCGCAAAAAATTTTCCTAATATGTATAGGTATTTGAGAATCAGCTAAATTTGTAACCAATGCAACTGTACACGTTGGATTATAACGCTTCGCAGATACAAGTGCATTACAAATGTTTTTCATGTAAACATCAATTTTTTTAGACTCCGTATCCGCCGAAATATTGATACCAGATTGTTTATTTTTAACATGCGCAAATGGGACAAAGATTATCTTTTTGCTTTGGTCGAAACTCATTCTCCATTACCCCTCCTCAAAAATTTTCTTACAGTCCTTTTTGTCACTCCTATCAAATATTCAAATGCGTCTGTTTTTCTATATAGTGTAACATTAAATATATTTGGAATCACAATGCACATAATTACCTTAACAATAAAGTCAAGATATACATTAGAAAACTGACACAAATCACAAATTAAATATGTCAAACCGCAAAGAAATATAGTTTGCAACAGTAGTTTTACTGATAGTGCAATATATTCCCTGGTCTCTATTTCTAAAAATTTTTTTATAAAAAGTGTCATTTTTAACACCCATTGAATTAGCTGTGAAAAAACAGTCCCCATAAATATTCCGCTCAATCCCCACTTGTATGCACAAACAATAGAAATAATGAGGTTTGACACTGCACCAATGATAGAAATATCTCGATCCTGTGCAAAATATCCTACCCCTCCCAATGAATACCACACTGGCGCTTTTATAATTTGAATATAAAAACTCAACACGCACCACACAACTACGGGGACATCTAATAGATATTCCTTTCCAAGCCACAGGTTCATAAATGGGTTCAATAGCACAAATAAACTTACACTACAGAAGGATACTGCAAAATAAATAATAGTAGTCAATTTTTTCAACACTATATACGAATGTTCTTTTGATTCCGATGCAATCATATTACCAATACTAGCCTGTGTAGCAGAAGTAAATTGTGTTAAAAAAGATTGAACATAACCTATCATCATTGAGTAGTTAGAATAGATACCTACTGTACTAATATTAATAAGTGCAGATATCAATATATTATCTGTAGACGTAACAATCACTGTGGAAAGTTTACCCGCAAAAATATTCTTCACATCGGCAACAATTTTTTTCTTCACCTCTGGGTCTATCTTTGTATTTTCTCTAAGATACGGATATCGTCTACTTACCTCCTTTGTTTTACAATAATTACCAATAAGGCTCAACACAATTCCGATGATTAAATATATGATATAATTACGAAAAATAATTAACGAAAGTATATTTGCAATCGTTGTCAAAAATTGAAAGATTGTACTTATATTCGTTAATATATAGTTTTTTTGATCCGCAATTGCAATCGTAAATTTATATGAATACAAATAAGACACTACCGTATTCATCAAATATATAACATATACTATCCCAACATATGTAATATCAAAACTAGTATCCTTAATAACAAATCGCAGAAAAGGAACAACCGAAAGTCCTACCGCCAACACGCACACCGCAACTACACGATAAACTTTCTTATAAAAATTCATAATTCCTGTAATGCTTTCTTTATCCTCGCGCGCAAGATAACCATATAAATGAAATGCAATCGCTGATGAAAACCCCATCTCCGATAAAGATAATATGTTAAGAATATTCGTAAACAGCCCAGAAATTCCTAGATACTCTGAATTTAAGAAATAGATAAAAACTGTTCTTCCGAAAAAACCTAAAATAATACTGGTAATCTGGTAAACTATCCCCCAAAATCCATTTTTCAAGACATTATCCGTTCTCATAAGTCGCCCTTTCTATACACAAAATGCCAAAGAATAATTCTAAAATACTTAATGGTAACTAAAACTATAAACATGTTAGTTTTCATCTTTTGAAACACGGTGGTAGCAAATCTCGTCCCCAACTCACGCTTAAACAACTTGTGATTTAAATAAGAACTTGTTCTATTACCCTTTTCCAACTTCAATATCCACTTGCCCAAAAGATTAAGTTCTTTAAAATCCATGTTTATGGTTCCTTCACAAAAGTCTGTATGTATCTTTATTTCACTTTCTGTCGAAATAATTCCAAGTCGAGATAGTTGTTCTTCCCTCACAAAATTTTGAGATTTTATTTGCTGTTCCCGATTTTTTTTGGATGCTTGCTGCTTATGCACTCTATATTGCAACAAAACCTCCGACAAACAATAAATTCTATCATACTGTACACAATCCATCCATAGCCCATAGTCCTGCGCCTTAACAAAGTTTTCATTATATTTAAGTTCATACTTTTCTAAAAAACTCCTTCTAATCATGACAGACGGGTGAGGGACAGCTACATTTCTAAAGAATAAATCTATCTGCTGTTCCTCTCTTGTTCCTTTCAACAGATAATGCGAAACTCTAGATTCATCTCCAAAAACCAAGACGTCACTTCCCAAAACATTAATTTGCTCATTTCTAATAAATGTTTCTAATTGTCTTTCAATCCGATTATTCTCGCATATGTCATCATCATCCATTCGTGCAATATACTCACCATTGCACTGCACCAACCCTTGATTCAGGCAACGTGTTAGTCCCTTGTTTTCCTTGTTGTCAATAAAAACTATTCTTTCATCTTTTATTTCTTCGATCAAGGCACTAACATCTGTAGACGACCCATCATTCACAATAATTAATTCCAGATTAAAGTAGGTCTGACTTAAAACACTATTGATTGCCGCCTTAAAATACTCCGGGTTTGGATTATATGTACATAACAAAACAGAAACCAATGGTGTGTGATTAGTCAATTTTATACCTCCGCTTCATAAGGTCAAACACTGCATTTTCTCCTAAAATGCGAGATAAAATATACATAAGTTTCATCTTTATATTTCCTGAATATTGCATGTGTTTAACCACTTCTAAATCTCCCATTTCAGTTCCACCATATTTTCGATTAATATAGAACCCTGTATAATATAATTGAACATAATATGAAACTCCATTTTTAATAGCCTTCTTCGATAATCTGTTTTCAAGTAATAATCCAATATTATCGAGGGCTGTTTTCATATAACCTTGGCCTCTTCTACTCATTCGAGAATGGCTTCGTGTCGAAGTAATAGATGCCGCTCTTCTTCTGACATCATAAATATCAAACGACACAAAAATAACATTTTTGCTCTCGTTAAAGATTCTCGGCAACCAATAATCATCTTCGTTTACAATGTTTAACGGCCAAAACACTTGATTATCTATAATCATCGTTCTTCTATATATTTTATTAACTCCACTGGTCAAAGCAAAAAAATAGTCGTTTTCCAAAACAAACGATAAACTATTATAATTCTCTTTTTTTATTTCTTTTGAAGTTCCAACTTCTGTTTTCACCTCAAAAGTATCGTGATAATAATTAGAGCGCCCCACTAATACGTCGTATTGACATCCTTTTAAAATACTATGTAATTGTGAATATACCTCACAATTTGGCAATCTGTCATCCGGATCCACAAAATGAATATACTCACCTGTCGCATTTTCTAATCCGGTGTTTCTTGCAGCTGCTGCTCCTTGATTTTCCTGATATATTACTTTAATTCTTGAATCTTGCGAAGCGTATTTATTGCATATTTCACCTGAATTATCAGGCGACCCGTCTATTACACACAAGACCTCAAAATTTGTATATGTCTGTTGTAAAATGGAATCCAGACACTCCTCAATATATTTTTCAACACTGTATACTGGTACTATGAGAGAAAAAAATGGCGTGTTATTTTCTTTGCTCATATATTTCATTTGCCTCCTATTTCCTTTTTAATGCTACTTTCTTACCGATAGCCACAAATTCCCCAAATATCTTTTCACTCTATCGCCTATAGACATCGGGAAAAATTTAACATATTCCTTTCGAATATCTTCATTTAATTCTACCTTGGAAAGGCAAGGCATCTTCAAATCTGCCATTAAATCCACATAAAAAGCATCCCTTTCATCCTTTACGGTAGAATGTGTTCCACTACCATCATGACCAATATTATTAGCTAAGCTCTTAACAGGAAGAATATTAACCATTTTCTTCTTCCACATATTATAATCAAACCTAATTGCCCAAGAGTTCACTCGCCCATTCATTTGATCATCAAGCATTGAAGCTCTATCGTTACCAAATCTATTGAATTTCAACCTCTTTATAATATTGAAACGTAATTTGGAATAGTCCGTTATCTCCCAATCAATACTTTCCCATCTATCTGACCAAGTGGCCCAACAATAACTACTGCATCGTTGCACAGCCAAAACTTCTTCATTATAATCTTCTGGCAAAGACATTGGTACTGTATACCCACCTATTGACCATACACTGGAATCTTCTTTATAAAATTCCAACGCTTCATTCATAAACTTCAAAAATTTAGGCGCCGTAATGACATCGTCCTCAACAATAATAGCCTGTCCATATTTTGAAATAACATCGGACACCCCTTCAATGACTGAAGTTGCTAATCCTTTGTTGCCACTTGCTTGTATAATATGAATTTCCCTAAAATATTCCTCAGGAATACTATGAATATATTCTCTGACTTTATTAATCTTTTGCTTCCCCTCTTCACTTTTGCAACCATCGGAAAAAATAAAACAAACACTATCTTTTGCTCCATCATTTTTTCTTAATGCTTCAATGGTCCTTTGCAAATGTTCCATCCTATTATATGCAAAAACAATAATAGGAGCCAAGTTCAACTCCATAAAAACCTCCTATTACTATATCATCCTTTTATAATGTTATGATATATGGCTATCAGTTCATCAACATTAGTTTTTCTGTAAAACATGTTTGTTGCCGTTTCGCTTGCAGCATGACCAAGTCCAACTGCATACTCATCATTCTCGAAAATCTTTTCAATATAATACGCCAACATATATGCTGCATTTGCCTGATACAGCAATCCGTTCTGTTCGTGCTGGATAAAATTGTTTGTTCCACCTACTAATGATGCTACTACAGGACACCCTAATAGCATCGCCTCGCCAATCGAATTGGATGAATTTTCTATCAAAGAAGGAGAGACGAATACATTCGCCTTTAAATATCTTTGCATCATCTCTTCTGCTGACAAGTATCCACAAAACTGAATTTGCTTCTCCAAATTATACTTTTGAATTTTTGCTTTTATATATTTTGAATATGAATTTTCTCGTATATCAAACCTTTTGCTGTTAACCAAATTCCCTGTCGTATATACCATCAAATCCGGATATTTTTCTTTCAATAACTTTATTGCATCCAATAGGATGTGAAATCCCTTAATCGTATATGAAGATTGGCTAACAAATATGGTATGTCTTTCACATCTTTCAATATCCCAACTGTTTTTATAAAAGACGTCTCTCAAGACCTCGTTATTATGGAAATAACGCAAATTAGGATTTATAAGTTTTGTACAACACTTATCCCAATCAGTCCTTCCGGCCACGTTTTCAACTAACTTCAGAGCCTGTATCTCGTTTTTTCCACGTTGCGCCATTTTTACCATTTGTAAAAATATATTATCGAAACGTAAAATATCTCTAAACGTAAAGCGCCATTTAACATTTTGCGGAATACTATCACAATAATGTTCTGCAATTTTAAAACAAAGACCTTGTATCACTATAAGAACTTTATTTAAATTCCCAGTCGCTTTTGCTGCTTGCACCATCTCCAAGCAATATGGATACTCTGTTCCGCAGATATGTATTATATCTGGTTTTATCTCATCTAACATTTTCATCATAATAGTTCTTGCCTTACTATCTGTTTTGTAAATACTTTTTCGATGTGGTAATGAGCAAAAAGAGCATCCTTTCATTTGTAATTTAATTACTTCACGTCTTCCATATACAGGATATATCACATGTAATTTCATATCATCTTTCTGACAAAATTCTTCAATCAAGGCCTCTACCCACCCTGCCGCATGAAATTTGTTATTACTCATATCTCCGCTGCAAATCATTAATATGTTCATGAAATTTCTCCTTCTATATAACCCGATTGCGTTACTCCTTAGTTTGTGCGGAAATCTCCAGTTGCATCTTATCTTCATAAATTGTGTGAATAATTAATGGTCCAAAAAGTGCTAAGACACCTAAATGCATTCCTGGATTAATAAAGGCTAATAGAATTGCCTGTGCAAAAAACCACACTACATATCCATACCCACACATACGCTTATATGGCTTATAAAACATTTTCCAAAGTCGCTTATACATAATAACAAGTAAAATTGCACCCAAAACACCTGTTTTTCCAAGAGTATCTAGAATAAAAGAATGGCCACCCACACCCCCTCTACCATTAAAAACAGTACCTAAAAGTGGATGTTCAAAAAAAGTATTAATCGAACGCATATAATACAAAAATCTTTTATCGTCAAAAGTTTCTAATTCTTGAGTACCACCAGCCAGCACTTCAAGTCGTACAGACACATCTTCACTACCAATAACATTGCCAAGCCACACAAGAAAATCAGAAACTTTCTCCTCAAACAAAACCATCGTTATTACTGCCATAATTACCAAGCAAATTACTCCACTTGATTTCAGATTGTTTTTCAAAAAAAACAGCACGGTAGAGATAACAAACAACAATATTGCTATCGTATATTCGGATAATATTAAAAGCAAAAAAATACTCATTGATAATATTATTGCAACTAAAAGATTGATTCTTTTTTGCTTGAAGGCAAATATCACCAATGGATACAGCAAAACTACAGAATAGACTAATTCATATCCCCCAATGTTCTTCCAATTATAAAAAACAAACAATGTATCTTGTGCTGACCCAACCGTAGCCAACCATCGCGCTGCACTAGGATATTGTAAAAGTCCTATGATAGTAGTATACATTGTAATTAAAAATGCGCAAAAAACAATTAAACATAACATTTTAATTGTTTTTTTTCTATTCCGAAAAATATATATACCTAACATCACAGGGACTAAGGCAAGTACTATACCATACCCCTGCATCAAAATATTTCCATTAACTCCAAACCCCTCAACCACTTGCCATATCATAAAAGGAAACAACAAATACGCGTACTGATTTATCGACTTTATTTTATCAGAAAACAAGATAATAACAACTAACAAGACCACTATTAACATATAAAAATATGTAGTCAAATATGTACTAATCATTCTTGATACAATAGGCATAATAGTATAAAGAATGTATATAATAATCAACATATTTTCTGGTATTCTTCTTTTATTAATTACCATGTTCACCTTTCTCCTTGTCTAATCTAGCATCATCTATCGCTTTACTGACAATTTCTGTTTTATACCGCTTCAAAAAAATTTTTTAAAAATATAAGAATTTTCTTTGCCTGCATAATATTTGACTTTTGCTCTAACACAAACGCTCTTGCCTCAAGTCCCTTCTGGACTCTCTCTTTTCTAGGTAACTCACATATTTGTTTAAGTACATTTGCAATACCATCTGGTGATTCGTCTTCTATAAAATAAACATATGGATAATATTCTTCCGGCATCCCAGGTAACTTTGTCGTTAACGTTGGTGTTCCAGAAACCATATATTCCATATTCTTTGATGGAAATGAATATTTTGTATACTCTGGCGCAATTGGTCTAGGATTCACAAGTAACATTGCTCTCTGCTCCTGTGCTACCACTTCTTGATTGCTACAGTTCCCCATGTATTTTACATTACCCTGTCTGCGAACAATTATTTCTAATTCTTCTCTATAATCTCCATCGCCAAAAATGTGAATTTCTGCATTAGGAATGTTAGCTTTGATAAATCCTTCCACTAAATTAGGGATACCATACAATCTTTGTATGCTTCCCGCATAAATTATTACCTTTTTTCCACAATTCTCCTCAAATGATTCTCCTGAATTTGGCATTTCCAAATTAGCATCCACATGTCCTTCTAAAATAATGTATGGCTTGTTGTGACTATTGATACGCTCATTCATTTGCTTCGTAAGAAAAATAAAACCATCGACCATTTGTAATAACATATTATTAAGTTTTGATAAACTCTTTCTAGCCTCAAACATATCTGCCAAATCGGTAACAATTGTAATAACAGGAATCTTTTTTAATCTGCATGCGAATAAAATACCATAACTATTTGCAATACTCAAATAATCACATATAGCAACTGTTTGATTACTTTTACTGGTTATTAAAACCTTAATGAAGGCACCAATAAATATCATTAATTGCCGTATAACAGGAATGTTCAAAGTCTTATAATAGTGAAATATAGCATTTTCTTCAATCTCATCTGGTTCATTTATAAACAGTTTCTTACTATTGTTTCTATTAACTGGCAGACCTGACAAGCACAAAATATTTGCACCTGCTGCCGAAAATCCTTTTATTAACAAACTATGATACTTTTGATTTGGTTGAAAACTTACATCTTTGTTTTGTTCAAAATATTCTTTATACTTTTTATTACTACAATTCGAATATCCATAAATAATCTGCATAACAATCCCCACTAGTCATTTTATATTTTAATTCGCTTACTTATGCGAATATATGTTCCCTTAAACTTATTTCGTACCCCCAATAATAGAGAATAAACCAATTCCATACAATGTGCCGAACCGAATTTATATAATGTACAAAACAATTTTAATGTAAATTGCATATCAACAGACTTGTCCATTAATTTTACCCAATGTTTAATTTCTTCTGACTTCAAACTATCTTTATAAAATTCCAAACGCAGATTGGACGCCCATTCCACGCCTTGTCTATACATGTTAGGAATGCATGCAATAAGATAGCACAAATTTCCTTTTGCCAACACTTGTTGTTCCAACTGTGAATACATTTCAAAATAAGAATATAACTCTTTTCTACACTGTATAAAACATCGATTTTTTCTAACCAAGTCAGGTCTATATTTGTTAGCTAATGTGTCCTCTCCTTGACGCATATAATGATACAGCATTTTATCAAAATGTGTGACACTTTTCACGCGTTTGAAATAAGCACTGTTGAACAAGAGATCTTCGCCTGGCTCTAAATCAATTTCAAACCGTATCTTAGGTGCTTTTTCTATTAATTCCCTTTTGTATACCTTATTCCACAGAACATTAAGCATCCCGCTCTTTTCTAACTGTAGCAAAGCCTTTTGTGGCTTACTATACTCACATAGTTCTAATTTATATTCATCAATTTTTGTCAATTCTTCATACTGGATATAATACGAAAAAACAAGCAAATCTTGGTCATTTAAAGCTCTACGCAACGTTTCTATATATGTGTTTTCCACCCAATCATCTGAGTCCAAAAAAGTGACAAATGTACCCTCTACAATATCTAATCCACTATTTCTAGCTGATGAAACACCTCCATTTGATTTATGTACAACTGATATTTTTTCACTTTTTTGCGCATATTTATCACAAATATATCGACTGTCATCTGTTGAACCATCATCCACTAGAATAATCTGTACATCTTTTAAATCTTGGCACATAATACTATCCACGCATCTAGAAAGATACTTTTCGACATTATATACAGGTATTATGATACTTAAAAGTGTTTCTTCATTTTTCATATTTTCTCCCTAACTTTACCATTATTTTTCTACAATGTTTATCTTCCCCAAACAAATCGCATGTGCCTCAGCCATATTCTCAATAGTATATTTTTTGATATACTGCAAGCTTTTCCCTGAAAATGCTTCTTGTTGTTCTTTATTTTCTAATATAAAACTAACCTTCTTTAGAATTGTACTTATGTCATTCAAACTAACTATATATCCATTTTCATTCTCTCTCACCAACTCTAAACCAGCGACACAATGTTCTGTCGTTATTATAGGTAATCCATGCATCATAGCTTCATTAATAACAAGTCCCCACACATCCCCTCTAGTTAAGAGGACAAAGATATCCGCAGCCAAATAAAATTCTGAAAGTTCTGTTTTGTTTTTAAATCCAATAAAATGAACTTGACTGAGCCTCTTTTCACGTTTCCAATTAATAAATTCTTCTGTCGGTTCATCTCCAACAATATATATCCCCACATTGCTTGGAAGATGTTCTGCCACTTTTAAAAGTACGTCATACCCTTTACCATATCCGGCATCATAACTGAAACGTCCGACACTCAATACAATTTTTTCTTCTTTTATGCCTAGTTTTTGTTTGTAATATGACTTTGGCCTGGTTTTGCGCTCGTTAACAAATGCAAAATCCCTTTCTAAAAGCGAGGTGAATGGATAAAGATATATGTTTGAACGTTTTGCCCCATAGTGCACAAAATATTCTGTAGTAACACCGCCGCTACTTAACCAGTAAGATGCCGCTGAAATAAAATGTTTTTTTATCCAATATTTTAAACGTGTTTCTTTTGTGACAATTCCTCCATCAGCTTCAAGCCAAAATGGAATCTTTTTTATGCGCATATACTCGATTGCGAGCATTGCAGTTGGTGAGGAATATCCCCCTACGATAATGTGGTCCCACTTTTCTTTTAAAACCTTAACAATGCTTGGGCAAAAAAACTGATCAGACTTTATTCGCTTACCTTTCAAAAAAATAGGATTAAAATATTCTATTTCTCTACCTTTCCAGTCTTTACTGCGTTCTGTGGAACTACCACCTTCAAATGTTACGGTTAAATTACACTTTTTTCCCAATTCATTTAAAAAATCTACTCTATACGGCGATGGTATATTAGCCATAAATAATACTTTCATAATTTCACCCTTCATGTTAATGATGATCGTCTTTAACATTTAGAATAATGTCTCTGCACTTCCACCTATGTCATATGTAATGACTTGCGTTCCACATGCTCGTGCCTCTAAGTTGACAGTCGGATAATTGTCCTCATGCGTTGGATTTACAAACACATCCGCTGCTGTGTATATCTCTGCAAGTTCTTTAGGACTGTTTGTTGCAGATATACACACTATATTCTCTGTCATATTCGGTCCCACACAATACTGCTTCCCTGTAATTGTTTGATACAAAGTCATCACGTTTGGTCGAATTACCAGTCCACCTGGGAATTCCCTCACGTCATTGCTTTCGACAATATTTCCTATAATCTTTTTCGCTTGTTTTTTATGTTTTAAGAGTTGTTTTTCTGTCAATCCTACCAACACAATTGTATATGTATCATCAAGCATTTCTGATAACTGAAGAAAATCGTCAATTCCCTTTCTTCCTCCCCATGTGCTTGCAACACCCAACACTATTTTTTTCTCCCGCAAGTTGTATTTCTCTCTAAAATCACTTGCTGTAGGTCTGAATATATTAGTATCTATCTTGTTATAATGGACTTCAACCGGATATTCTTGCAAAAAACTTTGTTTCACCAGGTTTGCTAACCATTGCGAAGGCGTTATGATAGTCATATTCTCAACGCCTGTAAACAATTCGCTTTTCCTCAGGAAATTGTTTTTACAATTATCTCTAATCAAGCTAACCGGATAACGCCGAATCTCGCTGCAATGCGAACACTGTGTTTTCCACTGTTCACATTGTGCCGCAGTAAAATAAGCACAATGCCCCGTAAACGCCCAACAATCATGTAGTGTCCACTTAACTGTCATGTTTGGTCTGCATTTTATCCATTCAAAAAGCATGTCCACGTTTATGTAATAACCATGAAGATTGTGAAGCCATAACAAATCCGGATTAAACTGCTCTGCCCAATCAATAAATACCTTTGTGGCTCTTTTTGAACCAAAGCCATGACAATCGAAAAAACGAGTTTTTAAAGCATGGATTCTTACATCCGAATCCGTTCCAATTCTCACAGCGTATTTCTGATACTTTTCAGGGACAACTTCTCTTCCATATGCAATTTTAACTTCGTGCCCTTGTGCCTCAAATTCACTTGCAAGATCCGTACAAATCCTACCTGTACTCCGAATCCCACAGACACTATTAATCATTAAGATTTTCATATATTTGTCCTACTTCTTTCAAACTATGTTCCAAATAAACCATAAATCCGTGTTGCGAAAAGCGTTCCTCATAATACTTTTGAGCAACTTCTCCCAACTCTACCTTGTTCGCATGATGAATAAGCTGCTCCACGCACTTTGCCAAACCTTCCGCATCTTCTGCTTCACAGCAATAACCACACCCTGCTTCCTCAATCACTTGCGCCGTCTCACCATTAATGGCACCAATAATCGGCTTCCCCGCTGCCATATAGGACTGTACTTTTCCCGGCAAAGTCATCGAAAGTACCGACTCGTCCTTTAAGGTAACAAGCATTGCATCTGACATTGCATAATATTTCGGCATTTCTTCCACCGATCTTCTCCCGTAGAAAATGACATTTGTCAGTTGCAACTCATCTGCTAACTTTTTCATATTATCAAGTTCTACGCCTCCACCGATAATATGCCAACGAAGATTGGTATACTTGTCCTTTAAGATGGAGGCCGCTTTTATAATGGTATCCACACTCTGTACGGTTCCAATGTTCCCTGCAAATGTCAAATCAATCGTATCTTTCCTGACTTCTAATTCATTTTCACAGAAAATCTCTTCTGCGTACTGTGGTAGGTATTGTACTTTCTCTTTTGAGATTCCAAACTGTTCTTCGAAATATTGTGAAAACATTCTGGATGTAACCAATATCTGATCCGCCATTCGGTATATATATTTCGAAATTTGATAAAAGATTTTATATATCTTAGAATCTTTACTAACATCGCCTGCCACTAAGCTTTCTGGCCACAAATCGAGACAATACAGAACCATTGGTATCTTCCACTTTTTCTTAGCTCGGATTCCTGCATAGGCCATCATAACCGGTGATAATTGATTCACAAACACCACATCAAAGGAATCTTTCAGGCTATTTATATGTAACCATGAGGAAATTGCATAACTATAATAATTTAAGAAACGAAAGATAGTTCCAGTTCTACGCCCGATTGTAAAACAACGGTGAACCTCTACCCCATTGACATTCTCCCGTCGTTTTCCCCTTTTTCTGTAGCCTTCATAAATAATACCTTCCGGATAGTTTGGCACACCTGTTACTACCGTAACCTCATGCCCCCTTTTTACCAATTCTTCACATATATCTGATATACGAAATGGCTCTGGCGTATAATATTGACAAACCACTAATATTTTCATCTTACTTTGTACCTTCTTCTAATACTCCGGTTCCACCTTCCACAACCCCATCTGATTTAAGCACAGATAAAATTGTTCCAAAGAAACACTTTACATCCATTCCCAAACTCATTTTCTCTACGTAATCGCCATCCAGTTTTGCTTTCACCGGAATTTCCAACTCATCACGCCCACTAATCTGTGCCAAACCGGTCAATCCAGGCAGCACATCATTGGCACCATATTTATCTCTTTCTTCTAACAAATCATATTGATTCCATAGTGCAGGACGCGGACCGATGATACTCATGTCTCCCTTTAGGATGTTGATGATCTGTGGCAATTCATCCAAAGATGTCTTCCGAAGAAACTTGCCGACTTTGGTAATATACTGATCAGGATTCTCCAACATATGTGTCGGCATATCCTTTGGTGTATCTATCTTCATAGTACGGAATTTTAGGATGTTAAAGTGGGTTTTATGTATTCCTACTCTCTTCTGTTTGAAAAGAATCGGTCCCGGCGAATCCAATTTAATTTCTAACATAAGGATTAAAAAAATTGGTGATAATACTATCAAACCTACCAATGCCATAATAAAATCAATAGTTCGTTTTATCTTTACATAAATTCCTTTATTTTTCACTATTAGTCTCCTTAGGATTCCTGGTTATAATCTCTACACTTCTATAAACCACATGTTTCAAAAAATTGCTGCAATCTTTCTCCGCACTCTTTATCACCATTTTGATATTTGCTCACTTGATATTTAATATTCTGGCGACGTCTTTTTGACGTCACACTTCTCACACCACGAAGCACCCATGCATACGGCAATAATATCGGCCATTTATCTAGCCACACAAACATGGACTGCATGTTTTTTAAGTTTGGAAAGATTGCCTTCCATAAAAACTGTACTCTTCCGTGTTTAGCAACCGATATTGCTGCTGCATTTTCCTGTGTTCCAAAAGTACCATTCGCAATAATGTATGTAGCCAGTTTGTCGAGAAATTGCTTATCTTCTTGTAATGGCATTTTCTCTCCAAACCACCATTCTGCGAGTTTTGACATGTTTATATAAAACTCCCATAACTGAAGTTGCTTCAACTCTGCCTCAATATATTGCCAATCGATATCCTTTAAATGGTTATAGACATATACATCGATTAGAAATCGAATACCAATTCCACCATCTTGGAAATGTCTTGCCAAATGAACCAGTGTATAGATATATTCATCCTCCAGAGTCATTTCCCGAACATATTGGCAGTTTTCTTTTGGTTTCACACGTTCCCAGATTGTCTCATAGTAAGGTGTATATACAGAATCAGCCTCTACCAAATCACGGTGCATTTCCACTGTGAGATATGGCCGCCTGTAATAGCAGTCATGCTTTCTTCCTTCCAACCTTTGTTCATAGCCTAACTGCTTCATAACCTTTTTCACTTTTGCATTCTGCTGTGGCTGATATAGGATATCAATATCTCCCATCGTTCGCAGTTCCGTTTCCGGATAATGGTATTTTGTGCATATTCCTTTTACTGCAAGGGCATAGACCCCTGCTTCTTCAAAGGCAGAGAAAAGTTCTTTCGCACCTTCTATCTGATTACAGTTTCGAACAACGCTACTAATCAAATCCTGTTCTAAAAGTTTACAATGTACGTCGTATGGTTTGTGTTCCGGCGGTAGGCAATCTACTCCGTAATACACAAAATCAAGAATGCTGTGTTCCTTGGCAAGTTGAATCAATTGTTTCCAGTCCATATCTTTTGCCGGAACCATTAATTCGCCTTGTTTTTCATTCAATATGTACTTTATGATTTCCAACAGATACCGGACTTCTTGTTTCATGCTTCTTTAACTCCAAGTTGTTTATTTTGCTATATACACATATTAGACATACTTCAACTAATTTATTGTACTCCAAAATACAATTTTTTACAAGAGTTAGCCAACAGATTCTGAGCATTTATACACAAAAAATGCAAGACTTATAAATCATAATATGGTCCTGCATTTCATGTCTTTCTTACATATATTTACTTGTCTTATTCGGCTTGTTCCAGTTCCTTGACAATCTGTTGAACAACTATCAAATCCTCCACCAAATCATCGGCAATCTTTTCAACCGACTGCCCATTCGCTAACTTTTTCTGAATTTGACTGACAAGACGATTCCTATCGCCTTCTGCTCTTCCTTCTGCCCTTCCTTCTGCTCTTCCTTCTGCTCTTCCTTCTGCTCTTCCTTCTGCTCTTCCTTCTGCTCTTTCATCTCTCAACAATTCCTGAAATGTCATATACCTCGCCCCCATCTCACGACTCATTTTTATTTCGCTAATTGTTTTCTGTAATCTTTTAACGAATTCATCGCCATAATCCTTTTCACTATCCGCAAGGGGCGCGCCCACAAATTTTAAGAACTCAACCAACTCTTTCGAAACTTCCTCGTTGTTGTTTCCTTTTGTGCTGAGATAAATCACATGGGAACCATCATCCATATCGAGTTCTGGCACTTCCTCACATATTGCTTTGCGGGTATACCGATATTTTCCTTCCCCAAACGGATCAAAATCGCATATAAATATAACATATGTATTGGGTAATTCCTCATATGTCAATCCACTCATCAAAATCTCCATATCCATTTGACTGAGATAATATCGACCTCGTTTTTGTATCGCCGGTTTCCTTAACACCTGCATTTCCACATCATAGTGAGTATTATTTTCATCTTTCGCAAATGCATCCAAGCGTATCCCTTTGTATTCCGGATTATAAACTATACTTTTTTCTTTACTGACTTCCACACGCTCAATCTCTTTTCCTATGCTCCGCTCTAAAATTCCTTTGCAATTTTCCGGATTAAGCATGACCGCGCCAAACATAAAATTGTCTTTAAAGGTTAATTCTTGTAAACTTTTCTTTTTATTCATTTTTGTTTTCTCCTTGTATTGTAACATGTTTCAGTTTATTTGGGTAGTACAATTAATTAATATCTAAAAATTTACATGCCATTCCACAATCATAGGCGCTCACCTTCCATTCTTCAATTCATTCACCAACATTGAAAATCTTTGACGATACTGTCTTGATATTCTGATGCGTCTCTTGAATGACGCGATGGACACTTTAGATGATTCGATATAATCGGTGTCCTATTTGATGTGTTCTCATTATACTCAACTCATTGACGTTTTTCAAGCACAAAAAATGCAAGACTCATTGATTTACAATGAAGTCTTGCATTCTGTTCTACATTCCCATCTGCTTTCGCTGTTCTTCGTAAGCTTTTCCTTTTTCCTCGCATCCGTTCTTACCGGCAGGGTAATAGGTCGGTACGATGGCCGCCACCTTATCACGAATGGCGTCGCTGTTTTCATAGCACGCTTTCATCAATTCCCGCAACTGAATCAGGAACGTATCCATATTAAACGGAATCGGACAACCGATATGTATCAAGCGGTTCGGTGTATTTCGAAGTCCCTCTTCCGCCATAAGCTTCTCTTCGTAGAGTTTCTCTCCTGGTCTTAGCCCCGAATATTCCACCTTGATGTCCACGTCAGGCTTGAATCCTGACAACTTAATTAAGTTTCTGGCAAGCATGTCAATCTTCATCGGGGAGCCCATATCCAGAACGAAAATCTCTCCGCCTTCTGCGTAGGTTCCAGCAAGAAGCACCAGACTAACTGCCTCCGGAATTGTCATGAAGTAGCGAATGATATCCGGATGCGTTACCGTAACCGGTCCACCTTTTTCAATCTGCTTCTTGAATACCGGAATCACAGAACCATTACTTCCAAGTACATTGCCGAAGCGAACTGCCACGAATTCCGTCTGTGTTGCTAATTTATTTTTCGTCACACGAAGACCTTCATCTCCCTCTGCATGAGCAAAGATTTCCGGAAGTTCATTCGCTCTTCCGGCTTTTATCATGTGGTCAAAGGTCTGTATAATCATTTCACAGATTCGCTTACTTGCTCCCATGATATTGGTCGGATTCACTGCTTTGTCTGTGGATATCAGAACGAATCTCTGACAGCCGTTCATCATTGCTGCATAAGCAGTCTTATACGTACCGATGGCATTATTCTTGATTGCCTCATTCGGACTGGTTTCCATGAGTGGCACGTGTTTATGAGCTGCCGCATGGTACACGACATTTGGTTTGTATGTTTCAAACACTTGATTGATTCTTCGGCTGTCGCGAACAGATCCTATCAGAACAATAAGATTAAGTTCCGGATACGTTGTCTTCAACTCTTGTTCAACATCATAGATACTATTTTCATATACATCAAAAAGGATTAATTGCTTTGGCTTGTTTGCTGCTACTTGCTGCGCAATCACACTTCCGATACTTCCACCGGCTCCTGTAATAAGTACGGTCTTGTCGTTTATAAATTGATATACCTGCTCCATATCGGCTTTAATCGGCGGACGTCCGAGCAAATCTTCGATAGACACGTTCTGCATCTTGCTGACTGCCACTTCGCCGTTCACCATCTGATAAAGTCCCGGCAGTGTCTTGAGTTCACAGCCCGCTTCTTTACATATATTCAAGATATCTCGCTTATTCTCCGCACTCGCACTCGGAATTGCATAGAGAATACGATCAATATGCAGCTTCTTTGCAAAAGTCATGATATCGTCACGACCTCCCACAACCGGAATGCCCTCAATGTATCGTCCCCATTTATTTGGATTATCATCGATAAAACAGCATACCTTTGTGTTTAACTCGTTGCTGCGCTTAAGTTCTCTCGCAATCATAAGGCCAGCTTCTCCGGCACCGATAATCATGATATTGGTAGCACTTGCTTCTGACAGTTTCTTCTCTTGAAGATTACGCAAAACCAAAATCAGTCGATAGGAAAAACGAATTCCAATTGTTGCACAGAACTGCAACACAACACCGAATATGTAATAGGAAAGTGGCATTCTATCAAATATCACTGTGATTCCAACGATATGGAGTACACCGGTAATAACTGTTGCCACTGTCACACGTATCAACTCTGTATAGCTTGCAAAACGCCATATACTCTTGTAGAGACGCATAGCCCAGAACACGATAATACACACAAGGGTATAGATTGGTATGAACTTCATATAGGTTCCCAAATAGTATTCCGGTATGTCGGAATATTGAAAGTCAAATCGAAGTAGCAATGCCAGGAAAAATGTTGCATTTACCATAAAGATGTCGTATACAAATAGTCCAAGATTAATTACTTTCCAATGCTCCATCCTTGGTGTTTTGTATTTTTTCATCATATTATCTTTCATATATCATTCGACCTCATTTTGATTTGAAGCGGTGTCGAAACACGCACACAATTCATTATAACATGAGCATTAAGGCTTGTCCACAAAATTACTATTTTTCTTGACATCATTACATTAAAGTGCTAATGTGATTTTATATTTCATATTTTATAAAGGAGGTAGCTATATGAGCAAAGAAATACCATACAAAATCTATTTAGACGAAAACGAGATGCCTAAGCAGTGGTATAACCTGCGTGCTGACATGAAGAACAAACCGGCTCCTCTTTTAAACCCTGCAACACTCCAGCCAATCACGGTGGAGGAACTGAGCGAGGTGTTCTGTACGGAACTTGCGAAGCAAGAGCTTGACGAGACAACACCATACATTGATATTCCGGAGAAGATTCTGAATTTCTATAAAATGTACCGCCCTGCTCCACTCACAAGAGCATATTGTCTGGAAGAGAAACTGCAGACGCCAGCTAAGATTTATTACAAATTTGAAGGAAATAATACCAGCGGCAGTCACAAGTTGAATTCTGCAATCGCGCAAGCTTATTACGCGAAAGACCAAGGTTTAAAAGGAGTTACAACCGAGACAGGTGCCGGACAATGGGGAACTGCTCTTTCAATGGCATGTTCTTATCTGGATTTAGATTGTAAAGTATATATGGTGAAATGTTCTTATGAACAGAAGCCTTTCCGACGCGAGGTAATGCGTACATATGGTGCAAGCGTAACACCTTCACCTTCGATGGATACAGAAGTCGGAAGAAAAATTTTGGAGAAACATCCGGGTACATCAGGAAGTCTCGGTTGTGCCATCTCTGAAGCAGTTGAGACTGCAAGCAAATTAGACGGATATCGTTACGTTCTTGGAAGCGTACTCAATCAGGTACTGCTCCATCAGACAATTATCGGTTTGGAGGCCAAGAAGGCTATGGACAAATATGGTATCAAGCCTGACATTATCATTGGCTGTGCTGGTGGCGGTTCGAACCTCGGTGGCTTAATTGCTCCGTTTATGGGTGAGAAACTTCGCGGCGAAGCAGATTATCAGTTCATCGCTGTGGAACCTGCTTCATGTCCATCTTTGACACGCGGTATTTACGCATATGACTACTGTGACACCGGAGCGGTATGTCCTCTTCAGAAGATGTACACACTGGGAAGCAACTTCATTCCATCTGCAAATCATTCAGGTGGCCTCAGATATCACGGTATGAGTTCGATTCTGTCACAGCTTTATCATGATGGTCTTATGGAAGCCCGCTCCGTAGAGCAGACTTCTGTATTTGCAGCAGCTGAACTATTCGCTCGCGTGGAAGGTACTCTTCCTGCACCGGAAAGTTCTCATGCAATTAAGGTTGCAATTGATGAAGCGCTGAAATGTAAAGAGACAGGTGAAGAAAAGACGATTCTCTTTGGTCTTACAGGAACAGGATATTTCGATATGTATGCATATGAGAAGTTCCACAATGGTCAGATGACAGATTATGTTCCGACTGATGAAGAATTGAAGGCAAGTTTCGCAACATTGCCTAAGATTCCGAGATAAGATTTTGAAACGCACAAGAAGCAAGTCATTACATTACGACTTGCTTCTTTTTTGTTCTAACTCTTCTATAAATGTTTTTCTTTTCACTGGCGATATCAGCACCATTCGGTGCACATCATTTTCCACATAGTCTATCTGTATTCTTCGAAGTGACATTGCCGCAGACGACAACGGATTGTTTGTCTTCTTCACCTCTACGATATCTGCATATCGTACTCTTAACTTTCCATACAGACTCATGGATATTAGCAGATGCTCTGAGTACAATACATATTTAATTCCGAATAATGGCGCGATAAGAATAGATATTCCAACCGCAATCAGCAGCATTGCCCAGTTAATTTTTCCATTTCTTATAATCGGCTCCACTGCAAGAATAATCATATAGATTTCGCAGCCACCAAGTAAAAGTCCAAGCCACCAATCGATTGCTGTGCGATAAACCTTTGTTTCTCCGGCTTCGTCAGCTTCTACTCTCTTATAAACAGCCTTCTGACTGTTGCTTGCTCCCTGTATCTTTGCGCTCTTATATACCAGATACCCCAGCGGAACAAATATCGCAATCAGGAATATCGGCAAAAACATACTTCCCAGTGGTCTGCATGTTACACTACAAAATGTGATATACGCAAACATCACCTGTACGACCAGATTCATGAACACAACAATCGGATATGCAATCCTCATCGTTGATTTCTCTGCCTCTTTCGAATGCTTGGATTCCATATTCACTCGAACTACATAGACGGCAATGCTCATAACGCCCATCAACATCAGCACAGCAAAGAATAACAGGATCAGGCTACTCTTATCTGACCAATTATCTACCACTCCTGCTGCATTGTAGTGCATTGGAATCACGTCCGGAATCTTGCTCCAAAATATGATTGGTAATAGAATCGTTAGTGCTCCGATTAGAAGTGATACTCTATGAAGTTTTTTATATACTTGTATGTTGTTTTGCTTTTCCATGCAACTCACCCCTGGTTGTTCTACTTCCACTTCCTCATTCATACATCATCATTAATGTATGAACATGGCATCACCAAAGCTAAAGAATCGATATCTCTCCCGAATCGCCTCTTCATATGCCGCAAGCACGTTTTCTCTTCCAGCGAGTGCTGACACGAGCATAACTAAGGTTGACTCAGGCAGGTGGAAGTTCGTAATCAGGCAGTCCAGAATCTTGAACTGATAGCCCGGATAGATAAATATCTCGGTCCATCCGCTGTTCTCTCTTAATCTTCCATTCTCATCTGCTGCCGACTCTACGGTTCTGCAACTGGTAGTTCCCACACAGATAACACGTTTCCCGTTATCTTTCGCGCGATTAATCTTTTCTGCCGCCTCTGCACTTATCTGGTAGAATTCGGAATGCATATGGTGTTCTAAGATATTTTCCACTTTTACCGGACGGAAAGTTCCAAGACCGACATGAAGTGTGACTCTTGCAATCTCAATGCCTTTCTCTTCGATTTTCTGAAGAAGCTCCGGTGTGAAATGAAGTCCTGCCGTCGGTGCTGCCGCCGAGCCGGAATGCTTCGCATACACGGTCTGATAGCGGTTCTTATCCTCTAACTGATGCGTGATGTATGGAGGTAATGGCATCTGACCAAGCTGGTCGAGGATTTCTTCAAAGATGCCCTCGTATTCGAATCGAATCAGTCGGTTCCCCTCTTCTACGACATCCACTACTTCACCAACCAACAAGCCGTCACCAAAGCTGATGCGAGTGCCAACCTTGGCTTTCTTTCCCGGTCTCACGAGCGTTTCCCATGTGTCGTTTTCGCCGCGCTTTAAAAGTAACACTTCAATCTTGGCATCGGTTCCTACTCTTGCTCCGAAGAGTCTTGCCGGGATTACCTTCGTCTCGTTGATAACAAGGCAGTCGCCTTCATTTAAGTAATCAATGACATCCTTGAATACGTGATGCTCTACATTTCCATTTTCTTTATCTAATACCAGAAGTCTGGAACTGGAGCGGTCCTCTAGCGGGTCTTGCGCAATTAGTTCTTCCGGTAAATCAAAATAAAAGTCTTCTTTTCTCATGTGTTTATGCCTTTCTATGTGCCTATAAAAACATGTTTAAATTGACAGGCACTCTCTTTTTCTTTTCCCAAGTCTTTATCATCTGCTCTTTAAGAAATTCCTTAAATCCTTCTATCTGCCCGGTCTTATCATAGACGGATAATGCAAGATAATAAGTTTGCTTATCTTCACTGTACAATACAAGTGGTGGATAGCCGTGAGTCATCAGATAATAATTAAGCAGTGTTCTTCCTACACGTCCATTACCATCTGCAAATGGATGTATTTCCTCAAAACGCAGATGCAGGTAAGCTGCAATGGTGAGCACATCTTTTCCTTCAGCCTCTTTTATCTCGTTAAGCAATTCCTGAAGTTCTTCCGGAACATCTTCTGGCATAGCGCCAACTCCGTCCCCCGTAACATAGTCATGCTTTTTCCATTCACCCGGTCTTTCTCCTTTGAGATAACGCGTTTCATCATAACAACCTTTCATCAATTGCCGATGCAACTCAAGAATTAATTCCAATGTGATTTCTTCTTTTGCAACAATCTTTTCAACCAAGGAATCGAAACAATCTTTTTGATTTTTTATTTCAAACAAAGTACGCAAATCACCTGTGTAATTGACAACACTTCCATTCTCGAAGATTTCTCTTGTGTCATGGAGTGTGATTGTCTCATTTTCTATTTTTCCAGAGTGATACGCAAATAATATCTTGAAATTGTCTAATAACGTATAGATATCTTCTTTTGTATCCTTCTTCTCATTTTTCCACCATGTGAGAATGTCTTCGTATTTCATGCCTTGCGTTCCTTTCTGCATTTTTACCTATTGTACCACATCTTATAAAAAAAGTGGAACAATTTGCTCCACTTTTTCATAACATATCTATGCTCTCATCTGTGCACCGAACTTCTCTCCAAGTGCCTTCACTACTTTTTCCATCACTGCATCTGTCATCTCGTCCGTCACATCACATGTATCTGATGCGAGCTTGATGTTAAATGCCATACTCTTCTTATCGGCACCAAGTTTCTCGCTCTCGAAGATATCAAAAAGTGTTACTTTCTTGATTAATTCATCACATGCTGAGATTGCATCAATCGTTGTTCCGCACTCTACCTTCTTGTCAATCAAGATGGAAATGTCACGGCTATTTCCTTTGAATCCGCTTTCCGGAACATACTTGATTGCTGTCTTAAAGAGGTCAGAAAGCAAGCTGTAATCAAGCTCTGCGATAAAGATCTTCGTATCTGCTTTCTTTCCACCTGCAATATTCATGCTGTCAACCACTTCATAGCGAAGTTGTCCGAAATGACCAATTTTCTCACCCTTACAGTATACATCTGCAGTTCTGCCCGGATGCAAGTAAGGAACATTTCCTCTCTTGTATGAGAATGCCAAATCATTGTAGCTGGCGAAGTTTTCCAAGGTCTCTTTCATCGCGAAGAAATCTTCTTCTGCGCCACATGTTCCAAGGCAAAGAATCTTCTTCTCTACCGGTGGTTCTGTAAGTGGCAATGCCTTTGGAAGATAAATGTTGGCAAGCTCGAAGAAACGCATTGCTTCATTTCCGTTTTTGATATTATTTTCAATCACTTTTACCATAGATGGTGCCATAAGTGTTCTCATGATGCTAAGGTTCTCTGTGATTGGGTTTAAGAGTTCTACAACTTCTCTCTCTTTTGCATCTTCCGGAATCAAGAACATATCGAAGTCTGTCTTCGCTGTCATAGCGATTGTCTGAATCTCATAGTACCCTTGCGAGCACATGTACTCTTTCACTGCAAGTTCTTTTGACTGGTATCTGTTCAGACCACCGTTTGTAACCTGTGCAGCGTCAAGGAATGTAGGGATAACTTTATCATATCCGTACTCACGGATTACTTCCTCTGCGATATCCTGATAGTTTTCAATATCTTCACGGTATCTTGGCACTGCAAGTGTGAGAACACCGTCTTTTAACTCTACTTCAAATTGAAGAGCCAAGAGAATCTTCACCATCTCTTCTTCCGGCACTTCGATTCCGAGTACATCATTTACCTGTGCTGTCTCAACTGTAATGACACGTTTTTCTGTTGATGCACCGCCTGAAACATCAAAGTGGCTAGAACTAATCTTTGCAACTCCGAGTGTCTGTGCAAGGTTAAGTGCTCTTGCCATACCGCATTCTACAGTATATTCATCGATACCTTTTTCAAATCTTGCTGCAGAATCAGAACGAAGTCCAAGACCTCTTGATGTCTTACGAACGCTGTCTTTTAAGAATTTTGCAGCCTCGAATACAACCTCTGTAGTGCTTTCAGTAATCTCACTGTTAAGACCACCCATTACACCTGCAAGACCAACCGGTTTGACCTTGTCGCAAATGAGAAGGTTGCTGCTACTCAGCACACGCTCTTTTTCATCTAATGTAACAAGCTTCTCTCCATCTTCTGCTCTGCGCACAACGATAGAAGAACCTTCTAATGTGTTAAGGTCAAATGCATGCATTGGCTGACCGATTTCCACAAGCACGTAGTTTGTGATATCAACCATGGCGTTGATTGCGTTGTGTCCTACTGCAATCAGTCTTCTCTTCATCCAAAGCGGAGACTCCACGTATTTCACATCATAAATGTAGTGTCCCAAATATCTTGGACATGTTTCTTTATCGATTACTTCGATGCTTATATTCTCATTAACTGTTCCGTCTTCTTCATAGCTGTAATCCGGTGCCTTAAATGGCTTGTTTAAGAACGCTGCTACTTCTTTTGCAATACCGATGACAGACTGGCAGTCCGGACGGTTTGCTGTGATGGAAATGTCGAATAAGTAATCATCTAACTCAAGATAATCTCTCATCTCCATACCAAGTGGTGCATTTTCATCTAAAATCATGATTCCGTTAACGTCTGCTCCCGGATACCAGTTTGCATCGAGGCACATTTCCTCACCAGAGCAAAGCATGCCGTATGACATCATATCCACCATTTTTCTTGGTTGAATGTCAAGTCCGCATGGAAGTTTTGCACCTACGAGCGCTGCCGGAACTTTCGCTCCCACGAATACGTTGTCAGCTCCTGTCAGAATAAGGTGGTCATGCCCCATATCTCCACAGTCTACATGACAAATTTGCAAATGTGTTCCTTCATAGTGTTCCATTGCTGTAATCTGACCAACTACTACTTTGTCGAGATTCTCTCCCAAATATTCGATTCCTTCTACTTCGAAGCCTGCTGAGAAGAGCTTTGTCTCCAGCTCTTTTGGCTCGATGTCAATATCTACATAATCTTTTAACCAACTATATAATACTTTCATAATACCCTCCGATTTACGCCTTAAACTGTTTCAAGAATTCTACGTCATTTTCAAACAACTTGCCCATGTGGTTGATGCCGTATTTGAGCATTGCGATACG
>JAZQRQ010000094.1:0-31677 GCA_045629665.1 Faecalimonas sp.
CAGAATTTGTTGATTTTATAAAAGCAATCAAAAACGATGAAAGTTTTGAATGTCACTTTGTGCCAACATTAAATGATTGTGGCAATGTCACTATTGGCGAAAATCCTGCTCTTGATGAATACTATTCACAGGAAGAAATGTAAGTAGCAAACATACAAAAAACATCCTACATCTATTTTATCAACAGATATAGGATGTCATTTTATTTACGCCATTTGTACGCCATTTTAACATTCACATATATAAACATATATTGAGTTTTATACACTTTGAAATTTCATCAAACCATTGTAATATGGACTTTTGTAGAGATATATCGAGGTTATATCGACTTATATGAAATCGGCAAATATATTACGATACCTAATTTCATATATGTTTCCTCTCAATCTATTATTCTTTATCTCTCGTTTCCATCAAGATTAGCAATCCACCGGAAAACGTAATCAACACTTCATCATCAACAACTTCATTGCTGACACATCGGCTTTCATCGGCGCTCACCCGATAATTCTCGAGCGGGTACTTCGCTCCTACAATAGACACATTTTCCACCGGTCCGCTAAGTGGAAAAATCGAAAAATATTTCCCGAATTTTTCTGCCTTTCGGAGGCAAATCTGACTCCCCCACAAAGAAATCCGATTGCACTCATCTACAAGATAGGCTTCCACTCCCGCATCGTGCGGAATTTTCAGTATGTGTATATTGGAAAGCACATGATCGAGGCGAGTTCCTGTCGCACCAAAAATCCATAACTTTTGAACTCCCAGTTCAATTGCCATACGAAGTGCAATCTCCGTATCGGTAGCATCTTTCACCGGATCAAATTCATGAATCGGCACCTCTGTCTCTTCTTTATAATACGTAATCACCTGAGGCTCCACACTGTCGAAGTCCCCGACAATATGTGTCGGCATCACTTGATTCCTGTAAAGAAACGAAAGACCGCTATCTACTCCAATGATATACTCCGGATCCATTTTTCTTAACATTTCTAATGTAAATGCATCATTGATTGATCCGCCGCTTATAATTACACCTGTTTTACTCATACTTATTTAAAATTTCCATCATATCGATTGTGTGCTGCTTCGTGTCCCCGTTGAAGACTGCAGAACCTGCCACGATAATGTTTGCTCCTACTTTAATAACATCTTCTACATTTTGAGCATCGATACCGCCGTCCACCTGGATATCAATATTGAGACCTTTTGCTTCTACCATTGCTTTTGCCTGTGCAATCTTTTCTAATGCGATTGGCATGAACTTCTGTCCGCCGAATCCCGGCTCCACTGACATAATCAAAATCATATCAATTTTATCCAAGTATGGTTCCAGCACAGAGACCGGAGTTGCCGGTTTGACTGAAACTCCCACTTTGCATCCGTATTCGCGAATCTTAGCGATGGTTGCATCCAAATCCTCACATGCCTCAATATGAACTGTAATAATATCTGCACTTGCTTTTGCAAATGCCTCAATGTAGCGAATTGGTTCTTCAATCATTAGATGAACGTCATGAACGAGCGTAGAAGCAGGTCGGATAGACTGCAAAATTCCAGGTCCAAACGAAAGGTTTGGTACAAACATACCGTCCATTACATCATAGTGAATGTACTTTGCTCCGTTTTCTTCTGTTGTCTTAAGTTCTTCTCCCAACACTTTGAAATCTGCTGAGAGCATGGATGGTGCTAAAATCATCATAACTAATATCTCCTTTTTTCTTTTAATTCTTTATACATTTCTAAATAATTGTCATACCTCACTGGATGAATCTTTCCTTCCTGCAGAGCTTCCTTGACTGCACAACCAGGTTCATGTACATGGTCACAACCCTGGAATCTACAATGCCCTTCAAAAGGAGCAAACTCCGTGAAATAAAACTTTAATTCCTCTTTTTCAAAATCATTCGTATACAGGGAGCTGAATCCCGGTGTATCCATAATGTAGGTGTCTTCTTCAATCCATATCAATTCCGAGTGGCGTGTCGTATGTTTTCCGCGCTCAATCTTCTCACTGATACTACCTGTCTCCATTTTAGCCTCCGGTTGAAAGATGTTAATGAGAGACGATTTCCCAACTCCGGAAGGCCCTGCAATTGCAGTTGTCTTGCCTTTTAAGAGTTCCTTTAACTGACTGACATTCTCCTCCTGAATTGCACTTGTGAACACCATTTGGTAACCACAGGCTTCATAAATGTCTTTCAGTTGCTGAATCTCCGGATCTGTTGCAATATCCTTTTTGTTGAAACACAGAATCACCGGAATATCCTTGCTTTCCATCATAATTAAAAAACGGTCTAATAAGTTGAAATGTGGCTTCGGCTTTGTCACTGCGAATACAACCAATGCCTGGTCAATATTCGCAACCGCCGGACGAATCAGCTCATTCTTTCGCGGAAGGATATCCACGATATTGCCCTTCTTCTCCGCCTCGTCGAGCACATCCATCTCAACCATATCACCTACCAACGGCTTAATCTTGTCTTTTCGAAAAACACCTTTGGCTTTACATTCATAAAGACCGGATTCTACTACATGAACGTAGTAGAATCCGGCAATTCCTTTTATAATCTTTCCTTGCATAAATGCGTCCTTGTTATATTATTGTGTCGCTTCGTTGTTCCCGGTTCCAGGTTTTGCTCCTTTGCTTACTACGATAGTAATCGTGGCATCCTCTGCCACACTCTCCCCGGCTTCTTTCACTCTGACAACGAGGTCCTTTTCATACGTACTTGCAGTATAAGTATATTCAAACGTAAACTCTTCACTGATACCCTCAAGAATTTTCAGAACATTTTCAGTTGTTTCTCCTTCAAACTCTTCATTGCCAGGAATTGTAACCTTTTCTTTTCCTGCACTTACCAAATACTTCACGGTAGTCATTCTGTCAAGAGTAGTTCCTTCCTCAACCTCCTGCGCAATAACCTGACCAGCTGGTTCTTCACTGTTCACTTCCTCAATCTCACCTTTAAGCCCCGCATCTTTAAGTGCTTTCTCTGCATCAGCTTTTGTCTTTCCTACTAGCTTTGGCATAGATGTCTGGCCTACACCCTTGCTGACATACAGTGTAATCTTAGAATCTTTATTGCCAATTTCACCTGCAGCAGGCTCTGTCCTGGTTGTTTTCTCTTCTTCGATGGTATCGTGGTTTTCTGTCTTAATCTTGATATTCTTCTTAGTAAATCCCGCATTAACCAATTCTGTAATTGCTTCACTCTCTGACTTATTACCAACGTCCGGAATCTCTATTGGTTTAAGACCTTTGCTGAGATATACTTGGACTTTTGCACCTTCCGGTAATTGAACACCCTCTGCTGTTATCTGCTTATAAATATAACCCTTGTCATATTCCTCAGACAATTCCTCGAGTATAACCGACAACTTAAGGCCTGCTTCTTCACAGGCATCTTCCGCTTGCTTAAGTGTCATGCCAACAAGTTTCGGAACTTTATACTTGTCATCCCCTGGTTCAATGCCCGGCGAAGATTTGAAAAGTCCTGCCACATTTGCGATAATAAGCGCAAATACTCCTACGAACACAACTGCTGCCACAATGGTCATAATCTTCATGATTCTTGCCATTTTCGGATCTATTTCTTTCTTCTTTTCTGCCCTGCGACGTCTTCTTCGCTCATATTCATCGTCATCATACTCTTCATCATAGTCATCACTATATTCAGTCTCCGACTCTACACCTCCCTGAATGCGTTCTAATTCTTCCGGCGTAATCATCACGGTATCTGCCACACTCACAAGTGGAGAGATTTTTACAAAATGTCCGTCCGGATCTTGAAGTGAACGTTTCAAGTCTCTGATTAGCTGCGAAACAGTCGCATAGCGTCTGTCCGCACTCTTCTGTGTACATTTCAAAATAATCTGCTCTAAACTGTTCGGAATATCTATCACATACTCTGATGGCGGTAACATATCCTCCTGCAAATGTTTGAGAGCAATCGAAACAGTGGAATCGCCGTCAAACGGAACTTCTCCAGTAATCATCTCGTACATTGTAATACCGAGTGAGTAGATATCACTCTTCGCATCACTGAAACCACCTCTGGCCTGTTCCGGAGATGTGTAATGAACGGAACCCATCACATTTGTACTGATGGTATTAGATGACGTGGCTTTCGCAATACCGAAATCTGTCACCTTTACTTTTCCTTCTTTGGAAATAATAATATTCTGTGGCTTCACATCACGATGAATAATATTGTTGCTGTGTGCCACTTCAATTCCGGCACATACCTGAAGCGTAATTCCGATTACTTCCTTCGGTGTCAATTTCCCTTTTTTCTGAATATAATCCTTTAATGTGATTCCTTCCACGAGCTCCATTACTATGTAATAAAGCCCACGGTCTTCTGCCACATCATAGACATTTACAATATTCGGATGCTGCAATCCAGCTGCCGACTGCGCCTCTGACCAGAATTTCTTTACAAAAGTTTCATCCTCACGAAATTCTCTCTTTAATACCTTGACAGCCACATAACGATTCAGTACACGGTCCACTGCCTTGTAGACATCAGCCATACCGCCTATACCGATTCTACTCATAATCTCATATCTACTACTAAGCATAACGCCTTCTCTTATCATACATTCACCTCTTCTGCGAAAGGCTCGGCAACGATAACACCAATATTATCACTACCACCATTGTCTTTCGCCCTCTCTATCAATTGTTCTACTGCCTCCACAACATCTCTGGAAGACTTTACAATATGTAATATCTCTTCATCTTCTACCATGTTGCTCAGCCCGTCTGTGCACATTAGGATTATATCGCCCTTTTTTAATCGATATTCAAAAAAGTCGATTTCTATTTCATCCCTTGCACCAATTGCTCTTGTTATAATGTTTTTATCCGGATGATATTTCGCTTCCTCCTGGTTAATACCGCCGAGGCGCACCATCTCCTGCACCAGCGAGTGGTCTTTTGATAGTTGCTTAATATCATCATTCAGCAAATATAACCGACTGTCTCCTACATTCGCAAAGTACAGCGTGCGCTCTATCACAGTGGCTGCCACCAGAGTAGTGCCCATTCCGCTTAGTTTCACATCCTGCCTTGCTGCTTCCAGTACCCTTTCGTTCGCATGGGTAATTGCGTTTCTCATCATTGCTTCCGGACCATCTTCTGTACTTTCGGCAAGTTCCTGTTTCACCATCTCCACAGCCAATCGTGAAGCATACTCGCCGGCTCTATGTCCGCCCATTCCGTCCGCAACGACTAATAGATTCGGAAGATTACCGATGGGGGTCTCAGTCGCAAATACATAGTCTTGATTGACCTCCCGAACCATTCCGATATCCGTCTTTGAAAACGTCTTCATATAGTTCTCCTTTATTTCTCTACGTAACGTCGCCGTAGTTGTCCACAAGCCCCATCAATATCAGAGCCCATTTCTCTTCTAATAGTAACATTTATTCCGTTTTTTTCAAGTTTATTTTTGAAATTCTCGGCACTTTTTCTGCTCGGTTTCTCAAAATTCCGCTCTTTTATCGGATTTACTGGAATCAGATTCAAATGACAATTCCGAGTTTTTAAGATTTCGATTAACTCCTCCGCATCCTCATCTCTATCATTTACGCCATGAACCAAGCTGTATTCAAAGGTAATTCTTCGCCCTGTTTTTTCAAAATAATAATCACAAGCCTCAAGTACATCAGGAAGTTCATATTTATTCGCAATCGGCATCAGTGTTTTACGCTTTTCCTGCGTGGAACCGTGCAATGATAATGCCAATGTGATCTGCAACTGCTCTTCTGCAAGTCTCTTCATGTTCGGCACAATGCCACATGTAGATATGGTTATATTTCGCTGACTGATATGTAAGCCATGCTCATCACTAAGTAGATGAACAAATCTCACAAAATTGTCATAGTTATCCAAAGGTTCGCCTGACCCCATCACAACCACATTTGCCACACGCTCGCCGGATATCTTCTGAATCTGATAAATCTCTCCAACCATCTCCGATGGAAGTAAGTTACGTTCTAATCCACCGATCGTAGATGCGCAGAACTTACATCCCATTCTGCAGCCCACCTGTGAGGAAATGCACACGGAATTACCGTGCTTATATCGCATAAGCACACTTTCCACCACATGGCCATCTTCCAATTGGAATAGGAACTTATTCGTTCCATCGATTTGGGAAATCTGACGTTCCACCATCTTCACCATCGGAATCCGATACTGACTGTCGAGTTTCTCACGGAGCGATTTGGAAAGGTTGGTCATCTCGTCAAAGGAATCCACCAGTTTCACATGTAGCCACTCATAAATCTGTTTTGCACGGAAGGCTTTCTCCCCGATGCCTTCCATCTCTATTTTTAATTCCTGAACCGCCCACGACTTAAGTCGCAGGGTTCCTGGTCGATAGTGCTAACGCACTAAGCATATCCAGGCTATCCCCGCAGTTCCTACGGTTCTTATATATGTTGTTATTAGGCTTCATTAGCCAATAATCGTTTGCCCTCATTCAGTATGTTCCTTGCTGCATTTCCATCTCTATCTAATGTCGTGTGACAGTTTGGACATATCCATTCTCTTATGGATAAATCCTTTGTAATTGGAAACTGATGGCCACAGCAATTGCATATCTGACTGCTCGCAAACCACTTATCTACTTTTACAAGTTTTCTTCCATACCAGTTCGCCTTATATTCCAACTGTCTTGTAAACTCTGACCATGAGACATCTGCGATACTTCTTGCCAACTTGTGGTTCTGAATCATATTCTTTACCTGCAAGTCCTCTATACAGATGACATCATTCTCTCGAATCAGTCTGGTAGATAACTTCTGTAGAAAATCCGTTCTTTGATTAGTAATCCGTTCTTGTAGTCTTGCAACTTTGATTCTTGCTTTGTTCCAATTAGAGCCGCCTCTTGTTTTTCGAGATAACTCTCTCTGCAATCCTGCAAGTTTGTTTAAAGACTTTTGCAGATATTTCGGATTTGGAATGGAATCACCATTACTTGTAACAGCAAATGCTTTGATTCCCAAATCGAGACCAATCTTATTTCCCGTTTTTTCGAGTTTTGGAATTTCTACATCTGTACAACAAAGTGAAACATAATATTTACCACTTGGCTCTTGCGAGATTGTTGCATTCAAGATTCTGCCTTGTAGTATCAGATTGGTTCTAGTTTTTACCATACCAAGTTTCGGAAGCTTAATGAATTTTCCACAATACGCAATATTTCCGTTTGTTGCATTTGTCCGATAAGAAAAACGATGTGTTTTCTTCGACTTATACTTCGGAAAGCCGGCATTATTTCTGAAAAAATTCTTGTATGCTCTATCCATGTCTTTTAAGGCATTTTGCAGAGAACATTTGTCAGGTTCTTTCAGCCATTCTAATTCTGCCTTTAGTTTTGTCAGTTCTGAAGAACACTGGTTATAAGTTAACGTCTTTTGCTCAGCTTGGTATGTTTCGATACGTTTATTTAAGAAATGATTATAAACGAATCTACAGCATCCAAAGGTCTTCGCCAAAAGTTCTTTCTGTCTTTTGTTTGGATAAATGCGATACTTATAAGCCTTTTCCATTATGTTTCACCTCACTTTCTATAATTCGATTATATCATATTCCTTTTAAGAATACAAACATTTGTTCGAATAATTTGTAGAAATATAAGGTCCATAACTAACATATATAAGAACCCTAAGGTCCTGTTTGTCGTGTAGAGGTTGTCGTTCATACAAAGCCGCTACGCTCCGTACAGTTCTCTGATGAACTTCTTATGCTTTCACATAAGCACAGACTATATCTTCTCCCTCAGCCTTACCTGTTAGGGGCTACCCACTTCCACTGCCTATCGCTTGCAGTGTACTTCCCTCAAGAGGAATAGTCGTTGAACTTTACCTTTCGGTCTTAGCTGCTGATTGCCCATTGCACTGTAGTGTTTAGGGTTTAACCTTGCACCATACAACAAATTTTTTCTGCTTTCGCCACATTCACGTTTCTACCATTGTTGGTAGTGCGTTGTAGTTTTGTTGTCTTTAGGGGTTTCCAGCAATTCAGGTAGTATTGGATGGGTGTAGTGCCCATCGCTACATACACATTTCTGTATATGCTGACTATTTGCTCCCCACTAACTCATCACTGAAGTAACGAGTGTGCGTGAGGTTCTTCTAATCAAATGATAAAGACACAATATCTTTTTTATTCATACTGTTCACCATTCCTTTCACTTCGCTCAAGGCACAAACAAGTGGGACATTGAGCCCAAACTCTTATCATTGGTAATAAACCATGTTTATTTAAGTCACTGGATGACAGTCAATGCTGCTATTTCTTTTTTATAAGAAGGTCAAACCTTATTACGAATATGTGGATTTCCTCACTACCATGCCTGGCATTACTGCAATCAGTGCCACTTTAATTCTGTCCGAAGTAGGTGTCAGCAAAAGTGACACTTACTGAAGATAAGTGCGCCCTTTTTTCTGATTTATTTTTCACTCTTCACCTTCTTAAACTTTGCGATAAAGAATCCGTCGCTTTTGTGAACACCCGGGAGCAGTTGCAAACATCCGTCCCTGACAACTGCTTTTGGGAATTGCTTGTCTGAAGTTCCTTCTGCAACCTCTGCTCGCAATTCTTCACACAAATCCTCTCTCACAGATGCCAGTTCGAACTCTTTGTTTTCAGTGAGAAACCAGTTCACATTCCCCATATTTTCCGCCTCATTAATGGTACAGGTGCTGTAAATGAGTGTACCGCCCGGCTTCACATAAGATTTCACCTTGGATAAAATCTCTCTCTGTAATGCAACTAAGTCCTTCTGTGTCTGCTCTGTCATCTTATATTTTAAATCCGTTTTCTTCCCAAGTACCCCAAGTCCGGAACACGGTAAATCTGCTACAACAATATCTGCCTTCTCCACCGACTCTTCGTCAAAAACCGTTGCATCCTGACGAACAGCCTCGATATTTTTCATACCGGAACGCTGGATATTGTCCCAAATCAGATTCACCTTGTAATCTGTCAAATCTCGCGCCTCCACATGACCGGTTCCACGAAGAAGTTCCGCCATATGAAGTGATTTTCCGCCCGGCGCTGCACACACGTCGATTACGGTATCTCCCTCTTTCGGATTGGCAAGATGTGCTACCAACATAGAACTGATGTCCTGCACATGAAACGCACCTTTTTGGAAACTATCCAAATCTGCTAGGTAATCGTAAGAACTTATCCACAGTGCGTCCGCAAGATACGGGTGGTTTTCCACAGTCACTCCTTGGTTTTTCAGGCTTTCCACCAATTCTTCTCTCGTCATGACATTCCAATTCACTCGAATCGTCGTGGGTTTCTCTTTCTGAAAATCAGCAAGCATTGTTTCCACAGTATCTCTGTCATACTGGGAAAGCCATTTTTGCAGAATCCACTCCGGCATAGAATATTTCACGCTCAGATACTCCATCTCATTGGCTTCGTCCGGATATGTAATTGTATCTAGATTTCTCTCGATACTGCGAAGCACACCATTGACAAATCCCTTAAGACTTGCGAACCCTTTTTTCGTCGCCAACTTCACCGCTTCATTGCAAGCCGCTGAATTCGGTACGCTGTCCATATATTTCAGCTGATACACTGCACTTCTGAGAATGCAGCGTATCACTGGTTTCATTTTATTTACTTTCACTTTTGAAAATTGATTGATGATATAATCAATCTCAATCATATGCTCCAAAGTTCCCTCTACCACTCTCGTAATAAATGCACGGTCACGTTTGTCCAAGTACTGATATTTTGTCAGCACATTTCGAAGGGAAATATGACTGTATTCCCCGTCTCTAGTCACCTCTAAGAGAACTCCAAGAACTAATTCTCTAGTCATTTCGTCTTCTTCCTCCGGTTAAAATGAGAATTCTAAGGAGCTGTAAAATCGCTGTTGCTGCGCTCGCCACATAAGTAAGCGCCGCTGCATTCAGCACTTTTTTCGCGCCTTGAATCTCTTCGCCATACATCATTCCGCTATCTGCGATCATGCGAATCGCACGGTTTGATGCATTAAATTCTACAGGCAAAGTGATAAGCTGAAATACCACCGCTGCCAAAAATGCAATAATTCCAATATTAATCAGAAGCGCAGATGACTCTCCACTTATAAACAATCCCAATATAATCAGTGGCCATGCAATCTTTGAACCGAAGTTTGCAATCGGAACTAAAGTGCTACGGAGTTTAAGCGGTCCATATCCTTTTGCATGTTGAATCGCATGCCCGCACTCATGGGCCGCTACGCCCACTGCTGCCACGGAGGTCTGTCCGTACACAGAATCAGATAGTCTAAGTACCTTCGTTCTCGGATCATAATGGTCGGTGAGATTCCCTCCCACGCGCTCAATTCTCACATCGTAAATACCTGCTCTGTGAAGCACCTGCTCTGCCGCCTCGGCACCTGTGATACCACGGCTGTTTCTTACATTTGCATATTTTGAAAATGTACTCTTTACCCTGCCGGAAGCGATTAGGCTTAACACTACTCCGATTAGTACTAAAAAATATGTTGGGTCAAAATACATTGGATAAAACATCATCCTAACATCTCTCCTTCTTTTACCTGATATCCTCTAAGGAATGCTCCTGCATCCATTCGCTTTTTGCCCGGAATCTGAAGTTCACGAACCTTCAAAAGTCCGTCGCCGGTCTGCACATAAAATGCATCCTTTTCCACTCTGACGATTGTTCCCGGATTGCTTTCGCTCGCGCCACTCATAACCTCAGCATCCCAGATTTTCATTATCTTATCATTCCAATTGGTGTACGCACTTGGCCATGGACTTAAGCCTCGAATCAAACGTTCAATCTCAATTGCACTCTTACTCCAGTCAATATTTCCAAGCTGCTTATTCAGCATTTTTGCATATGCTGTCGGTGAATCCCCCTGAGGAATCGGTATAATCGTCTTTTCTTCCAACCCCTTCAACGTTTCCACACAGAGCTTCGCTCCTGCTACTGCCAGTTTATCAAAAAGACTGCCTCCGGTCTCTTTCGCATCTATCACAATCTCTTTTTTCAGAAGGATATCGCCTGTATCGATTCCTTCATTCATTTGCTGAGTTGTGACTCCCGTTACTTCTTCCCCATCTATGATTGCCCATTGAATTGGCGCAGAACCACGATACTTCGGAAGAAGCGAAGCGTGTACATTCACACAACCATATGGTGTCATGTCCAAGATTTCCTTTGGAAGAATCTGACCGAACGCTACGACAACCATAATATCTGCCTCATATTTGCGAAGCTCTTCGATGCATTCCGCCTCACGCACACGCCTCGGCTGGTACACCGGAATATTGTATTCCAAAGCACACTCTTTGACAGGTGTGAACTGCATCTCTTTTCCTCTGCCCTTCGGTTTATCCGGCTGAGTGACTGCAAGCACCACCTCATGTCCTGCTTCCACCAATGCCTCTAACGTTCCTACTGAAAAATCAGGAGTTCCCATAAAAATGACTTTCATTTGCCTTCCTCCTTATTCTTCCTCATCTTCCTCTTCTTCATACACCGGTTCGTGAAGTTCGCCCTCTACTTTTTCGACGTACAAATGTCCATCTAAGTGGTCGATTTCATGGCAGAAAGCTCTTGCAAGAAGACCTTCGCCTTCGTAAATGACTTCTTCCATATTTTCATCCAAGGCTCTCACTTTTACGTAATTTGGACGTGTCACCTGTCCTGCTAATCCCGGCACACTAAGGCAACCTTCATCGCCTGTCTGCTCTCCGGATGTTTCCAATATCTCAGGGTTGATAAGTACAATTGGTCCCTCACCGACATCGATAACTACGATTCGTTTTAAGATACCAACCTGCGGTGCCGCAAGTCCTACCCCTTGTGCCTCATACATCGTATCAAGCATATCCTCGATTAAAACAAGAGTTCTCGGCGTCAGTGCCTTCACCTCTTTACATACCTTTGTGAGAACTTCATCTCCCTGCACGCGAATCTCTCTAACTGCCATTTTTCTATTCTCCTTTAAAATATATTCATTGGATTGAAATCAAAGTAAATTCGAAGCTTTGCGAATCCGGAATTCACTTCAATGTACTCTTCTAATTTATCTTTCATATCTGTAAGCACTTCATACCTTGGGTGTTTCAAATACAGCACCTTGCGGTAAACATCATTGACCTTGCCCACATAAGGACTTGCCGGGCCAACAATGCCTGCCTGATTGCGGTTGACACGTTCCGCATAATTTTTCAAATATGTGCAAGCTGTCTCTAATAACTGCACATCTTCCCCTGCTATAAGGACTGCCAAAAGCTGCTCTGCCGGCGGATAACCCATGAGTTTCCGATAAGCAATCTCTTCCTCGTAGAAGGCTTCGTAGTCCTGATTTGCCGCTGTCTGAATCGCATAGTGCTCCGGACTGTAGGTCTGAATCACGACCTCACCCTTTTCTCTGCCTCTTCCGGCACGACCTGCTGCCTGTGTCAGTAATTGGAAGGTGCGTTCGCCCGCTCGGTAATCGTCTGCATACAGAGATAAATCTGCCGCCAGAATTCCAACCAGCGTGACATTTGGAAAATCATGTCCCTTCACAATCATCTGCGTACCAATCAAAATGTCAGCCTCTTCATTTGCAAAAGTCTCTAGGATCTTCTCATGTCCATCTTTTTCCTTTGTAGTATCCATATCCATGCGAAGCACCCTTGCCTGCGGAAATTCCTGTTTCACCAGTTCCTCAATCTGCTGGGTTCCTGCACGAAAACCGCCGATATGTTTAGAACCGCATTCTGGGCAAACGGTATACTCTTTTTCCTCATAACCACAGTAGTGACAGACTAATTTCCCTCCCCTGTGGGAAGTCATAGACACATCACAGTGCGGACATTTTGCCACATAACCGCAGGAGCGACAGGAAATAAATCCCGCATATCCTCTTCGGTTGATAAACAAGATGGTCTGCTGTTTCTTTTCCAGACGATCCTCTATCAGTTCATGCAACCTTCCACTGATAATCGAGCGGTTACCTGCTTTCAGTTCTTCTCGCAAATCTATGGTATGCACTTCCGGAAGTGCCTGCTTCTGTGAGCGTTCCCGCAAAGTCAGCATTTCATACTCGCCCTGCTCCGCCCGATAAAAGGCCTCCAGAGACGGGGTTGCTGAGCCAAGTACCACACTGGCATGCTCTAATCTTGCTCTTGCAATCGCAGTTTCCCTTGCGTGATATCGCGGAATCTGCTCGCTCTTATATGTCGGTTCGTGTTCTTCATCTATAACGATAAGTCCCAGATTCGGAAATGGAGTAAATAGCGCTGAACGTGGCCCTATCATAACATCAATTCCGCCCTCTTTCGCACGCATCATCTGGTCATAACGCTCTCCGTTTGACATTCTGGAATTCAGAATGGAAATACGGTTGCCGAATCGCTTGTAAAAACGCATCACCGTCTGATAAGTAAGTGCAATCTCCGGAATCAGTACAATTGCCTGCTTGCCATCTCGAATCACACGCGCAATCATTTCCATATAGACTTCCGTCTTGCCGCTTCCGGTCACTCCATATAATAAGTATGTCTTATTTTCGCCTTTCAAATAATCCTTGCGGAATCGGTCGATGGCATTCTGTTGTTCCTCTGTGTAATCTATCGGTTTCCAATTCTGCTCTCGCTCCTTAATCGGATTGCGAAATACATGCTCGGATACGATTTGTGCCACACCCTGGTCTTCCAATGCACGAAGCACTTCACGGCTCACACTTAATTTTTTAATCAGAAATTCATATTCCAGTACGCCGTTGTCGAGAAGTGCCGCCAACGCGCGAACTCTGGCTTTCTGATTTTTCTTCAAATATTCTTCTAATTTTTCTTTGCCCTCTTCCTGAGATAAGAGAAGCCTTACATAGCGTTTGATTTTTTGCTGCTCTTCTTTCTTAATCGGAAGCACGGTCTTTAAGGACTGAATCATGGTGCCGCCGTAGTGCTCCTTCATCCAGCCTGCCAGGGCAACCAATTTCCCTTCGATTGCCATGCGCTTTTCTGCGAGACGTGAGACCTCCTTTACCTTCTCCGCCTCATACTCACAATTCTCCGTAATGCCAATGACATAGCCTTTCGTCTCACGGTTCCCTTTTCCAAACGGAACAATCACTTCCATGCCGACCTTAAGTACACCCTCTAACTCTGAAGGAATGCTGTACTCGAATACTTTATCCAGTTTTTCATGTGTAATGTCAACTATGACTCTTGCGAACATGTGTAACTGCTCCTCTTGTTTCTATCGAACGAGATTTTCTCTCTTACTTTCTTTTACAACCTCGGCAATCAACACGCGCTCATCCATATCGTATTTCACGCCTTTGATTTCCTGGTAATCTTCATGGCCTTTTCCTGCAAGTACAATCACGTCACCTACCTGTGCTTCGTCTATGGCGTAGCGGATGGCCTCCTTGCGATCAATGATTTCCACATACTTTCCTGTGGTCTTCCCAATACCGATTTTAATATCGTTGATGATATCCTGCGGCTCTTCAAAACGAGGATTGTCAGAGGTAATAATCGTCAAATCTGCAAGATTGCCTGATACCTCACCCATCTCGTAACGTCTCGCTTTGGAACGATTGCCACCGCATCCAAATAAGCATACCAAACGCTTCGGGTTGTATTCCTTAAGCGTAGTCAAAAGGCTCTCGAGGCTCATGGCATTGTGTGCATAGTCAATCATCAGCGTAAAGTCCTCTGAAACCTTTACCATCTCAATTCTTCCTTTTACCTTCGCCACTTTAAGCGCCGTTGTAATCTTCTCCACCGGCACATCGAAATGTCTGCAGACTGCAATTGCCGTCAAGGAATTGTATACGCTGAAGGTTCCCGGAATATCGATGTTCACATCAAAATCCATCAGACCGCTTACTTTATATGCTACGCCCAAATGTCCCGGTGTTGAAACCAGCTTCACATCTGTTGCGCGAAGGTCCGCTTTTTCTGAAAAGCCAAACGTCTCCACCTTGCAGGTCGCTTCCTTAAATACATCTGCAAAATGTGCATCATCCACATTTGCAATTCCTAATTTACATTGCTTAAAAAGTAACCCTTTGCAGCGTTTATAATCTTCAAAATCTGCATGTTCATTCGGACCGATATGGTCTTCTCCAAGGTTCGTAAAGATACCTATCTCAAATGGAATTCCTGCTGTTCTGTGAAGCATAAGTCCCTGAGAAGACACTTCCATTACGACGCAGTCACACCCTGCATCCACCATTTTTCTAAAATATTCATGAATCGTGAAAGATTCCGGAGTCGTATTCTTGGATGGAATTACCTCATCTCCGATAATGGACTCAATGGTTCCGATAAGTCCTACTTTATGTCCTACGCCTTCCAAAATGGATTTCACCATGTAGGTTGTCGTGGTCTTGCCCTTTGTTCCTGTGATACCGATGACTTTGAGTTCGTCTGCCGGATAACCAAAGTACGCCGCAGATGCCAAAGCCTGCGCATATCTGGTGTCTGCAACCTTAATTACAGTCACACCTTCCGGCGCTTCCACGTCGCGTTCTACAATCACTGCACTTGCACCTTTTGCCGCCATATCTGCCACGTAGTCGTGTCCGTCAAACACAGCACCCTTGATACAGATGAAGGCAGAACCCTCATGCATCTCTTTTCTTGAGTCATTCGTAAACTCAGTAATCTCTATGTCATCGCTGCCTTGCAGCACCTCGTAATCTAATCTTTCCAAAAGCTTTGTCAGTTTCATAGTCTAAGCCTCCTAAAATTCCACATAGTTATTTATATTGTATCATACTTTTAATATTCTTGCAAAAGTTATACATAAAAGGTCTCTACGACTTCACATAAGAGTCGCTTGCTAAAAGTATGTTTTAAAAAACCGTACACGCTTCCACTAATATGTATTAGTGGAAGCGTGTTATTGGTCACGAGTTTACTTTTACAAACGTAATACTTCATACTTAAATGGTTTTTCAAACCAACTTTCTGTTGCATATAAATCCTTTGATGAATACATCCTAATATGTGAATCCCTCTCATTTTTTCTTTATATACTGTAAATTAGAAATGTCTTGCATCTGTACTCCTCGATTTTCTAACATTCATAATATTTACCCTAAAACAATTTTACCATCTACTATATCTGATATCACTTCTACCAGAAATTCATGTTCTCTTTCCAATACCCTTGCTGCCAATACTTCCGGAGTGTCATTCTCCAAAACAGGAACTTTCGTTTGTGCAACAATCTCTCCACTATCATACTCTGCACTTACTCTATGGATTGTGACACCTGTTTCTGTTTCTTTTGCTTCTATCACTGCGTTATGTACGTTCATTCCATACATCCCTTTTCCACCGAACTTTGGAAGTAACGCCGGATGTATATTAAAAATTCTGTTATGGTATTTCTCCAAAATTGACACATGAAGCATTCTCATGTATCCTGCCAAAAATATCATCTCTATATCAAATTTCGTCAGTAGTTCAAGAATTTCCATCGCTAATTGCTCCTCACTGCCTAATTTCTTGGCACTGAGATGATATGCCGGAATATTCTCGCTTTTTGCTCTTTCCAAAGCCATTGAATTTCCGTTATTGCTAATTACAACCGCAACTTTTGCATGAATCATATTGTTTTTACATCCATCTATAATTGCTTGTAAATCACTGCCGCCATGCGAAGCAAATACTGCTATGTTCATTGCTGTCCCCCCTATATGCTAGAGCCAAGTCATTCTTCCTTCAAATGCTATTTTATTATCAGCCTTTTCTATTTTCCCAATCTCATAACAATCGTAAAATCTTTGAATATGTTTCATAACCATATCCTTGCTTCTTTGAGATACGACTACGTTAAAACCTACGCCACAATTAAATGTACGCAACATCTCTTCATCACTAATATTTCCACTATTGCGAATGTACTTGAATATGTTTAACACCTTTATTTTGGATAAATCAAGCCTTGCCCCTAATCCCTCTGGAATAATTCTACACAAATTTCCTTCTATTCCTCCACCTGTAATATGAGCCATTCCATGAATAACCTCTTTATGAAATAATTCCTTTATTGCTCTATAGTACGGTGTATGAGGTTTCATTATTTGTTCGATAAACGTCAATCCATCTATTTTATCCAGTTTTATTTGCGGCATTTTATCCATCAGCAAGCGCACTAGTGAATAACCATTTGTATGTAAACCGTTGGATGCTATTGCCAAAATAGCATCTCCCTCTTGTATTGTAGAGCCGTCAATCACCTTTGTTTTATCAACGATGCCTGCAATGCTTGATGTTAGGACATATACTCCTGCATCTACTACCAATGGTTGTATGGAAGTTTCACCACCTACTAGCGAACACTCGTTAAATTTGCATGCCTCAGACACGCCCTTTACTAACGATTTAATAGTATCTTTTTCAGCATTTCCACATACAATCGTATCCAATACAGCTAACGGCTTCGCCCCCATAACGACTATATCATTTACTAAATGATTAATCATATCGTGACATTTCGATTCAGTATATCCATACTCCATTGCAAGTTTTTGTTTTGAACCTGGTTCTTCTGATTTCAAAACCAGAACAGGATTTTTAATCTCCGGAAATTTTATGTCATATAAAGAAGCAAATGGCCCTAACCCGTTTAAAACACGAATATCCTCTGTTTCTAAGTGTTTTGACATTTCCTTTTTTATTGTGTCTGTATACGTTATATCTACACCGGCCTTACTATAAGACAGGCCTTCCACATCCCTTTCGGTTCCTGCTAAAATTTCATCTACCGATACCTCTAACGCTGTTGCTAAGTCCCTCAATATCTCGATATTTGGGTAAGTAGTTCCATTTTCCCACTTAGATATTGCCTGAAAAGAGACATTTAGTTTTTCTGCAAGCTGCTGTTGGGTTAATCCTTGGGCTTTGCGTTTGTCCTTTATAAAATTACCAACTTGAATACTATTAATCATATGGAATACCTCTCTCTGTTTTTATTTAATAATAACTAACAATGATTCCATTTAACAATAACCACGCAAGAGAGTTTACAACCTACATTCAACCGATAGTTGAATCACTTGTCTGTTCACAATGTTTTTTTCCTGTTTTAATAAAAGAAATCAACCCTTCAACATCCTTAAATTCGTCATAATCTCCATTTATTCCTTCTTGATGATAAACAACACCATTTAACTCATTCCTTTCCAGACAATCTAATAAATATTCCTTTCCATAACGCTTGATAAATAAATTAAACGCATATGGTTTTATTTTACTTAGAATACCTTTCTTACAGTCTTTTTCGCATAAATAACAATGACTAACACCTTGTTCTATTGAACATTTTTTATTTTCACACCAATCATTATCTGGGCATTCCCCTGAATTACATCCATTACATTTTTTATTTTCTGAACATAGACAACATGCAAGACCACACCTTGCTATTCCTAATTCTCTTCTCATGTATTTTCTCTCCAAGAACAATTTTCTGCATAATTAATAAGGGCATTTCATTTCAAATTATGTTTTTCAATTCTAATTACTTCCATTATTTAACGTCACCTTTCTTGCAACAAGCTTATTAGATGCATGTTTGTGTAACGGAACATTAGGATGTTCCTCTTCAAAAGTGTATGATAGAAATTGAATTATTTCCCACCCTTTATATAAGTCCTTAATCTCACCATCTTCTGCCATGCCAATAGTATAAGGTTCTATATCCGGAGTCGGTGCAATACGGTCATCAAATACCTGGATAATATGTATACCCCCAACTCGAGTGTTCGTTTGCGCCTTTCTAATAAACTCTCTCCAATGTTCTTTACTAAGAAAATGAAAAACACCAAACGAAAGTATCAAGTCATATTGTTTTTCGAATTCATATTCTTGTACAGAAGTTATCTTTGTATTGACTTCAAAAGCTGCTCCTTGGCATAGTCTATTAATCTTTTGGATTGCACTTTCAGATATGTCAAACGCATCCACGTTCACAAAACCTTGTTTCGCCAAATAAATTGCATTTTTACCATCAGCACAACCTACATCAAGAATATTCCATTGTTTATCAAACAAGTGCTCAAACTCCACTATAGTTTTATTTGGTTCCGTTCCAAATAGAAATGTGGTGTTATCTTTAAAAACATCTTCCCAACTTGGTATTTTCATTATAACCTCCAATTCGACACATTAACATTTTCTTTTATTTATGTACATACATTCTTGTCATATCTGGTTCCCCATCTCCCTGAACCATACACAAAAACGCCCATCCATATCTTTCATAAAAAGAAGTATGATCTGTTACTAAATATAATGTTTCAATTCCTTGCTCCTTCATATCTTTGCAGACAAAATTCAACATTTCTCCTGCAATTCCCTGACAGCGATATTCTTCCTCCACATACACTGCGCAAACATTTGGTGTCAAATCTTTTCTATCGTGAAAATCATTTTCTATTACGCCAAGACCACCAATAATTTTTCCATTGTCCATCGCTATGTACCATTGTGGAACTGCATCTTTTCCTTTTATGCATTGTTCCATACTTTCAAGATACGCCTCCATTGATACTCCCCATTTGGAATGAAACCAATTCGCAGCCATCTCTTTCAAATCATCATATTCACATATTTTTTTAATTGTATATTTCATTTTTGCCACTTCCTTACTTTTCTTTATTCTCACTCAGCCTCTGCATCTGTTTTTTCTTACTAAATCCACCAAAAACTAATTCATAAACCTCATATCGCTTAATCCCATCTTGTAAATGAAATAAAAAGACCACTCCATTATCAGTTAAATACTCGTTCCAACACCCAACTTCTAGATGCTTTTTTACAAATTCTTCCCAAATGGTTGCTTTCTCTTTTAAAAAAGAAACCATATAATTGTTACCATCGTTTTCGATGAGAAATCCTTGATTTCGCAGTTCATTAATCGAGTTATCTATACCCATTACATAAGAATAAAACACTTGTACTCCCTGCTAACATTCGTATGGACCCGTTATTTCAATCGTGTTTCCATCCGGATCCATTATATTAAAATACCAGTATGGAAAATCCACATTGACATACATCAATTCCGAAACTTCCCCGATATTTATGTGTTTTAATCTTTCATACTCACTTTTCAAATCCTCACAAACAAAATTAAACACTACAAGACTATTTTTATACTCATCTATGTTTTTAGAATAACTGCTAATGTATGCCTTATTAAAATTTGAACTCTTCCCACTAGTAATCATCTCAGAATCATATAGTCTATTATACAAAGCTATTCCATTACTAAACTGCACCCATCTGCCATTTGATTTTTCAGGTTCTTCTTGTAATAATGCTTTATAAAAATCCACGGATTTTTGAATATCACCGCAACATATATATGTGGTACCCAACCTCATAACCTTCCTCCATTTTTGCTCATTTGCGAATATACGTCACATACCTATAGGAAATATCTCCCTGAAACTCTTCATCAATTTCTTTTGTAAATTGTTCTTTATCAAAAGCCGGAAAATATGTATCCCCATCAATCTCACAATCGATTTCCGTAATATACATCTTCTCTACTATAGGAAGGGCCTCTTCATACAACCTCGCACCACCGGAAATATAAACATCTCTATCACCCGCCAATTCCAGTGCTTCTCTAAGGGAACTAACTGTATAGCAATTTTCGCCTTCAAATTTCTTAGTTCTTGATACTACAATCGTTGTTCTGTTTGGCAACGGTTTCCCAATCTCCTCATAAGAACGTCTGCCCATCACAACTACATTTCCAGTTGTCAGTTCTTTAAAACGTTTCTGCTCTCCTTTTATCTTCCAAGGAATGCAACCTTTATTTCCAATCACTTGAGTCTTTGCAAACGCAACAATTATTGCAATCATATTTTTCCTCCATATAGACGTACCATTTGTTTCATTCTTCAATGGTTATAATGAAAACATCAGATAGCTCCTTTCATGAACTCTTCATCAAACTTTTTTACCTTTTCACGATTTAATTCATCTTCAAAAATATCACCTTCATAAAATTTACCACCTCTAGCCAAACCTAAATAACCAGGAATTAACTCCATACCCATAAATGGTGGACAATTTTCGCCATTCATGTCTGTTATTCCAAATTCTGATGCCTCTACAAAACCAAACTTAGGATAGTATTCAGGTCTTCCAAAGAATAAAAAAGCACCGTATCCCAACTGTTTCGCTTTGTGAATTAGCTCTGTCATTAGTGCTTTTCCTACCCCCTGTCTTTGATACTCTGGCATAACACTCACCGGACCAATGTTTAAAACAGGAATTATGTCATCAGATGTTGTCACCGTCGCATTATTACAAATAACATGTCCAACTACAACTCCATCCATTTCTGCTACCAGACTGAGTTCTAACACTCCGTCTTTTTTTCGCAATTCATTTACCATCCAATGTTCATATGGACAACCAATCTTTCCATTTTCAATTCGCCATGGTGTAAAAAATGCTGCTCTCGCAATTTCCTCTACTCGGCGATAATCCTTAACTTCTTCTTGTCTTACTACAATCCCCATTGCTCTCCTCCTGTTTGTAAATTGATATTTTCTATCATTGATTTTCTTATTCTCATGAATTTGCCTTTAATTCATCTAGCATAGCCAATGTAAGATCTTTTGAAATTACAGAAGCCTTATCACCATTTCAACTACTTTTATAACTGCCTCGAATTTGAGGCAATTATACACCCAGCAGTAATTAAACCCAACATGTTTTATTTCTCTTCATACGCCTTTTTCAAAATAAGTTCAACAATCAATTCCAAATCTCTATGGTATTTAGGAATCTCCATAGCCAACGCTTTCAAAAACAAGAGTTTTTCTAGTGAGATTACAAGATAATCCTCTTCTTCTATTGCATTTTCTTTTAAATATTGATAATCAAAGGTACATATCTGGTTCCATATTTCAAATTCAAACTCGCAGACACCTATATCTCCATATAAATCTTTAATGTGTTCTGGATATTTCCCTACTAATTTCGCATGGTCTTCGGAATGTACTACCAAGTCAATATCAGCGCCCGCTTTCCTCAATTCATAATACTCCATTGCCTTACCGCCTATCAGTAATGGCTTATACTTAAATTTGTAATCAAGTGTATCTAAACAAATATTCATTGTTGTTCCCCTTCTCCTAGTTTCTCCAAGGTATCTTTCCTTATTTCTTTCCTTAGTTCTCTCAGATATTCAGAAAAAGCGACCTTGTCATCTGCATATGTCTTGTTCAGCTCATATTCCTTCGGAATCCAAGTTGATAAATCTGAAATGTTATGCTGAATTAATGCTTCTAACCCATCAATAGATTTATAGACTTTTGCTTCAATTGTTTCTCGCTTTGCCATCTCATCATATAATGCCAGCATTTCAGTTTTGTAGTTTTCAGGTAGTGTATTTACCCATGCATATAATAACTTTTCTTCGGTTTGCTCATTTGCCTCTGTTTTATCGAATACAGGAATATCACCGGTAAAGGCTTCTCCCAAATCATGAATAATGCACATTTTAATTACTTTATCCATATCTACTTCAGGGAATTCATCTTTCATAAAAAATGCCATCAATGTCATCATCCAACTATGTTCAGCTACACTTTCATGTCTACCATTTTTTGTATAGCAATGACGAGTTGCATCTTTCAGTCTTTCTGCTACGCTTAATACATCTAATAACTTTCTTGCTTCCATATCCAATGCTCCTAAATTCAAACACCTTTCCTCAAAGGTAGTTTTTATAAAACCATCTCTATAATATCATCCAATTTTTCAATGATATATGTTGCACCTGCATTTTCTAACTTCTGATAATCCCCATATCCATATAGCACCCCTACTGAATCAACACCTACTTTTTTTGCACCAAATATATCATGTTCTCGGTCACCGACCATAATTACTTTCGACTTATCTACAATTCCAATTTTCTCTAATAAACTTGAAACAGAAATCTAAGAAAGGAGGACTTGCGTTTAAATTACGTAAATTTTCATTTCAGAAAAGTTCCTCTCTTAATCGCCTCATCACCGAACTTTTTACGAATCTTATCAAGTGCCTTGTCCAGTTTCTGATGCTTTTCTTCTTTCACTTTATCGCTGACCTCTTCATATTGGAAATCAAAAATGCTCATCTGCTCCGGGGCGTCATCATCTTTGAGTTTTGACGTTCGAATTCCCAACAGACGAATCGGCTCACCATTCCATAACTCGTGAAACAATTCGCAGGCGTTTTCATAAATCACCTGATCAGTATTCGTTGCCCTCGCAATCTGTTTTTGATGAGAGACAGTTTGAAACGTACTATATTTAATCTCCACACTGACCATGTTTGCTTTCTGGTGCTCCTTGCGAAGTCTTGCTCCCACTGTTTCAGCCAGCATTAGCAGAACCTCTCGGGCACCGTCCTCCGTTGTCACATCCTTAGAAAGCGTAATAGAATTACCGATTCCTTTATTTTCCACATGCTCCCGAATCACCTTAGAGGCACCCATTCCATTTGCAAACTCCCACAATGTTCGTCCATGGCTCTTCAGATGTAATTCCAACAGATACGGATCTGCCTTTGCCAATTCCCCGATGGTGCGTATCTCTAATTTGTGCAGAACCTCCACACTCGAGCGCCCTGCCATATATAATTCCGAAACCGGAAGCGGCCACATTTTCAACGGGATTTCCTCCGGAAACAGTGTGTGTACTTTGTTCGGTTTCTCAAAATCAGATGCCATCTTTGCAAGCAGGCGATTGACTGAGATTCCGATATTGACTGTAAAACCAAACTTCTTATATACAGCATCCTTAATTTCAAATGCTGCTTCCACAGGCGAATAATACTTATAAGCAATCCCGGTGAAATCCATATAACACTCATCCACACTAACCTGCTCAATATCCGGCGTGTACTCCATCAAAAACGCCATTAATCTGTCGCTATACTCATGATACATCTTATGATTCGGTGGAAACATTTGAAGATTCGGGCACTTTTGAAGAGCATGCGCTACCGGCTCACCGGTCACGATTCCGTATTTCTTCGCCGGAACAGACTTTGCCAGGACAATCCCGTGGCGTGACTGCTGGTCACCGCCGATGATGGCAGGAATCTCCCGAATATCAAACTCAGCGCCGTTTTTCAATTGTTCCACCGCAGTCCAGCTTAAGAATGCGGAATTAACATCAATGTGAAAAATAATCTGCTTCATACCCATCTCCTACATTTTTTCCTTTTTCTATTGTAGCATTTCTGCTATAATCTAGTAAACAGAAAAACTTCGAATATAAAGGAGAATGCGAAAATGAAAGTCATCTTAGTAAACGGAAGTCCACATAAAAATGGTTGTACATACACGGCTCTCTCGGAAATAGCAGAGACGTTACAGAAAGAAGGAATCGAATCAGAAATCTTTTGGGTAGGAAATAAACCAATCTCAGGTTGTATTGCTTGCAAAGGCTGTTTCAAAACAGGGAAATGTGTGATTGATGATGCCGTAAATGAATTTGTCAAAAAATCAAAGGAAGCAGACGGTTTTATCTTCGGTTCCCCGGTACACTATGCCGGCGCAAGCGGGGCAATTACATCCTTTATGGACCGAGCATTTTATCACAAAGCAGGGAACTATCAAGGAAAACCTGCCGCTGCCATTGCAAGTTGTCGTCGCGGAGGTGCCTCTGCAACCTTTGACCAGTTAAATAAATATTTTACCATCTGTTCTATGCCGGTTGTATCTTCACAGTATTGGAATATGGTACACGGTAACACACCGGAGGAAGTAAAGCAAGACCTCGAAGGTTTGCAGACGATGCGCACATTAGGACGCAACATGGCTTGGATGCTAAAATGCATCGAAGCAGGTAAGAAAGCCGGAATCGATTTTCCGGAGCACGAAGAAAAAGTGGCAACGAATTTCATACGCTAACTTTCCTTATAGTATCAAGAAAAAAGGATGAGCACCTCATATAACATTCGGTGTTCATCCTTAATTTTTATTCCATCTCTTCTGCTACTTTTTCAAGCATCGCACGAATCGGAAGTTCATACGGACAACGCGTCTCACAAAGACCACATTTTACACAATCTTTTGCTGATGTACTCATGGCATTATAGCGTTCTGTAGCCCAGCCCCCAAGTCCATATCTTCTTTTATAGTTTGCAAACAAAAAGTTCTGTGGAATATTGATTCCCTGCGGACATGGCGCACAGTATCCACATCTTCTGCAAAATTCCTGTCCTAATTCTTTTGCAATCTTCTTGCACTCTTCCTTTTCTGCATCGGTAAGTGGCTCATATACTTCGTCGCTCGTATTCTGCTCTACCTCCTCAGCATTTCCCATTCCAGGAATGACGATTGTACAATCAGGACTGTTCACAATGTATTTGATTGCAAGTGTAGCATTATCAATATTGCCGCCTGCAAGAGGCTTCATAGCAATAAAGCCAATGTTTTTCTCCGTACATTCCTTCATCAATTCTGCCGCCTGATTTTCCACGATACTATATGGGAACATCATCGTCTCAATCTTATCTTCATATTCACGAATTAAACGTGCAAATGCTTCCAAGCCGTGGGCTGTCGCTCCAATATGACCAATTTTGCCAGCTTCTTTTGCTTCCACGAGTGCCTTGTATGCGCCGTTTTCTCCAAAGCAAAGTTCGAACTCTTCGTCTGTCTTGATATTGTGAATCTGATACAGATCAATATAGTCTGTCTGAAGATTTCTAAGGCTCGTCTCGATATCTGCTTTCATGCCCTCATAGTCTCTGGACATAGACTTTGTAGCAAGTATCCATTTATCACGATATGGTTTGATTGCCTCTCCGAAAAATTCTTCGGATACGGTATAACCTCTGGCTGTGTCCAAGTAATTCACGCCCTGTTTCATGCACGCTTCCACAATCTCCACAGCGCCGTTTTTATCGGTTCTCTGAACCGGAATGCCGCCGAGTCCGACAACTGAAACCTTGAGTCCGGTTTTTCCTAATGTTGTATATTTCATAATTTCTCATCCTCTCCGAAATGTCAATCTCTTTTTCTATTGTAAACTGAATTTGGCTTTGAATCAACTAGAATTAATAATACAAAACTGTTGAGAATTTCATTTACATCTGCTATCATGAAATCACGTCAAAATCTGGACATGTTTATTCAAACGATAATTGTCCACTTGCGTTTCAAGAACGCATCTGAATTTCAAGGCGAATCAGCCACAGATTTCAGTTTTGATGAAAATTGAATAAGGAGCGTGATGCTGATATGTGGGTAAAACTGTAATTAATTGTGTATTTATTGTGTAAAAAAGTTATTGTTTTTTACACATTTGTTGTGTATAATATGAGATAAGGAGGAATACTATTGAAACAGAAAGTGGGGATTGTAAACATGAAAAAAATGTATCCTGTAATTTTTACACAAACGAATGATTGCGTTTTGGTAGAGGTTCCTGATTTACAAATTTTAACAGAAGGTGCAAATATGGAAGCTGCCATTGAAATGGCACGTGATGCCATTTCTGTAACCATTGTATCAATGGAAGATAAACAAGAAATGATTCCTACACCAACCAAAATGTCAGATGTGGATATCACACACAGTACTTTTTGTGAATTAGGAGAAAGTTTTTCATCTCTAGTAGATGCAGACGTAAATGAATATCGTAAGAAAATTGAAACAAAACCAGTACGAAGAAATGTCTCTCTTCCGAGTTGGTTGAATCATGCTGCCGATATTTCTGGCATCAATGTTTCCAAGGTATTACAAGAAGCTCTTATAAATGTTTTAGGTGTTTCCCCAAAATACTAGCAAAGAATTTGGTGCACTACCAATTTATTATTATCACACATTACTGTAACATGAAAAGGGGCTACCTAATGATAGCCCCCTCATCATACAGTCAACTCTTCTTTCACACTGCCAATCAATCTATTATCTTCCACGTTAATTATAATTGTACTACCTCTTCCTACATTGCCTTCCAGAATCAGTCTTGCTGCCAAAGTCTCCACATGTTTTTGCAGATATCTCTTAAGTGGTCTAGCGCCGTACATTGGTTCATAGCCACCATCTACCACAAAGTCTTTAGCTACATCAGTCAATTCGATAGAAACTTCTCGCTCTACCAGACGTTTGTTGACATCTTTGATTAACAGATCAATAATCTGCCCTACATCTTTCTTGGTAAGTGGTTTGAACATGATGGTCTCATCCAAACGATTCAAAAACTCCGGTCTGAAATGAGCGCGAAGCTCATTCATCACCATTTTCTCAATCTCTGGCTGTATATCTCCATTTTCATCAATTCCATCTAAGAGGTATGAGGACCCAATGTTGGATGTCATAATCAGAATCGTATTCTTAAAATCTACTGTGCGTCCCTGCGAGTCTGTAATCCGACCATCATCCAACACTTGAAGTAGCACATTAAACACATCCGGATGCGCCTTCTCCACTTCATCGAAAAGAACAACGGAATACGGTTTTCTTCTGACTGCCTCGGTAAGCTGACCGCCTTCATCGTAGCCAACATATCCCGGAGGTGCTCCAATCAGACGAGACACGGAATATTTCTCCATATACTCACTCATGTCGATGCGCACCATATTGCTCTCATCATCAAATAGGCTCTCTGCAAGTGCTTTCGCGAGTTCTGTTTTACCCACACCTGTTGGCCCGAGGAATAAGAAGGAACCAATCGGTTTGCTCGGGTCTTTAATTCCGGCTTTGGAGCGTATAATCGCTTCCGTGACTTTTGTAACTCCTTCATCCTGTCCGATGACACGTCTGTGAAGTTCCTTATCCAAATGTAGCGTCTTATTTCTTTCACTTTCATTCAACTTCGAAACAGGAATACCGGTCCAGCGCGATACAATTCGCGCAATCTCCTCGTCCGTCACACTTTCATGCACTAAGGACATCTCGCGTTCTTTGACCTTCTCTTCTTCCTCCTCCAACTGTTTTGTTAACTGCGGAAGTTTGCCATATTGAAGTTCTGCCGCACGCTCCAGATTGTAGGACTGTTTTGCCTTCTGAATCTCCTGATTCACCTGTTCAATCTCTTCACGAATCTTTTGCAGACGTTCAACTGAATGTTTTTCATTGTCCCACTGCGCTTTTTGTCCTGCGAATTCCTCACGAAGTTCCGCAAGCTCTTGTTGCAGGTTCTCCAAACGCTCTTTGCTTAATCTGTCTTCTTCTTTCTTCAGCGCAGCCTCTTCAATCTCCAACTGCATAATGCGTCTCTGAAGTTCATCCAGCTCTGTCGGCATAGAGTCTAGCTCTGTTTTAATTAATGCGCAAGCTTCATCCACTAAGTCAATTGCCTTGTCCGGAAGAAAACGGTCCGAAATATAACGGTTGGAAAGTGTAGCTGCCGCAACCAGTGCCCCGTCTGTAATCTTGACTCCGTGGAATACTTCGTAGCGTTCCTTAAGACCGCGAAGGATAGAAATCGCATCCTCAACCGTCGGCTCATCCACCATAACCGGTTGGAAACGTCTCTCAAGAGCAGCGTCCTTCTCGATATACTGGCGATACTCATCAAGCGTTGTTGCCCCGATACAGTGAAGCTCTCCACGAGCAAGCATCGGTTTTAACATATTTCCTGCGTCCATTGCACCGTCTGTCTTGCCTGCTCCGACAATGGTATGAAGCTCATCGATAAACAAAATTATATTGCCATCGCTGTTTTTCACTTCTTCTAAAACAGCTTTCAGACGCTCTTCAAATTCTCCTCGATATTTGGCACCCGCCACAAGTGCACCCATATCCAATGCAAATATCTTCTTGTCTTTTAACGCTTCCGGTACATCCCCTCGCACAATACGCTGTGCCAAGCCTTCTACTGCTGCCGTCTTACCGACACCCGGCTCACCGATTAATACCGGATTATTTTTCGTCTTTCTCGAAAGAATACGAATCACATTTCGAATCTCAGCATCGCGTCCGATAACAGGGTCAAGTTTCTGCTCCCTCGCACGCTCAACTAAATCCTGCCCATACTTATTCAGCGTATCGTAGGTTGCCTCCGGATTATCACTCGTCACTCTCTGGTTCCCTCTGACACTTGCAAGTACCTGAAGAAATGTTTCTCTCGAAATGCCCATTTCTTTAAACAGACTTTTCAGTTCCTTGCTCGCGTACTTGATTAAGGATAGGAAAAGATGTTCTACGGAAACATATTCATCCCCCATCTGCTTTGCCTCATCCTCGGCGTGGATGAGTACTTTGTTAAGGTCCTGCCCGATATATACCTGACCTCCTTGTACTTTTGGTCTTCTCTGAAGTGCTTCCTCCACACGATTTATAAAAAGTTCTTTTTGAAGATCCATCTTCTCAAGTAACTTCAGAATCAGACTGTCATCCTGCGTAATCAGTGCATATAATAAATGTTCTTGTTCTATCTGCTGGTTGCCGTATTCATAAGCAACTTTTTCACATTTTTGTACTGCTTGTAATGAGTTCTGTGTAAATTTGTTGATATTCATAACACTACCTCCGTCTTATTTGTAAAACAATTGTCATGTTCTAGGTTTGGTATAACACAAAAATTAGCACTCGTCAAGAGAGAGTGCTAACAATTGTATAAAATCTTTATAAACTAAAACTTCTATATAAGAGTATACCCAAAAAGGACAATTAAAAACAGAATATTTGCAACTGTAAAATACAACAGGTATCTTCCTTTTAAATGTCCATACTCTTTGCCAATATATTTAAAGGATATGAGACTCGCCATGGAAGCAATTAAAGTTCCGAGTCCTCCCAGATTCGTTCCGACAATTAAGAGTTCGTACTGATTGGTGAATCCGGATAACAGGAGTGCTGCAGGTACATTGCTCATAAACTGACTGGCAACTACGCTTGTAAGCACTTCATTTCCGTCAATGATATTTTGAATAAAGGCATTGAATACCGGAACCCGTCCCATATTTCCTATAAATACAAAGAAACCGATAAAGGTCAGAAGCAGAGCATAGTCCACCTCCTTCAAAACATGTCGGTCTAAGAAAAACACAACAATCAATACTGTACCGAGTGTCGCCAGATATGGTATAACATGGGCAACAGTCAGAATACATAGTACAAATAAGATGCCATAGATAAGCATCTGCTTTTTGTACTGTGCAATTGCAGTATCCTGTTCTATGTTAAGTTCCACCTTTTTTGCACCTTGGTATCGAAATATCAGGCACCATCCTGCCAGCAATATAAATGCTATCGCGGTGTACGGCAACATAAATACGATAAAGTTTACAAAATTCATCGTCGTTTTCCCGTACAAATACAAATTCTGCGGATTTCCTATCGGAGTCAGCATACTTCCAAGATTAGCTGCAATCGTCTGCATGACCACTACAGAAACAATCAGTTTTTCGCATCGTTCACCTAATATCATCTTCAAAATGATGAAAGTAAACGGCACAAAGGTAATCAGTGCTACATCATTTGTAATAAGCATACTGGAAAAGAAACACAGCATAATCAGAATGAAAATCAATCCACGAATATGGTTTACCTTCTCAAGTAACTTTTCTGCCACAAAACGAAACAGCCCAATCTTCTGAAGTCCGGCCATCACTGCCATCAGGCAAAATAAGATGGCAAGAGTACGGAAATCAATGTATGTAATATATTCTTTGTCAGGGTGTATCAAGAAGGACGATATAACGGCAAGCAAAATTGCTATGGTTAGAACCACTTCATTTTTACACCAATCTAATAACTTTCTCATCTGCCTTCTTTACTCCGTTTCATCAACAGTTAGTCTACTTTTTTGAACACAGATTTTGGTTGTTTACAAAGAGGACATGTGAAATCATCCGGAAGTTCTTCAAATGGAACTGCGCCATCGTACTCATAACCACAGATACCGCAAACCCATTTTGCCGCCTTTACTTCTTCCACTTCTTCTGCTATGTAAGTCGGTGCATTCTTCGGGCTCTTTCCTTTAACTACTTTGTGATAGTAACCATAAGTCATAGCATTTTCTTTTTTCAAAACATCCGCATCGATTACCTCGCCTAAGAATACCGTGTGTGTGGATGTCTCCATTTTATCAATCACCTTGCAAACAACATAACCGCAGGCATCCGCAATGACAGAAATGTCTTCTTTCACTACTGCTTCTACTCCATCAAATTTGTTGACGTCTTTTCCGGACTGGAAACCGAACGTTCCGATAAGTCCCGGGTCAGAATCCTCGCTCAAAATAGAGATGGCAAATTTGCCTGTCTTCTCAATACAACTATTCGTATAGTTGTCATGGTTGATGCTGACTGCAATCGTTGCAGGCTCCGATGTGATCTGCATGGCACTGTTTGCCACACAACCGGTTGGTCTTGTGCCGTCTAAGGTCGAAATAATATAAACTCCGTACGACATGTCACGAAATGCATTTTTGTTAATCATAAAAATTCCTCCTAATAAATTATTTCACTTTTTTTATAATGATTTTGCCACCTCATTTATATTTTTTTGCACAAAAAAAGCGGAGAAGGCGGGATTTGAACCCGCGCACCGCTATTAACGACCTACTCCCTTTCCAGGGGAGCCCCTTCAGCCTCTTGGGTACTTCTCCGAACCAATTATACTGTAACACAAAAAAGCATGTAAAACAATAAAAAAGATGATTACTTTTGCAACCATCTTTTTCTGACGCAGAGGGT
>JAZQRQ010000095.1:0-2494 GCA_045629665.1 Faecalimonas sp.
ATCAACTCTTTCTGCATGTAATTGGTTAGGTGTAACACCAGCACCCATACGAGCAAGTTCACCATAACCCATTGTTTCTCCGTATGTTTGTCCACCCATACCATAACTGTTGTTATTGATGTGGAAGATAAGTGGAAGTCCGCCGTTTTTGCTTTCTTCCCAAAGAGTTTTGTATTGGTCCATAGTTGCAAATGAAAGTGCTTCCCAAACAGGACCACGAGCCATGGAACCATCACCTAAGTTCGCGATACATACGCCTTCTTTGTCATTTACTTTCTTGAAGAGAGCTGCACCTGTTGTGATTGTTGCAGAACCACCTACCAATGCGTTGTTTGGATAAACACCGAATGGAAGGAAGAATGCGTGCATTGAGCCACCAAGTCCTTTGTGGAAACCGTTTTCACGAGCGAATAACTCTGAAAGTGCTCCGTAAAGGATGAACTCGATTGCTAATTCTTTTACGTCATCTCCTGCTTTGCTATCTTGAAGAATACCATTTAATGTAGCACCATCGAAGAAGTTCTTCATGTCTTCCATAAGTTCTTCATCGCTGAGCTTTTCAATACATGATAAACTCTTTGCAAGAATTTCACTATGGCTTCTGTGGCTACCAAATGTGAAGTCTTCTTTTCCAAGTAAGTAAGCCTGTCCTACAGCTGCTGCTTCTTGTCCAAGAGAAAGGTGAGCCGGACCTGGATATGTAGTCTCAACATCAGCATATTTTGCTTGTGTTTTGATTTGGTTCAACATATCTTCGAATTCACGACAGATTGTCATGTCACGGAAAATACGAATCAAATCTTCTTTTGTAAAGTTACCTTCTTTTAATTCATCTTTTACTGATTTTTTGTATGCGTTTACTGGGATATCTTCAAATTTGATTTTTCCTTCAGCACGCATCTTATTTGGATCAACATATAATGATTTTGGCATGTCTAAAATCTCCTTTTAATAATTTATTTTATCGGAGGCTTGTTCTTATAAGAACAGAGCCTCTCTGATAACCTCTGATACTGTTGGATGTGGGAATACCAATTCTTTAATCTGTTCGATTGGCATTTGCTTTTCAATCATAAGAGCTGCACCGTAAATCATCTCTGATGTGTAGCTTCCAATCATGTGACATCCTACTAAGCAGTTTTTCTTTGTATCGATTACAAGTTTGCAGAATCCGTCGCCTTTTTCTACTTCTGCTAAGTAACGTCCTGACATCTTCATGGTTGCCTTCACGCATTTAACATCCATACCTTTTGCTTTTGCGCTTTCTTCTGTCTCACCCACGCTTGCAATCTCTGGTTGTGTATAGATAACTGATGGGATTGCATTGTAGCGCATGTAATCTTTCTTTCCTAAGATGTGGTTCACAGCAACTTCTGCCTCGCGGTATGCTGTGTGAGCCAACATGATTTTACCGTTGATATCACCAACTGCGTATACTCCAGGAACATTTGTCTGCATGTTGTCATCTGTAACAACTGCTCCTCTTTCCATGTATACGCCAAGGTTTTCAATACCCATGTTCTGAGTAAGTGCACGTCTTCCGATTGCACAGAGAACTGCATCTGTCTTGATGGTCTTGATTTCACCTGCTTCTTCGTAAACTACGCAGTCTTTTCCAACTTCTGTAACCTTACAAGAAAGTTTGAAATCAATTCCTTTTTTCTTGTATTCTTTGAGAAGTGCTGCAGAGATTTCTTTCTCTGTAGGTCCTGCAATCTTATCTAACATTTCGATGACTGCAACTTCTACACCAATCATGTTAAAGTATGATGCAAGTTCAAGACCGATAACACCACCACCGATTACTGTTAAGTGCTTCGGAACTGTTCTCATATCAAGAATTTCCTGGTTTGTCATAACAAATCCATCTGCCAAACCTTCGCGAAGTCCCGGAATTGGTGGAACAACTGCTACTGAACCGCAAGCAAGGATTAATTTGTCTGCTGCGTATTCTTCGCCGTCTGCTGTTACAACGAATCCGTCTTCTGTTTTTCCTTTAATTACACCTTCAGCCATTACTACATTGACTTTGTGTGCTTTCATTGTAGCGCCAACGCCTGATACAAGCATTTTTACTACTTTGTCTTTACGGTCAACAACTTTTGCGTGGTCAATTTTAACATTTTCTGCTGTTACACCGAACACTTCGCTTTCTTTTGCATGCTCGTAAAGTTTTCCTGAGTTAAGAAGTGCTTTTGATGGGATACATCCTTCATTGAGGCATGTTCCGCCAAGTGCACGTTTCTCAATCAGAGTTACTGTCTTTCCACCCTGTGCAGCACGCTCTGCTGCAAGGTATCCGCCCGGGCCACCGCCGAGTACTAATACATCTGATTTTACCATCGTCTTTTACGCTCCTTATTTCATCATTAATAATGAGAAGTTTTCAAGTGCCTGGCAAAGTTCTTTCATGAACTTAGAAGCAGGTGTTCCGTCTAATGCTCTGTGGTCATATGACAAGCAGAGATTCATTCCCGGATATGTCTTGATTTCT
>JAZQRQ010000096.1:0-17125 GCA_045629665.1 Faecalimonas sp.
GGTAGAGAGATTCGTATCATGGTAGTTCCGGAACAAGTGTCTGATGCAGACATGGTACTAATGGCTAGAAATATTTCGAAACAGATTGAATTTGAATTGGAATATCCAGGTCAAGTGAAAGTAAATGTAATTCGTGAATCAAGAGTTACGGACTACGCGAAGTAGTCGCAGATAAGAGAATGAAGAACCCTTACAATGTAGGGGTTCTTTTTACATGCGATAGGCGAATCCTAATATTCGTGAAAGGAATTTGGTATGGGAACATTCAAACGTTTAGACAGAACCCTCGCTTATGAGGGTAAGATTTTAAAAGTATACACGGACCGTGTGGAAGTAAATGGACACGAGTCTAACTGGGATTATGTGCATCACAATGGTGGTGCAGCAGTAGTTCCTGTTATGGCAGACGGTAAGATTTTAATGGTGCGTCAGTGGCGCAACGCCCTCGACCGATACACATTGGAACTTCCGGCAGGAGCACTGAACTATGCGGAAGAAGGTGGCGTAGAATGTGTGGCAAGAGAGTTGGAGGAAGAGACAGGATTTCGTTCGGAAAATATAGAATGGTTGGTTTCGATTAACAGTTGGCCGGCATTCACAGGAGAAGTGGTACAAATCTTTGTTGCAAGAGATTTGATTCCATCGAAACAGAAATTTGATGAGGAAGAGTCAATTGAACTTGAGGAATACACCATTGAGGAACTTAAGGAAAAAGTATTTGCCGGCGAAATTATGGATTCCAAAACAGTAGCCGGAATCCTCGCCTATGCAGTTAAATATTACGTATAAAATTTGATGTAAAAAGGAACCCCTACATATCATGCAGGGGTTCCTTCTGTCTGTTATTTTAAAAATACTTCAATAACCGGTGAAATTACATTAGGTTCAACTACAGGGAGAAGGAAGATAGCCTCTCCGTCGTTCGAAACATCTGTCAAAATTTCACTTCCATCATGTAAGAATTGTGTATATTCTATTTTGTCGGCAAGATTTTTCATCTTTAATGTTGCAAATGGATAATTCTGTAGATGAATGTATAGGCGTTTGCCATCATCACTTTGTGTAAGCCTTGTGCCGTATGGAGCAGTGAATTCTGGTTCAGCCATTGTGCATCCATATATTGAACGGCTGTTGTACCGCATCCATTCAGCATATGTATCTAACGCATCGTTTGCTCGTTTGTCGAAATATCCTCGTGCGGTCGGTCCAACGTTCATAATCAGGTTTCCACCGAGAGCAACGGTATTCACAAGCATGTTTACAAGCATCTTAGGACCCTTCCAGGTCTGCTCATCTCGATGATATCCCCATGAGCCTGAGAAGGTTTGGCAAGCTTCCCAGGTAAGCAATTCGCCAGTGTTTTCATCTTTTACCCATTCTGTTGGCTGAATTTGTTCCGGTGTCCAAATATCCTGATCAAGGTCAGTACGATTGTTGATGATAATACCCGGCTGCAATTCGCGGCAAAGAGCAATCAGTTTTTCTGATTCCCATTGATTAACACCCTTCAAGCCGTCATGATCCATCCAAGGATAACTTTCCGGAAATTCTTTTGCACGTTGCTCATTGTCATATGAGAAGTCAAACCATAAAATATCAATTCTACCATAATCGGTTAACAACTCGCGTATCTGGTCACGCATATACTGTGCATACTTCTTGATGTCACGTCCTTTGTTCAATTCTTCTGCATTTGCATCATGGCGACGTGGGTGAATTCGGTCAATTGTAAATTCCGGATGGTGCCAATCCAGGAGAGAATAGTAGAAACCGATTTTCAAGCCTTCCGCGCGGAAAGCATCAACATATTCACGAACAATGTCTCTGCCGAACTCTGTGTTGGTAGATTTGTAATCCGTGTACTTGGAATCCCAAAGACAGAATCCCTCGTGGTGTTTTGTTGTCAAAACAACATATTTCATACCTGCTTGTTTAGCACGGCGGGCCCAGTCCTTTGCATCAAGCAAATCCGGGTTAAAATGATCAAAGTATTTTTGATACTTTTCTTCGCTGATTTTTTCATATTCCTTTATCCATTCGTGACGAGCCGGAAGGGAATAAAGTCCAAAATGAATGAACATTCCAAAGCGATCGTGACAGAACCACTCCGTGTTGCCGTCTGTTTTACGTGTTACATAACTTGATATAACTCAAATCCTCCGTTGGTGTTATTTTTTCGCAAATATTTTTGCGGAATTATTATAGAAAATATTTTCTATGTCTTTTTTTGTCAGCGCCAGTTTTTCGGCTGCTTTCTTGCAGGAAAGAATCTCTTCATAGATGAAGAATGTAATTCGATCCGCTTCCGGATATGGAATTTCTCGCATGTGAGGATCGGCAGAAACATCTCCGAGAGATCCTGCAGGAATCTCATTGATATAGAACCCGTTCTCTACTACACGTCTTGATTTCATGCGGAAGATAGGGAAGTCAGAACCGTAAATAAAACGTTCCGGTCCAAAATAGTTTAAAACCTGTTCCATCACATATTGATTAGTATTTGCAGTAAAGTCCCAAATTGTTTTTTCTGAGTGTTTCAAATATTCCAACGAGTTTCCAATATCCTCATTGGCATATGCACGTCCCAAATGAGCAACAATAAGTTGAACATTCGGATATTTTTGTTCGATTTCCAATATTTGAACATAGTTTAGTGGATCAGCAAGTCTTTTTGGACGAGCAACATGCAATTGTACAACCCAGCCATATTTATCGGCGAGTGCCAATTGTTCGTGTGGCAGAAAATCATAAATACGGATTTCATTAGAAGGAATATACCAAGGTGTGAATTCCAAATATACTTTCAGGCCACAAAAACCTCCATCTAACACATGTTTTTCAATCTCTTCTGTCGATTGCTCAGGACGAGCAACATAGAGTGCCGGAAGGGAATACTTTTCAGAACATTCCTTAACATATTTGTTAGATTGCACCGTATCCACGCAAACATTAACGTGAGAGTATAATACAGGAATTACTTCCTTGCCCGGGAACAATTCAAGATTCGTCTGCATTAAATCTTCTACTGAGTTGTCCTTTGCAACCATTTCCGGCCATGCGCAAGCACGACTTGCGGTTTCATGTTTGGTGACAAAATCTTTTAGCCAAATGTGGTTGTGGCAGTCAATAAATTTGTCAGGAAGAAAATCCTTTAATTTCTCATTGTAAAATTCCTTATCATAAGGGGTAACATTTAAAAGAGACATATTAATTCCTCGCTTTCTTGTTTATTTTTTATAACCTATCTCGGTCCACTAATGGAAACGTAGAATAGACAGAATTAAGCCTAAATTGTGATGCGCTAATTCCCATATGTTTTTTAAATAATCGCGATAAATAATTGGGGTCTTTTACACCTACATAATCACAACATTGAGTCAGCGTGAGTCCATGAGTGGTTATAAGGTTTGCACATTTTTCTGCCTTTTTTCTGTTTACATATTGTTGAATAGTAATACCATTTTCCGCTTTAAAAATGCGATTCAGATAATCAGGACTTCTATCAAGAAATACAGACAAATCTGATAATGTAATGGCCTGTCCCAAATTCTTCTGCACATATTCTTTAATTCTTCTGCAATATATTTGATGGATATTAGGGGAATGTTTTCCCGCAGTTGTATCCATAATCTCACATACCGATGAAATGTCACACAAAAGTTCAAATGCTTTACAGGCGCACTTGAATTTTTTCCCGGGAATACTCTTATGGTGTTCTTCAATCAGAGTATTCAAGCGTTGAAACAAACTGCCGGATTGTTCGCAAGGAGGAAGCAGCACAGGAAGCACCAATCCAGACATATCAGAAGGTATCGCAGATGCGTCATTATATAATGTAAAATCACTACTGACGTGTAGGTTTAGAGTGTAGTGAATATGCATCTCCTTGCTAAGAGCTTTAATCGAAAAGTTGCAGTTGTGAGGTAAGATTAAAAAACTTCCTTCGTCTGCGTGAAATTCCTGATTTGCTATCGTCAGAAGTAAACTACCGGTTTTGATGCATGCAATTTCAATGTTGTTGTTGGCATGTGTAAAATTCTGATGATAGTTTTCTTGCGCAAATTGATGTGCAAAAATGATTTCCGGAAAAGTTGTAGGTGTAATTGAAAAATAAACCATGCTTTTCACCTCGCACTGCAAATGTATTACTTCTTTTTTATTTTATATTATCCTGATTTTTTTGTAAAGATAGTTCTGAAAACGAGTGGTCGGTATTGTGCTAAAAAAACAGAATTGTGCATGTAGAGAAATAGACATTTGTGTTAGGCTCAAGATGCGAGAAGGTAGACGAGAGTCTGGGAAGTGGTTTCGTAAATGTATGAGGTGTGATTATGGAATATCGCGAAAGTGTTTGGAATGGTTTTCAAAGATATGATTTTGAGTTTGAAGACAAGCAAGCTGTTCTTGTCTGTCCGGACACTCCTGTAGAGGGCAAGAAATGGCTATTCAAAACCGAGTATTTTGATGCTTTTCCAGAGTTCGAAATAGAAATGGTGAAGAGAGGTTACTATGTGGCTCATGTGGACAACACCACCAGATGGTGTCTTCCGGAGGATACCGAGAGACAGGCAAGATTCGCTCGTTTCTTGGCAGAGGAATTCGGATTAGCTAAGCAGTGTATGCCGGTTGGCATGAGCTGTGGTGGGATGCAGGCTGTATATCTTGCGGCGAAGTATCCGGAGCTGGTTGCGGCGATGTATATTGATGCACCGGTTCTGAATCTGCTGAGTTGTCCGTGTGGAATCGGTGACGCAACAGACATTATGTATGATGAATTTGTTAACGCAACCGGATGGACGGTATCAGACATGATGGCATATCGCAAGCATCCGATTGATTATGTCGATATTTTGGTAGAAAATGGGGTACCGGTTATTCTTGTTTCGGGAGATTGTGATGGCATGGTGCCGTATCACGAAAATGGAAAGTATTTGGCAGAGAAATATGCAGAGCATCCTCATTTTTACCAGGTTATTAAGCCGGGATGTGACCATCACCCACATGGTCTTACGGACCTTACACAACTGATTGAGTTTGCTTCTAGATACTATTAAGAGGTGAGAAGTAACATGCAAAAAGAAATGTCATCACACTTGTGTGGTGACATTTCTGGATTTAGGACGATAATTTTCGGATATCATTTCTGGTACAAAAAATGCTTGCATTCTTAACGTGACTATGCTATACTTGCATCAAGCATTAATATTTCTAAGAATCTTGTGAGAATATTCACATCTATTATCTTAGCCATAAGGCCATAGCAGAAATCTCAATGCTTAAAACCCAATAAACAAGAGCAGAGAGGTAATGTTAAGGTGGCGATGTGATAACAGTGCCTTCTGCGGACAACAGAAGGAGGAATGAATGGTGCAAGAGAAGAATATAATTGCCAACACATATTGGGCTGATAACGAACGATTTGCAGATGTAATGAACGTGGGAATGTTTCGGGAAAAGGTGCTTATTGCAGAGCAATTAAGTGAAAGAGACGGCTATCTGGGACATGTTGAAAAAGAGAAAGAAGATGGTAGCATACAACGGAATCGTGATGTTACAAAGAAAGCAGCTTTTGGAACAAGTTTTGTAATCCTTACAGCAGAGAATCAAAGCGATATACACTTTGCAATGCCTGTACGGATTATGGGCTATGAATTTTTAGATTACAACAGACAGTTAAAAGAGATCAAGGTAATTCATGAGAGAAAGAAAGACTTACATGGAGCAGAGTATCTTTCAGGGTTTTCGAGAGATGATAAACTGCAGCCGGTTTGTACGCTAGTCATATACTATGGAAGGGAACCTTGGTCAGGACCGACAAGTCTGTCTGAGATGCTTGACTTAGATGAATTGCCTGAAGCGGTTAAGAATATGGTGGCAGATTATCCGATACATATTATTGAAGCACGCCGATTTAAGGATAGTGAGAAGTTAGAGACGGATGCGAGACTCTTCTTTGGAATGATACAAAGAGATGAAAATGCGGATGAGTGGGCAAAATATGTAGAAGAAAATCGAGAAGCATTTCAAAATATAGGCAGTGATACCTATGATGCGATTGCGACATATACAAAGACAGGGAAATTTTTAGAAAACAAAGATAAATATTTAGGCAAGGAGGGAGATGTAGATATGTGTAAAGCGATGGATGATTTAATTAAACAAGGGGAAGAACGAGGAGAACAGCGTGGAGAACAGCGCGGAGAACAGCGCGGAGAAAACAAGATGATAAAACTCATTCAGTGTATGGTGGCTGACGGTTCTTCTGATTTGATTCCTAGAATCGCTGAGGAGGCGGATTTTTGTAAGAAAATGTACGCAAAGTATGGCATTGTATAATTAAAATGTTACTAGAAGAGGACTAAGAAGATGAAATTCGACTTAATGAAAGAATTTATGGACAGTCTTACCAATTGGAAGGTTCCGGGAAATAGCATCTCTGTATACCAACATGGACAGGAGATTTTTTCCTATCAGTCCGGATATGCTAATCTTGAACAGAAGATTCCGATGACACCAGAGCATATGATTAACATATACTCATGTTCTAAGGTGGCTACTGTCACAGCAGAGTTGCAGTTATATGAGGCGGGTTTATTTGGATTAGATGACCCGGTATATTCTATCTTGCCTGAGTATCGTGAACTATATGTACAGTCAGAGAAGGGTGTGAAAAAAGCGGCAAAAGACATGACCATTCGTCATCTCTTTACAATGACCTCCGGACTAACATACAATACTCAGACAAAATGTTTTGACGAAGCGAAGCGACTTACAAATGGCAGAATGGATACACGTACGGTAATAAAATGTCTTGCGAAAGAGCCATTGTCCTTTGAACCGGGCGAAAAATGGCAATATAGTCTGAGTCATGACGTCTTGGCGTGTGTGGTAGAAGTTGTGAGTGGGGAACGATTTCAGGATTATGTCACACGGCATATATGTGAACCGCTTGGAATAACGGAATTCACTTATCACAATGAACATGTGAGGGAACAGATGGCTCAACAATATAACCTGGTGGAACATTCCAATCGGAATTTAGTAGAAGAGCAAGCACAGGGGCAAGATTTGTTACCACAAGATGCATATGTTGAAAATGTGGGAAAAGAAAATTCACTTATTTTTGGTTTGGAGTATGATAGTGGAGGTGCCGGTATTACCACTTCTGTTCGTGAATACGCCAAGTTCTGTGGTGCGCTTGCGAATCAGGGAGTTGGTAGCACCGGAGAACGTATTTTGAGTCCGGAAACCATTCTGTTAATGCGACAGGACCAATTGTCAAAAGAGCAGAAATTATTCTTTGATTGGCCACATTTGAGAGGGTATAGTTACGGTCTTGGGGTACGGACATTGGTTAATATGAATCTAAGTGGAAGTAGCGGAAACTTGGGAGAGTTTGGCTGGGGTGGTGCAGCAGGTGCCACTGTCTTAATAGATTCAAAGGAAGGTCTGGCGATGTTTTATGCGCATCATATGCTGAATCCTCAGGAGACATATTACCAACCAAGGCTCCGAAATGTATTGTATGATTGTATGAAACAATGATAAAAAATGTTCACAAAGTATGACATAGAATAACAGGACATAGGCATATAATGAAGTATCTATTTTACGGAGGTACCTCTATGCGCTTGAATAAGAATAAGGGCCAACTTCTAATTATAATTTTAGCAGTTGGCTTTTTCATTGGAATTATATATGAAAATGTAATATCAAGGGGAAATGTGTTTTTTTCAGAACTTTTCCTGAGAAGTAACCTGGAACGATATTTGCAGATAAATGTCATTGGGGAAAAATACCTGTGGTATGTTGTAAAAACAAGAATCATAGTTCTTGGTATAGTATGTATTTTTGGATGTTTTAGGTGGAAAAAACTGTTTGTCATACTGTGCCTTGCTGTGTGTGGTTTCTTCGCGGGAATTATCTCCGTAGCTGCAGTAATGCAACTTGGAATCAAGGGCATTCTTCTGTGTCTTGCCGGAATACTACCACAGGGGATTTCCTATGTAATGGCATACAGCATGCTGTTCCTGTATTGGTTTCGGTATCCGGAGAGCCGATGGAACAAGGCGAAGCTCCTTTTTGTGGTTATTATGTTTTTGGCAGGAATGATTCTGGAGGCATATGTGAATCCGGCACTTGTCAAACTGGTTATTAAAATGTTATAGAGGAAACTGTCGTAGAGGGAACTGTTAATAAAGTTCCCTCTTTTCTATATATAGTCTTAACTGCGAAATACAGAGGAGACTCACTAGCAGTTGGCTAATCAAGAGCCCCCACAGATATCCGTTCATGCCGAACATACCGATTCCAATCCATACTCCGGAGATTCGAACAGCAAGCCCGCAGACATTGTTGACAAATGACTGATTGGCTTTTCCAAGTCCATTCAGGATGCCGAGAAGAGTGGTGTTCATATACATAAATGGACAGATCCACGCCAGCGTTCGTATGAAATCACCGGCAAGTGTACTGTCGAAGAGAATCCTGCCGGCAAGAGAACCGAAGAACAAAAAAATAACCCCACATACGGCACCCAATCCGAAACCAAAGAAAATGACACGGCGAATTAAATTTTTTAAATGGACCAAATCATCCGCGGCCTGTATCTCCGCAACAGTGGGAAGAAGCATGGTTGATACCGAGTTCGTGACAGCTGTGGGAAACAGGATGCATGGCAGAGCCATTCCGACGAGAACACCGTAAGTACTGAGTGCTTCTGAGTTCGTGTAGCCGTACTTTTGCAGGCAGAGGGGAATGGAGATACTCTCAATGCTCTGCAGAAGGTTCATGAGAATACGAGTGGCAGTAAGTGGTACGGCAAGTGTTAAGAGTTCTCTGCTTAAGTAACGATTTTGATGCATCGCAGGCATAGAAAATCCGGAATGAGGGTGTGAACAATAATAGCGTGTGCAATATAGAGAAGAGACAACTTCTCCAATTAATAAACCGAGTACTGCGACCCATATTGAAATGTTAGAGTCGTTGTTTTGCATGATTTTGCATATCATATATACAGAGCTTACGCGCATCAATTGTTCAACTAACTGTGATATTGCAGGAATCTTTGTCTTCTTCTGTCCAAGATAATAGCCACAGATACAATTGTGAATAGAGGAAAATGGCAAGGTAAGCACAAGTGTACTTAGAAGCTCTGCACATCGCAAATCTCCTAACACATAGATAGAGAGCAGCACAGAGTACTTACGCACTAAAAATGTGAGAATCAGCGAGAGAGAAACCGAAATAAAAAGAGACTGATACAGGATGTAGTCTGCTTCTTTTTTTTTGCCCAGAGACATTTTCTGTGCGACACATCGTGATAGAGCAGTCTCAATCCCGGCGGAGGATAGAGAAAAGCAAAGAGCGAAGATTGGGAAAATAAGCTGGTAGAGCCCCACTTGTTCTTCGCCAAATGTATGACTTAAGAAGGAACGAAAGAAGAAACCTATAAAACGGGTTAAGAGCCCGGTGGCGGTTAAGATAAAGGTTCCTCTAATAATGGCATTTTTGGACATGACTTCACCTAGAGATGTTATCTATTAAATGTATTCAAGGGGAAACTTGAACAGAACAAAAGTATAAGATTTAATTTACACCTTGACAGAACAAAAATACAGTGATATTCTACATTAAGGTCAAATCCTAGTAAAATGCTAGGGATTAAAAGAAAAGAAGGTGAGACCTTGAAAATAACGACAAAAGGACGATATGGTCTGAGAGCATTGATTGACCTTGCGAGGTACAGTGAAATTGAGCCGGTTTCCATTAACAGCATTGCCACAAGGCAGGGCATTTCCGAACGGTATCTGGAACAGCTTATGACATTGCTTAAAAAAGCAGGCATTATCAAGAGTATTCGAGGAGCCGGAGGAGGCTATGTACTTGCGAAGGATGCGAGTGATATTTCCGTAGGAGATGTACTGCGCGCACTGGAAGGAAGTCTGGAATCAGTCGAATGTACGGGCTTTAGTCAGGAGGATTCCTGTGAGGCGGCAGGTGGCTGTGTCACAAAGTATGTATGGAAGAGAATCAATGAGAGCATCAATCAGACCGTCAATGAAATTAGTTTGAAACAGCTTGTGGAGGGGACGATATGAGTAAAGTGATTTATTTAGACAATGCGGCTACAACAAAAGTGGCATCAGAAGTAGTGGAAGCAATGCTTCCGTATTTTACAGAGAATTATGGTAATCCATCCAGTGTATATAGTTTTGCTTCGAAGAATAAGGAAGCAATTACAACGCAGAGAGAAATCATTGCGGATGCATTGGGTGCTAAGGCAAATGAGATTTATTTTACTGCCGGCGGTTCAGAGTCTGATAACTGGGCGTTAAAAGCGACGGCTGAAGCGTACAAGGATAAGGGAAATCATATCATCACAACGAAGATTGAACACCATGCAATTCTTCATACAGCAGAGTATCTGGAGAAGAGTGGATTCGAAGTGACATATTTGGATGTGGATGAAAACGGTATGGTTCGATTGGAGGATTTGCAGGCAGCAATCCGTCCGACGACTATTCTCATTTCCATTATGTTTGCAAATAACGAAATCGGAACGATAGAGCCGATTAAAGAGATTGGTGCAATTGCAAAGGAACATGGCATTCTGTTCCACACAGACGCAGTTCAGGCTTTTGGTCAGGTGCCAATTAATGTAGATGAATGCAATATTGATATGCTCAGTGCAAGCGGTCACAAACTCAACGGACCGAAGGGTATTGGTTTCCTATATATTCGAAAAGGCGTGAAGATTCGTTCGTTCGTACACGGTGGCGGACAGGAGAGAAAGCGCCGTGCCGGCACAGAGAATGTTCCGGGTATCGTGGGAATCGGAACTGCTACGGCAAAAGCAATCAGAACCATGGAAGAGCGTACTAAAAAGGAAGCGGAACTGAGAGATTATCTTATCAGTCGTGTGTTAGAAGAAGTTCCGTACACGAAACTCAACGGAAATCCGGAAAAGCGCCTTCCGAATAATGCGAACTTTAGTTTTCGATTTATCGAAGGCGAATCACTTCTTATCATGTTGGATATGAAAGGAATCTGTGCATCCAGCGGTTCGGCATGTACATCAGGTTCCTTAGACCCATCGCATGTACTTTTGGCAATCGGATTGCCACATGAGATTGCACATGGTTCTCTTCGCCTGACACTTAGCGAGGAGACAACAAAAGAAGAGATTGATTACGTCGTAGAGAGCATCAGAGAGATTGTGACAAAATTGCGCAATATGTCACCACTCTATGAAGACTTTGTAAAAAAGAATCAGAAATAACAGGAGAGATCATTATGTATACAGAGAAAGTAATGGACCATTTTCAGAATCCGAGAAATATGGGAGAGATAGAAGGTGCCAGTGGAGTTGGTACGGTAGGAAATGCAAAGTGTGGAGATATCATGAGAATCTATCTTGATATCGATGAGAATCAGATTATTCAGGATGTGAAGTTTAAGACATTCGGATGTGGTGCAGCAGTTGCAACCAGCAGTATGGCAACAGAGTTAGTAAAAGGCAAATCGATTTATGAGGCGCTGAAAGTAACCAATATAGCAGTTGTGGAGGCACTTGACGGACTTCCGCCTGTAAAAGTGCACTGTTCGCTGTTGGCAGAGGAAGCCATTCATGCAGCCCTTTGGGATTATGCCCAGAAGAATGGTATAGAGATTGATGGCTTAGAAAAGCCGAAGTCAGATATTCATGAGGATGAGGAAGAAGAAAGTGAAGAATACTAAAAAAGTAGTCGTTGGTATGTCGGGCGGTGTTGATTCTTCGGTTGTGGCTTATCTCTTAAAAGAGCAGGGGTATGATGTCATCGGGGTGACTATGCAGATATGGCAGGAGGAAGACCGCGAGAGTGCAGAGGAAAACGGTGGATGCTGCGGACTTACTGCAGTGGATGATGCCAGAAGAGTTGCGAATGACCTAGGAATTCCGTACTATGTGATGAATTTCAAGAAGGAATTCAAGGAACATGTTATTGATTATTTCATTGATGAGTACTTGCATGGGAGAACACCGAATCCTTGTATTGCATGCAACCGTTATGTAAAATGGGAGTCGCTTCTAAAGCGCAGTATGGACATCGGTGCAGATTACATTGCGACCGGTCATTACGCCAGAATTGAGCGACTTGCAAACGGCAGGTACACACTCAGACGCTCTGCGACCTTGGCAAAGGACCAAACCTATGCGCTTTATAATCTGACCCAGGAGCAACTCTCACATACACTGATGCCGGTGGGTGAATACACGAAAGATGAGGTGCGGGAGATTGCTGAGCGAATCAACCTTCGTGTAGCAAATAAGCCGGACAGCCAGGATATTTGCTTTGTACCGGATGGCGACTATGCCGGTTTTATTGAAGAGACACTTGGAGCAGACCTTCCGACCGGGAACTTTGTGACTTTAGATGGCAAAATTCTGGGACCGCATAAAGGCATCACGCACTATACTGTGGGACAGCGAAAGGGACTTGGGCTGGCATTGGGTTATCCGGCATTTGTAATTGAGATTCGTCCGGAGACCAATGAAGTTGTGATTGGTACAAATGAAGATTCGATGTCACACTATGTCAGAGCAAATCAATTGAACTTTATGTCAATTGAAGATTTGACAGAGCCAATGCGTGTGTTTGCGAAGATTCGCTATAACCATAAGGGTGCATGGTGTACGATTGAGAAGACCGGAGCAGACGAGCTTCTCTGCACATTTGAGGAGCAGCAGAGAGCCATCACACCGGGACAGGCCGTTGTTTTTTATGACGGAGACTATGTGCTTGGCGGTGGAACGATTATTGCAGATAAATAGGATGAATTTTATACAGATTTTTGACAAAGAAATCCGTATTTTTGTGCAATATGATAAATGTAAAAAAGCACTTGAAATTTTGTACTACATTTAGTACAATCTTATGTGGAATATTAAAATCTTAGGAGGAAATTAATCATGGCAGTAAAAGTAGCGATTAATGGATTCGGACGTATTGGACGTCTTGCATTCAGACAAATGTTTGGAGCTGAAGGATATGAAGTAGTTGCAATCAACGACTTAACATCTCCGGAAATGTTAGCTCACTTGTTGAAATATGACTCATCACAAGGAAGATATGAACTTTGTGACAAAGTTTCAGCAACAGAAGATTCTATCATCGTTGATGGAAAAGAAATCAAAATTTATGCAAAAGCTAACGCAGCAGAACTTCCTTGGGGAGAAATCGGCGTTGACGTAGTATTAGAATGTACAGGATTCTATACATCAAAAGAAAAAGCATCTGCTCACATCGCAGCAGGCGCTAAGAAAGTTGTTATCTCAGCTCCGGCTGGAAATGACCTTCCAACAATCGTATATAATGTAAACCACGAAACATTGACAGCAGAAGATACAGTTATCTCAGCTGCTTCTTGTACAACAAACTGTTTAGCACCAATGGCTAAAGCATTGAATGATTTAGCAGCAATCAAATCTGGTATCATGTGCACAATCCATGCTTACACAGGAGATCAAATGGTACTTGACGGACCACAGAGAAAAGGTGACAAGAGACGTTCTCGTGCAGCAGCTTGCAACATCGTGCCAAACAGCACAGGTGCAGCAAAAGCTATCGGTCTTGTAATTCCGGAATTAAATGGCAAATTAATCGGTGCTGCTCAACGTATTCCTACACCAACAGGATCTACAACAATCTTAACAGCAGTTGTTGAAGGAAACGTAACAAAAGACGAAATCAACGCAGCTATGAAAGCAGCAGCTACAGAATCATTCGGTTACAACACAGATGAAATCGTTTCTAGCGACATCATTGGTATGAGATATGGTTCACTCTTCGATGCTACACAGACAATGGTTCTTCCATTAGACAATGGAACAACAGAAGTTCAAGTAGTTTCTTGGTATGACAATGAAAACTCATACGTAAGCCAGATGGTTAGAACAATCAAATACTTTGCAGAACTTGCTTAATATTTGAACTTCATTAAAGACTCAAAAAGGGTCCGGTCTGAATGGACCGGACTCTATTATTATAATTTAAGGAGGCATATCAAAATGCTTAATAAAAAATCAGTTGATGATATCAATGTAAAAGGTCTTAAGGTTCTCGTAAGATGTGACTTTAACGTACCAATGGTTGATGGAAAGATTACAGACGAAAACCGTCTTGTAGCAGCTCTTCCAACAATTAAAAAACTTATTGCAGATGGCGGAAAAGTAATCCTTTGCTCACACATGGGTAAACCAAAGGGAGAACCAAAACCGGAATTATCTTTGGCACCTGTAGCAGCAAGATTATCTGAATTATTAGGACAAGAAGTAAAATTCGCAGCAGACGCTACAGTTGTTGGTGAAAATGCTAAAGCAGCAGTTGCAGCAATGAATGACGGCGAAGTAGTTCTTCTTGAAAACACACGTTACAGAGCAGAAGAAACAAAGAACGGCGAAGCTTTCAGCAAAGAATTAGCTTCTCTTTGTGATGTATTTGTAAACGATGCATTCGGTACAGCTCACAGAGCACACTGCTCAAATGTTGGTGTAACAGAATATGTTGATACAGCAGTGGTTGGATACCTTATGCAAAAAGAGATTGATTTCTTGGGAAATGCGGTTAATAATCCGGAAAGACCATTTGTAGCGATTCTTGGTGGAGCAAAGGTTTCAAGCAAAATTTCTGTAATTGAAAACTTACTTGACAAAGTAGATACACTCATCATCGGTGGTGGAATGTCTTACACATTTTCAAAAGCATTGGGCGGAGAAGTTGGTAAGTCATTATTGGAAGAAGACTACTGCGACTATGCTCTTAAAATGTTAGACAAGGCAAAAGAAAAAGGCGTTAACTTAATGCTTCCTGTAGATACACTTTGCGGAGATGCTTTCTCTAATGATGCCAATACAATGGTTGTAGACCGTGGATGCATTCCTGCAGATTGGGAAGGTATGGATATTGGACCAAAAACAGCAGCTCTTTACGCAGAGGCAGTAAAAACGGCTAAGACTGTAGTTTGGAACGGACCAATGGGATGTTTTGAAATGCCTAAGTTTGCGGGCGGAACAGAAGCAGTTGCAAAAGCCTTGTCTGAAACAGACGCTGTTACAATCATCGGTGGTGGTGACTCTGCAGCAGCTGTTAACCAATTGGGATATGGCGATAAGATGACACACATCTCTACAGGCGGTGGAGCTTCGCTTGAATTCTTGGAAGGGAAAGAATTACCGGGTGTAGCAGCAGCTAACGACAAGTAAAGGAGAATACAATCATGGCAAGAAGAAAAATTATTGCCGGTAATTGGAAAATGAATAAAACTCCAAGTCAGGCAGTAGAATTAATCAATGAATTAAAACCATTAGTAGCAACAGAAGATGCTGACGTAGTATTTTGCGTACCGGCTATCTGCATCATTCCGGCTATGGAAGCTGCTAAGGGAAGCAATATCTGCATCGGTGCAGAGAATATGTACTACGAAGAAAGCGGAGCATACACAGGAGAAATCGCTCCAAACATGCTTACAGACGTAGGAGTAAAATATGTTATTATCGGACACTCAGAGAGAAGAGAATACTTCGCTGAGACAGATGAAACTGTAAACAAAAAAGTGAAAAAAGCGTTTGAACACGGTATTACACCAATCGTTTGCTGTGGTGAAACATTAACACAGAGAGAACAAGGTGTTACAATCGATTTCATCCGTCAGCAAATCAAGATTGCTTTCTTGGACGTAACAGCTGACCAGGCTAAGACAGCAGTGATCGCTTACGAACCAATCTGGGCAATCGGAACAGGTAAGGTGGCTACAACAGAGCAGGCTCAGGAAGTTTGCGCAGCTATCCGTGCTTGCATCGGTGAAATCTATGATGAAGCAACAGCAGAAGCAATCCGTATCCAATACGGCGGTTCAGTTTCAGCAGCAAGTGCTCCTGAATTATTTGCACAACCTGACATCGACGGTGGTCTTGTTGGTGGTGCGGCACTGAAACCGGATTTTGGTAAAATCGTGAATTATAAATAGCATAAAAATGAAACAGGACAAAAGGATTTAAAGCCTTTTGTCCTGTTTGTTTGAATCGGTAGTCCACTGAGTCCAATGACCGATATGTTCAATCCTGTTTTTCTAAGTGTTGTGTATTTCATATTTTCCCCCTCCAATTCTACTTTCTTTATAACAGCTTCTGCAACAAAGTACAATTGTAAAGATAAAAAATCTTTCTTGCAACCATATTGAAAATCATGTAAAATATACAAGGTATATAGATTTACGTAAAGGGAGAGGAAGAGACATGAGTAAAAGACCAACCGTTTTAATGATTTTGGATGGATATGGATTAAACGACAAGTGCGAAGCAAACGCAGTATGCGAGGCAAAGACACCTGTTATGGATAAATTAATGGCGGAGTGCCCATTTGTAAAGGGTAATGCAAGCGGAATGGCAGTAGGTCTTCCGGATGGACAGATGGGAAACTCTGAGGTAGGACATCTAAATATGGGTGCAGGACGCATCGTATATCAGGATTTGACAAAGATTACAAAGGCAATTCAGGATGGAGATTTCTTTGAGAATGAAGCACTTCTTGCAGCTTGCGAGAATGTGAAGAAGAATGATTCCGCACTTCATTTGTTTGGTCTTGTGTCAGACGGTGGTGTTCACAGCCACAACACACATATTTACGGATTGCTTGAATTGGCAAAACGCGAGGGAATTGAGAAGGTATATGTACACTGCTTCTTGGACGGACGTGACACTCCTCCGGCATCAGGAAAAGACTATGTACAAGAATTAGTTGATAAAATGGCGGAAATCGGTGTTGGTGAAGTTGCAACCGTTATGGGACGTTACTACGCTATGGACCGTGACAACCGTTGGGATCGTGTGGAATTGGCATACAATGCAATGGTAAAAGGCGAAGGCGCAACAGGCTGCTGTGGACCATGTGCGATTCAGGAATCCTACGATAATGATAAAACAGACGAATTCGTTCTTCCTACAGTTATCGTAAAAGATGGCAAGCCAGTTGCAACCATTAAGGATAATGACTCTATTATCTTCTTTAACTTTAGACCAGATAGAGCAAGAGAAATCACAAGAACTTTCTGCGATGATGAATTTACTGGATTTGATAGAGGAGAG
>JAZQRQ010000097.1:0-4837 GCA_045629665.1 Faecalimonas sp.
GGCTCAGTGCCCACAATGTAAAGTGCCTGCAGAGAAATTCACAGAGCAAAAGGGCGAAAGAGAATGGGCAGCAGAACATGTTGTTGGTGTAGCTAAAGGTGTTAGCGAAGACATCATTATGGACCTTAGAGCAAACTTTGAGGGTGAGTGTACAGAAGTTGGTATGTACCTTGCAATGGCTAGAGTTGCTCACAGAGAAGGATATCCGGAAATCGGATTATACTGGGAAAAAGCAGCTTGGGAAGAAGCAGAACATGCTGCAAAATTTGCAGAACTTCTCGGTGAAGTTGTAACAGACAGCACAAAGAAGAATCTCGAAATGAGAATCGATGCTGAAAACGGTGCAACAGCAGGTAAGTTTGACCTTGCAAAACGTGCGAAGGCTCAGAACCTTGACGCAATCCATGACACAGTACATGAGATGGCACGCGATGAGGCTCGTCACGGAAAAGCATTCGAAGGTCTTCTTGCAAGATACTTCGGCTAAACTAAGAAAGGAAGTAATGTATCATGAAATATTTATGTCCATGTGGTTATGAATACGACCCAGTAGCAGGTGATCCAGATAACGGAATCGCACCTGGCACTGCTTGGGAAGATGTACCGGAAGATTTCCTTTGCCCTATCTGTGGGTTAGGAAAAGAAGTTTTTGAAGAAGTTTAACAAAAGATATTAGTATTAGGAGGATATGTATTATGTCTAAATACGCTGGAACAAAAACAGAAAAAAACTTAATGGAAGCATTTGCAGGCGAGTCTGAGGCTCGTAACAAATACACATATTTTGCATCAGTTGCTAAAAAAGCAGGTTTTGAGCAAATCGCTGCTCTCTTCCTTGAGACAGCTGACCAGGAAAAAGAACACGCTAAAATGTGGTTTAAAGAATTGCACGGCTTAGGCGACACAGCACAGAACTTAATCTGGGCTGCAGAAGGTGAAAATGATGAGTGGACCAATATGTACGCTCGTATGGCTGATGAAGCTGAAGAAGAAGGCTTCACAGACTTGGCTAGAAAGTTCCGTTATGTTGCAGCAGTTGAGAAATCTCACGAAGAACGCTACAACAGACTTTTGAAACACTTACAGGAAGGCAATACTTTCAAAGGTGAATCTCCTCTTGGATGGAAATGCCGCAACTGTGGTTACATCCACTTGGGCGATGAAGCTCCTGTTGTATGTCCAACATGTGCTCATCCACAAGCATACTTTGAAAGAAAAGCTGAAAACTACTAAAAATAAGCACAAAATATCCCTCCGAGCTTGGAGGGATATTTTTTTCTATTTACTATTTTACTGAAATGATTCCACTTCGAATCAATATCGGTCTCAAAGCATTATATACAACTGCAACAAGAATGGTAGAGACAACTGCGTTGACAAATGTCGTTGCGGCACTCCATTTCGCGAGAACAGAAGCCATCTCTTGAGGCTGTCCCATAATGTATTGTTTATAAAAATATCCAACCAGCGGGTCTGCGATAACATTAAATCCAAGTCCTGCTACGGACGCCAAGACGCTCCATTTGAAAACAAACTTTTTATCTGTACTCTCGTTAATTTTAGCAAATCGATGTGCCACCAATCCTACAATTAAGCCAATGCAAAGCTTTAATACAAAGGTCTTCGGCGCTACTGTAATATAAATCGGATCCATAATATCTGCAATTGTCATTCCAATCGCTCCGGCAAGCCCACCATACCATCCTCCGAGTAACAAAGCGCCAAGTACACAAACTGCATTTCCTATATGTAAGGATGTTGCGTCTCCTCCCGGCGTCGGAATCTTAATCTGCAAAAATGTGAATGCTACATAACATAATGCCGCAATCAGTGCCGTCTGTGCAAGTTTCATTAATCTTGTGTTTCTTCTTTCCATGACCTTTATCCCTCCTGCTATTCGTTCAGTGCTGCAATTAACTTACCTAATACCGGTTCAAATTTTGCACCATACCAATGATTTTCTTCTTCTGCTGTGGCTTTCATGCATTCAACTGCATAATCTGCCGCAATTTTAGCCGCATCATAAGGCGCTTTTCCTCGAACCAATGCGCCTACAAAAGCAGAAGCATAGATATCGCCGGTTCCGTGACAGTTCTTTGGTAACTTTTCATGTTCATAATAAAAATATTTACCATTCTCATAGACTACCACGCCGGTTTTATCCGGTTCATATGATATGCCTGTAAAAACAATGTTTTTGCATCCCAAATCCACCAATTTACCAATTAAACATTCAATATAATCCCTGTCATACTCTGTCTTATATTCTGTGTCAGTTAAAAGACACGCTTCTGTAATATTTGGTAAAATGTAATCTGCTTTTCCGCAAAGTTTCTTCATTGCCTCAACAAAAACTGCATCAAATCCCACATACAATTTACCGTGGTCTGCCATTGCCGGGTCTACTAGTTTCAGACAATTATGCCCGCTTACTTCATTGAAAATATCCTCTACATATTCTATCTGCTTGGTACTTCCAAGATACCCTGTATAAATGGCATCAAAGCGGATTCCTTCCTTCACCCAATGCTCTTTTATTTTCGGCATATCCTCTGTCAAATCGCGAAATGTATTCTCACGAAATCCTCCTGTATGAGTGGAAAGTACTGCCGAAGGAAGCACACAAGTCTCAATACCACAGGCCGAGATAATCGGAAGTGCCACTGTAAGCGAACACTGTCCTACACATGAAATGTCCTGAATTGTAAGTATTTTTTTGTATGACATAAAACTACTCCTTAAGCGTATTTGATAACTATGCTTTATTATATTCTCTTTTGGTATTGTTAGAATATCCAAATCAGAAAATATTTATATGACCAGATTCCATTTCTCTTTTCGTTTCGCCCGCCTTACACGGTTAATATGTCTTTCAAAATCTCCATTGTTAAGAAGTTCCGTCAAAACATACTGTTCAAATACCGGAACCGTACAAGAGTAAAATCCCAGTTTTTCTTCGAATTGTTGTGCCAAATGCTCCGGAAGCACCATATAGCCAATACGCATAGACGGTGCAATTGTCTCTGAAAATGTATTTAGATAGAGTACATTTTCTTTTTTCGCAAGCGAAAATATCGTATCCTCATTCTTTTTAGATACTGTAAGTTCTGATGCATAATTATCTTCTATGATATAACCATGGCGAGTTTCTGCCCATCGAAGATACTCCTGTCTTTTTGACACGTCTGCTGTCACTCCGCTTGGATAACTGTTAAATGGTGTGACATGAAGAACAGTTGCTTCTGTCCGTTCTAGTTCTGAGGTTCGTATTCCGTTTTGCCCCATCTCAAGCATATCACAGATGACATTATTAGCCTCATAGACTTGACGTATTTTGTCATATGACGGATTCTCCAATCCGATTTTTCGCTCTTTCCCGAGTAGCTGCACAATTAAACTATAAAGATATTCTGCCCCGGAACCAATGATAATCTGCTGTGGGCTGACAATAATCCCATTACTTCTTTTTAAATAAGAAGCAATCGCCTCGCGAAGTTCTACGCATCCATAATTGGGTGACTTGACGAGAATATCTTCGCTATAATCTGTCAAAACACGGCGCATAGTTTTTGCAAGTACAGAAAATGGAAACTCATATTTCATCCGTTCGTGCTCCCGTACACGAGATGGCTCGTGATGAAGCAAGTCATGAACGCCTGCCACAGACTCCTCTGTAGAGCAAAAATCCGCCTCACGATATATCACAAAATAACCACTACGTTCTCTAGCCTCAATATATCCTTCATCACAGAGAATGGAATATGTATGCTCCACCGTAATCACACTGACTCCGGTTTCCTCCGCAAGCAGACGTTTCGATGGTAATTTACTTCCGTATATAAGAACACCATCGACTATATCTCTTTTCATTTGTTTGTATAGCTGCATATATGCAAACTCTTCCTTTTGTAAATCCACACAATATTTCATCTGGTTATACCTTTTTTTGTTTATTTGTAAAATTTATATTATCAAAATATATTTTATGCTTTATAAAATAAAATGTAAACAAAAATTTGATGCATGACGTGAAAAAGCCAACCACATTTCTGCGATTGGCTGATACTTATACATCCAAATACTCTAACGGATTTATTGGTTCTCCATTCTTCAAAAGCTGAAAGTACAAGTTGCATCCTTCCACGCTATAATATTTTGTAGGCTCCCCTAAGTATCCAATAATATCCCCCTCTACAATATTTTCTCCCTGAGATACACATACTTCGCCAAGCTGACCATAGACTACCTCGAATCCATCACCGAGACTGACTGTAACTGTGACTCCTGTCTGTGCATCTGTCTTAATCGCTGTTACTTTCCCGTCTTCTGCCGCGTTTACTTCTTGTCCTACATTTCCTGCAATTACAACTGCCGGATTGTATTTATATTGGTCTAAGGTAGAGAAATAAATGGTCTCATCCATGCTGTAATTCAAAAGAACATTTCCGTCTATCGGCCAGATAAGCATATCCTCCTGAGAAAAAGAATGCTTCTTTTGTGTGACCGGAGCCTGTACAATTGGCGTCTCTTCAATAACAACTTCCGGTCTCTCTGTAATCTCTGCCTCAACCTTATCTCCCTGTGTCACCTGAGATTCTTCTTCGACTTCTTGTTTTTGTTCCACTTGATTCTTTTCTTCTGTTTTTGCCAGTTCGCCCTCAGACTTTCTTTCATAGTTACTAAATGTAATTGCACCTACTATCGCAATCATCGCAACGAAACAAATCACGAGACCGACTGCCGCACCTTTATCTTTTTTCATATTCATCACCTCTGGCTTTATTTTTGCCAGAAACCGATACCCTTATTCCAGATTCCACAAAATTTCTGCAACCTCT
>JAZQRQ010000098.1:0-5591 GCA_045629665.1 Faecalimonas sp.
ATGTCCCTGGCTACCGTAACCGATAACTGCAATTGTCTTTCCTTCCAATAATGATAAATTACAATCCTCTTGATAATAAATTTTGTTAGCCATTTTTATATCCTCCTAAATTATTATAGCTCTCATTTATTAGTTAAAGGCCTCTCGCCTCTAGCTTACTATGTAGTAAAATTATGCTTCCGTGTCAAACACGCCGTCTGCCCCTCTTGATAAACCTGTGATACCGGTGCGGGCAAGTTCCAGTATCTCATATCCTGACATCAGATTCAGGAATGCTTCTACCTTTGAAAGGTTACCTGTCATCTCAAGCATCAAAGATTCTGTCTCAACGTCCACAATCTTCGCTCTGAAAATATCTGCCACTGCAACAATCTCTGCTCTCTGTGCTGCATCAGCCTTAACCTTCAACATAATCAGTTCTCTGCAAACCGATTCGCCATCCTTCAGAATCTTGATGTCTACGACATCTTCCAGTTTAGCCAGTTGCTTTTCAATCTGTGACAGAATCTGCACATCTCCGGTAGCAACTACCGTGATTCTGGTAAGACTCTTGTTCATCGTTGTACCCGATGTAATACTGTCAATGTTATAGCCACGTCTGCTGAAAAGTCCTGCAACCCTGCTAAGCAATCCCGTGTTGTTGTTTACTAACAACGAAAATACCTGTTTTTTCATATTCTTCCTCGTTTCTCTTATCATATTTCAAAAAACAGAGTGCGTTCTGTTTTTTTATAATAGCAACAGAATATTGCTTTGTCAATACCTTTTTATCAGTTTTTTGCGCTTTAATCTGTTCTGCCAAATCATTCAGATACACCCAGCGCTCCATCTTCTCCTCAAGAGCCTGCTCCGCCTGTTCATAGATTATTTCTCCGTCAAATATTCTAGCAATCCTTCACAGCCAGCCAACACATCATCATAAGTGATGTCAAAATTGCCGGTGTACCAAGGATCCGCAATCCCCTCTCCCGGTCTTCCAGCGAAATCAAGCAACATGTGAATCTTTTGTTCTGGGTCATCTTTGATAATCCACTGTAATTCACGTCTGTTGCGTTCATCCATAATAATCAAATAATCATATTTGTCATAATCTGCCTTCGCCACCTGCGTTGCTCTGTGTTCTCCGCATGGAATCCCAACCTCAGCAAGCTTACGTCTGGTGCCGTAGTGCACGCCACTGCCTAGTTCCTCTCTGCTTGTTGCGGCCGAGTCGATGTAGAACTCAGATGTAAGGTCTGCTTTTCTCACAAGGTGTTTGAAGACCATCTCGGCCATAGTTGAACGGCAAATGTTCCCGTGGCAAATGAATAAGATTTTTGTCATGTTTTTATCTCTCCTTATAGTAGTATAAAATGCCTTTATTTTTACAAATGTTCCTTACATGCCATATCAGTTACTTCCAACCTAAATACGCCAACCTCCTTTAACATTTTCTCCGGGAAATCCCAATCCTTTTTCCCTGTATTATGTTCCATGATAATCTGAAGCCCTTGGCGCTTTTCTTCCATATCATGCAAAATGCTCATATTACCATTTCCGATAATACTCTGAAAACGTGCAGAATGCGCACATGCCACATCTGCTTCTGTCAATTGGTAATTCGTATCCATCTCAAAGCCAACGTATGGACTTCGTTGCATTAACTCCACCTTACGTCCTTCCTGCGCGCCATGGAAATAAAATGTGTATTTGTCATTCTCATATATATAACCAAAATTCAGTGGCACAATGTAAACCTCGCCATCGTCATTGAAACCAAGGCGACAACAATGGCAGTTGTCTATAATTGTACGTATTTTATCACGATTGGTGATTTCACGATCTGCTCTTCTCATAGGGGGTACTCCTTTTCAATATTATTTGTTAGATTAATAATAGACCAAGAACAGTCAAAAAAACAATAGCATTTCGGCAGTATTTTTATTTTTTGACGAAATGCTACTATTCTTTACCCCAGCCACCACAGCTTCGGTTCACTCTGCTTGAAGGTTCTTAATTCCCCCATCTCACCTCTCCATCCATCTCCAGCTTATACATCACAACCTTCTCCCCGTCCAAATCCTCTTTATGCATATCCACCGCCGTAACACAGCTATTGTGATACGTCTTATAATAGTAAATCCCTTTATCTGTGTTGCAGCAGACGCTATAGACCGTAAATTCATAAGCCCCGCTTTCGACCTGAACGCACCCCTTGTACTGCTTCACGGAATCCAGTATGTGAAAGAACTGGCTTACGCTCTCCCTCTCATCTTTCCCATCCACCGAATTCCATTTGATAAATGCAGCGCGCACGAATCTGGACGGCGAAGACATATCCCCCGGCAAGCCGATGCTCCCCATTCCCCTGCTATAGATTTCCAGCGGAAGTTCTTTTGCAAATCGGTTAACGGGTTCTTTTTTAGTCAGATTCATGTAGTTATTCAGGTGGAACAAATGATATGGAAATGGCGGATTATTCGTCAGCACCTTTATCGGATTGTCATAGATACGAAGTCCCTCATGCATCGGTTCCACTACGATGCTCTCGAATTTATCGGATATCATGAAATGCAACGGTGTCAACGGCAAGTCTTTGTGAAAGGAAACTTTCAAAAGATTGGTCTTCTGCAAAAGTTGTTTTGCCTCCTGCACGTTTTTGCATTGCCCGAGTACCCACGGAATCAGTTCAAATGGTGTGACATTATGCATGTCTTCTTTTTCGTGCTGATACACTGCATTTCCAGGGAAATTGAGGGACGCCATGCCAAGTCCTTTTTCGTTGACTGCATCGTAATATAGTGGGTACTCGGAGTGCACGTAAGCAACACCAATTAATGCGTAGTGATGCTCCATCATCGTTTCCTTTCGAAATGCAAATGGAAAGTTTCTCGGCGTAATTGTTACGCTCTCTTCATAAGAGTACTCGAGATCTAGATTTCTTCCAAAGTAATGGTCCTGTGTTTTATAAGAGATTGCTGTACACATAAAAATGCCTCGTTTCTGTTTTTTCTTAGTATTTCCTACCTAAGAGAACTTAAACAGAACGAGGCATATTCTTCTCTATTCTTCAATCGAACGTTTCTTGCGCACGACAACTGTTTCTTCCAGACACACAAACGCGTCTTCGACATCTTCTTTTTTCATCTTTGGAGTAAATATACTCACAACCGGAACGATAATCAATCCCGCAACCATTGCAACTGCTCCTGCGTTGATTGGAGATGCGATGAATTTGATAAACATATTCGCCACTGTGATGCCAACTCCGCACGCAAAACTTGCCCAAACAGCTGCTTTTGTCACACCCTTCCAGTACAGACCATATAAGAATGGTGCAAGGAATGCGCCTGCGAGTGCACCCCAGGAGATACCCATAAGTTGTGCGATAAACGTCGGTGGATCCAACGCAATCACAACACTGATAACCATAAAGAACACGAGCATAATTCGCATGCACAGAAGCTGCTTCTTCTCGTCCATATTTTTGACAATATTTCCATTAATCATGTCGAGTGTCAAGGTCGAGCTTGAAGTTAATACAAGCGAGGATAACGTTGACATAGATGCGGACAATACTAATACAATAACGATACCAATCAAAATATCCGGCAAGGTCGATAGCATTGTTGGAATAATTGCATCGTAAACAACAGCGCCGTTTTCTCCATGAATTGCCGGCGTGTCAAACAGTCTTCCAAATCCGCCGAGGAAATAGCAGCCTCCGGATACGACAATTGCAAATATTGTAGAAATAATAGTTCCTGATTTGATAGACTTTTCATCCTTAATCGCATAGAACTTATGTACCATCTGTGGAAGTCCCCATGTTCCGAGGGAAGTCAGTACCACAACTCCCAGAAGGTTCGGAAGGTCAGGACCAAAAAATGATGCAAACACACCCTTTTGTCCCATCGTCAAAGGAACATCGCTTTCAATCTCAGCAAGTTTCATGACTGCTTCATAGAAACCACCCTGCCCATTCAGAACCGCAACAATAACCGCAACGATGCCAAAGAGCATCACGATTCCCTGGATAAAATCATTGATTGCTGTCGCCATATAACCGCCAAGGACAACATAAACACCGGTCAAAACTGCCATGGCAATGACACACACCGCATAAGGAATATCAAACGCCATTCCGAAGAGACGTGACAAACCATTATATACAGATGCTGTATATGGAATTAAAAATATAAATGAAATCGCTGCCGCAACAATGCGAAGTGCATTGGAGTTATAACGTTTTCCAAAGAAATCCGGCATGGTTGATGCGGACAAATGTTTTGTCATAACTCTGGTTCTTCTTCCTAAGATAACCCATGCAAGAAGCGAACCAATCACTGCGTTACCGAGACCAATCCATGTTGCTGAGATACCATATTTATATCCAAACTGTCCCGCGTATCCTACGAACACCACAGCCGAGAAATACGAAGTTCCGTAAGCAAACGCTGTAAGCCAAGGACCAACGGCTCTTCCGCCAAGCACGAAATCATTGACATTCGTCGCATGTTTTCTGGAATAAAGTCCTACACCAATCATCACTGCAAAGAATACCACTAGGAAAACAATTTTTGTAATCATGTCTTTTCACTCCTGTCTTAATATATTTTCAATCGCTTTATCGCTTTAAACTTTTACGCCACAACGCTTTAAAGCGTTAAAGTAATTATATTATACATGAGCATTTCTGAAAATGCAAGTACTATTCTTTCAAAAAATCAGGATTTTCTTCCATAAATTTTTGTAATTGTTCTTCTGGCAAATCTTTTAAAAACTGCTCATAGAACTCCTCATCACTCCCCATAATCAGCCTTAAAAATCTTTGATGTTTACTTTCTTCCATATAGCGTCTCCTCCGTTCCATTTCTACACTTTACAGTTTAGTCTATCTGTGACTGTATTTCAATAGTCAAATTTTGACTTTTCTATAATTTATTTAAAAATTTTAGGAAGGTGCTTGTTTATGAAAAGATTTGAAAACATACGAAATCTTCGCGAGGACAATGATAAATTGCAGGTGGAATTGGCTGCATATTTGGATGTCAAACAGACAACTTATTCAAAGTATGAACTTGGAAAAATCAATATTCCTGTAGAAGTTCTGATTAAACTTGCCGATTATTATGATGTGAGTATTGATTATCTGGTTGGACGCTCAAAGGTAAAAAAATGGGATGCGTAAAGCGCACCCCATTTTTTATATTTTCTCTAAAAGGAATTTCTAGAATTTACCAGCGTCTGCTGCTTCTTGGATAGAAACTGCAACTGCAACTGTCATACCAACCATTGGGTTGTTACCAGCACCGATAAGTCCCATCATCTCAACGTGAGCAGGAACTGATGAAGAACCGGCGAACTGTGCATCACTGTGCATACGTCCCATAGTATCTGTCATACCATATGAAGCTGGTCCTGCTGCCATGTTGTCCGGGTGAAGTGTCCGTCCTGTCCCGCCACCTGATGCAACTGAGAAGTATTTCTTTCCTTGCTCGATACATTCTTTCTTGTATGTACCTGCTACAGGATGTTGGAAACGAGTTGGGTTTGTTGAGTTACCTGTGATAGATACGTCAACTTTTTCTTTGTGCATGATTGCTACACCT
>JAZQRQ010000099.1:0-16441 GCA_045629665.1 Faecalimonas sp.
CAAGGGCAATAAGACTGTTTGAAAATAGATATAACAATGTGGGGTAATGGCGTAGAAATGGCGTAAACACAAATTCAAAAGTGTTCAAAGCCCCATAAAACAAAGGAGATGTGATAAATTATGAAATTAGGCATTGTAGGATTACCAAATGTAGGGAAAAGTACGTTGTTCAATTCTCTTACGAAAGCGGGAGCAGAATCGGCAAACTATCCGTTCTGTACAATCGACCCGAATGTGGGTGTCGTAACCGTGCCGGATGAGAGACTGGATGTGCTTGGAAAAATGTACAATACGAAGAAAATTGTTCCGGCAGCGATAGAATTTGTTGGCATTGCGGGACTTGTAAAGGGTGCTTCAAAAGGAGAAGGTCTCGGAAACCAATTCCTTGCAAATATTCGTGAAGTAGATGCCATTGTACATGTTGTAAGATGCTTTGAGGATAGTAATATTGTACACGTGGACGGAAGCATTGCTCCACTTCGTGATATTGAGACAATCAATCTGGAACTTATTTTCTCCGATATTGAGATTCTGGAAAGACGTATTGCAAAAGCAGTGAAGGTTGCCCGCAACGATAAAACTGTTGCGAAGGAACTGGAACTTTTAGAAAAAATCAAGGAGCATCTCGAGAATGACAATATGGCGAGAAGCTTCGAAGTAAATGATGAAGATGAGCTTGCGCTTTTGGAAAGCTATAATCTGCTCACCTATAAGCCGGTTATATTTGCTGCAAATGTGGCAGAGGACGACCTTATGGACGATGGTGCTTCCAATGAAGGAGTGCAATCTGTGAGAGAGTATGCAGAAAAAGAGAACTGCGAAGTGTTTGTAGTATGTGCACAGATTGAACAGGAAATTGCCGAACTGGAAGATGATGAAAAGAAAATGTTCTTAGAAGATCTTGGATTAGAAGAATCCGGACTTGAGAAATTGATTAAGGCAAGTTATAGCTTACTTGGCCTTATCAGTTATCTGACTGCCGGAGAGCCGGAGGTTCGCGCATGGACCATCAAGAAGGGCACAAAGGCACCACAGGCAGCCGGAAAGATTCACTCTGATTTTGAACGTGGATTCATTCGCGCAGAGATTGTAAGTTATGATGACTTGATGGCTTGCGGCACATACAGTGCTGCCAAGGACAAAGGACTTGTTCGTTTGGAAGGAAAAGAGTATGTGGTTCAGGATGGAGATATTATTCTCTTTAGATTCAACGTATAGTTAAGAAGGGGAAAATGATATGACTATGAGTATTGATTTTCCGAATCTGGGAATCCATTTGGAACATGTCGGGAAGACAATTTCCGTGTTTGGTTTCGAGATCGCATATTATGGTATCGTGATAGGACTTAGTGTTGTTGCCGGAATATTGATGGCAACTCAACTTGCGAAGAAAAGCGGACAAGACCCGGATATTTATTACGACCTTGCAATCTATGCCGTGATTATTTCAGTCATTGGCGCAAGATTGTATTATGTGATCTTCTCGTGGGATTCATACAAAGATGACTTGCTCAGCATTTTCAATTTGCGAGAGGGTGGACTTGCCATCTACGGAGGCGTGATTGCAGCGGTGATTACCGTGGCTGTCTACTGCAGAGTGAAAAAACTTTCTTTCGGGGTGCTAGCTGATACGGCGTGTCCGGGACTTATCTTAGGTCAGATTATGGGCCGCTGGGGCAATTTCTTTAACCGAGAAGCTTTTGGTGATTATACAGATAGTCTGTTTGCGATGAGGCTTCCTCTTGATGCGGTCAGAAGTTCAGATGTGACAGAGATGATGCGCAAAAATATTGAAGTAATCAGTGGAATCAGTTATATACAAGTTCATCCAACATTTCTCTACGAATCACTCTGGAATGTGGGAGTGTTGCTCATCATGCTCTGGTGGAGAAAATATAAAAAGTTTGACGGTGAATTGCTCTTGATCTATCTGTTTGGATATGGAGTGGGCAGATTCTGGATAGAAGGACTTCGTACAGACCAACTTTTGATTCCAAATACGGATATTGCAGTATCACAGGTGCTGGCATTGGTGCTGGTGGTAGTTTCGGCAGTCTTAATATGGAGAATGTCAAAAAAGACTGTGAAACCAGTAGCGGAAGTAGAAGATGTGAATCAGAAAGAAGAATAAAATATGCGAAAAGGCGTGTCTGTGGTTCGCGGAAACGCCTTTTAAAAAAAATTAAAAAAGTTGTTGACAAAAAGACTGGGTATCAGTATAATACATATTGTTCGGTTGAAACAACAAGAACATGCACGAGTGGCTCAGTGGTGGAGTATCGCCTTGCCAAGGCGAGGGTCGCGGGTTCGAATCCCGTCTCGTGCTTTTTTTAATACCTAAAAGGTGTTAAAATCACCAATTGAATGACGGACTGATAGAGGTGCGGATTTTATGAGTATTACATAGCAAGGTTGGACAGCTGCTGTGTCGGAAAGGAAAGTTTGCCGAAGATGAGATTCCTTGTCCAGGGGATTGATTCTGGGACGCTACAGAACATGTAGCGGACTGTCACATTTTTGTGGAGTGCTATCGTTATTATGGAAAATTGTGAGATTATATGCCATGAACGAGCTTTTCACGAAGTTGTTCATGGTATTTTTTTACAGAAAGGATGAAAACAATTATGGATTTTTATGCAACATTTTGGTCTCTGGTGCCACCACTTGTGGCAATCGCGCTTGCACTGATTACAAAAGAAGTGTATAGTTCGCTGTTCGTAGGTATTGTGGTAGGAGCATTGTTCTACTCAGGCTTTTCGTTTGAGGGAACAGTAATGCACATATTCGAGGGAGGATTTACTGCAGTACTCACTGACAGCTACAATATGGGTATTCTCATATTCTTGGTCATCCTCGGTGCAATGGTATGTCTCATGAATCGTGCAGGAGGTTCAGCAGCATTTGGTGCTTGGGCGAGCAAACACATCAAATCAAGAGTGGGAGCGCAACTTGCTACCGTCGCTCTTGGCGTACTGATTTTTATTGATGATTATTTCAACTGTTTGACAGTAGGTAGCGTTATGCGTCCGGTAACCGACAAGCACAATGTATCTCGTGCGAAATTGTCTTACTTGATTGACGCAACGGCAGCACCGATCTGTATCATTGCTCCAATTTCATCTTGGGCAGCAGCAGTAAGTAGTTATGTGGAAGACGGGAAAGGACTTGAGGTTTTCATCAAAGCAATTCCATACAACTTCTACGCACTCCTTACAATTGTGATGATGGTTGCATTAGTAGTGATGAAAAAAGATTACGGTCCAATGAAAAAACATGAGTTAAATGCACTTGCAGGAGATATCTACACAACGGAAGATCGTCCTTATGAAAATACAGAGTCGGAATATGTGAACCCAAAAGGAAAAGTAATGGACCTTGTCATTCCGATTGTTTCTCTCATTGTATGTTGTGTAATCGGTATGCTTTACACAGGTGGCTTCTTCAGCGGAGAGAACTTTGTAACAGCATTCTCGAACTGTGATGCATCTGTAGGTCTTGCACTTGGAAGTTTCTTTGGCTTGATTATTACAATTATCTGGTACCTTGTTCGCAAAGTAATGAATTTCTCAGATTGCATGGGATGTATTCCGGACGGATTCAAAGCAATGGTTCCGGCTATCCTGATTCTGACATTTGCATGGACACTCAAAGCCATGACAGACAGCCTTGGCGCCGCAGCGTTTGTAGAGACATCTGTAAAGAGTTTTGCAGACGGACTTATGGGCTTCTTGCCTGCAATTATCTTTGTCATCGGTTGTGTGATTGCATTTGCAACAGGAACATCATGGGGAACCTTCGGTATCTTGATTCCGATTGTAATCGCTGTATTTGGCGAGTCAAATCCGGAGCTTATGATTATCGGTATCTCGGCTTGTATGGCAGGTGCGGTATGTGGAGACCACTGCTCGCCGATTTCAGATACGACTATTATGGCGTCTGCAGGCGGACAGTGTAATCACGTAAATCACGTTTCTACACAGTTGCCATATGCAATGACAGTAGCAGTTGTATCATTTGTAACCTATATCGTTGCGGGCTTTACAAAGAGTGCTTGGATTTCACTTCCGGTAGGAGCAGTGCTTTTGGTTGCAGCATTGTTTGCACTTACAAAAAAGAGCAAAGAAAATTAGAATATAGAATGCTTTTAGAAGGAGGAATGGTCTTTAACGACTATTCCTCTTTATTATTGGGAAAAATAGTGGTATACTACGTGAAGGGCAGAAGAAAATCGAAGATTTTCGAGGTACTGCCCGCTTCTTAAATAAGAATAGGAGCGTGAACTATGAATTTAGACAGATTGACAAGTTATGAACTGATACAAGAGAAGGATTTGAAGGATTTGAAATCAGAAGGCTATTTACTGCGTCACAAAAAAACCGGCGCACGCGTACTTTTGATGGATAACAAGGATGAAAATAAAGTGTTTTACATCGGATTTCGAACACCACCGGAGGACAGTACAGGACTTCCGCATATTTTGGAGCATTCCGTACTCTGCGGTTCGAAAAACTTCCCACTGAAGGACCCGTTTGTAGAACTGGTGAAGGGTTCGCTCAACACATTTTTAAATGCGATGACTTATCCGGATAAGACGGTGTATCCGGTGGCAAGCTGCAACGATAAGGATTTCCAGAATCTGATGCACGTGTACATGGATGCAGTGTTCTATCCGAACATTTATCTACACGACGAGATTTTCCGCCAGGAAGGATGGAGTTATAACCTGGAGTCAGAGGAAGATGCACTTACTTATAATGGTGTTGTATATAACGAGATGAAGGGGGCTTTCTCTTCGCCGGAGGGTGTGCTTGACAGGGTGATTCTAAATGAACTCTTTCCGGACACCTGCTATGCCAATGAGTCGGGCGGAGACCCGGAGTATATACCGGATTTGACTTATGAGCAGTTCCTTGATTTCCACAGTAAATATTATCATCCGTCCAACAGTTATATCTATCTGTACGGGGATATGGATTTTGTAGAGAAATTAGAGTGGCTTGACAGAGAATATTTGTCACACTTTGATGCACTCGAGATTGATTCAGCAATTGCACTCCAGGCACCATTTGCGGAAATGAAGCAAGTGGAAGAGACCTACTCAATTACAAGCAGTGAGCCGGAGGAGGACAATACGTATCTGGCATACAATAAGGTTATCGGAACGAGTCTTGACAAGGAGTTGTATTTGGCATTTGAGGTGCTTGACTATGCGCTTTTATCAGCGCCGGGAGCACCGCTTAAGACGGCGCTTACGGATGCGGGAATCGGTAAGGATATTTTGGGTTCTTATGATAACGGAATCTACCAGCCGATATTCTCTATCGTGGCAAAGAATGCGAATGCAGAGCAAAAAGATGCATTTGTAAATGTGATTGAAGATACATTAAAAGACCTTGTTACAAATGGAATTGATGAGAAGGCATTGGAGGCAGGCATTCACTACCATGAATTCCGCTACCGCGAAGCTGATTTTGGAAACATTCCGACAGGGCTTGAGTACGGACTTCAGAGCTTTGACAGTTGGCTGTATGACGATGAGAAGCCTTTTATACATTTGGACGCAATTGAGACGTATGAGTTTCTGAAAAAACAGGTGAGTACGGGATATTTTGAAGCGTTGATTCAGAAATATATCTTGGACAATACGCATGGAGCCATTGTTGTGGTGAAGCCGGAGCGTGGAAGAACCACAAGAATGGATAAGGAATTAGAAGAAAAATTGGCAGCATACAAGGCGAGTCTGAGTGAGTCTGAGGTAGCGGCACTGGTGGCTGCGACCAATGAACTTCTGGAGTATCAGGAGTCAGAAGAAAAACCGGAGGATGTGGAAAAGATACCGGTTCTTGAGCGCAGTGATATCAGCCGTGAGATTGCACCGATCTATAATGAAGAGTTGAAACTTGCAGATACATCCGTGATTTTCCATGAGATTGATACAAATGGAATCGGTTATGTGGACCTTTTGTTTGATTTGTCAGGTGTACCGGAAGAAAAACTAGCTTATGTTGGAATCCTGCAGGCAGTCCTTGGTATTATCGATACAGAGAACTATGAGTATGGGGAACTCTTCAATGAGATTAACGTGCATACAGGTGGAATCAGTTCATCCTTAGAATTGTATCCGGATGTAGTAAATGCGAAGGAAAAGGCATTTAAGGCAACCTTTGAACTCAAGGCAAAAGCCCTCTATTCGAAGATGAGTGTTGCGTTTGCGATGATGCAGGAGATTTTGACAAAATCTCAATTGGACGATGAGAAACGTTTGAAAGAGATTCTGTCAATGACAAAGTCAAGACTCCAGATGCGTTTCCTTACAGCAGGACATACAACGGCAGCGCTTCGAGCATTATCTTATACGTCACCGTTATCCAAGTTCAAGGATATGACCAGTGGCATCGGATATTATGAAGTAGTGAAATATTTCGAGGAACATTTTGAAGAAGAAAAAGAAAAACTGATTGCAGAACTGAAACAATTGGTGAACAGTCTGTTCCGCGCCAACAATATGATGCTGAGTTACACTGCATCAAGAGACGGACTTGCGGGACTTGAAGAGCAAATATCAGAACTACGACAAAGCCTGTTTGTTGCACCGGTGGGAGAAACAAACTGTATCATTCACTGTGAGCAGAGAAACGAAGGTTTCAAGACTTCTTCGAAAGTACAGTATGTTGCACGTGGCGGTAATTTCCTGGATGCAGGATATGAATATCACGGTGCCTTCCAGATTCTACGAGTGATTATGGGGTATGAGTATCTCTGGCAAAATGTTCGTGTTAAAGGCGGAGCTTACGGTTGCATGAGCCAGTTTTCAAGACTTGGGGAAGGATATTTTGTATCCTACCGTGACCCGAACCTGGAAAAGACAAATGAGGTCTATGAAGGCGTGGTTGCATACATTAAGAACTTTACAGTCAGTGACCGCGACATGACGAAATATATCATCGGAACGATGAGTAATCTGGATCGTCCGATGAATCCTGCCATGAAGGGTGACCGTTCGATGAGTCTGTATATGTGCAAGATTTCTCCAGACATGATTAAGGAAGAGCGCAATCAGATATTGGACGCTAATGAAGGAGACATCCGTGCACTTGCCGATATCGTGAAAGCTGTTTTGGATGAAAACTTATTCTGCGTCATCGGAAGCGAAGACAAGATAGAAGAACAGAAAGAGTTATTTAAAGAAGTAAGAAGTATATTCTAGAGAGGTACGAAGGAGATTATGAGAGCAGATTACAAATCAGGATTTGTAACGTTAATCGGAAGACCGAACGTGGGGAAATCTACACTGATGAATCGCCTGATTGGACAGAAGATTGCCATCACATCGAACAAACCGCAGACAACGAGAAATCGTATTCAGACCGTTCTCACAACAGAGGAAGGCCAGATTGTATTTGTGGACACACCGGGTATTCACAAGGCGAAAAATAAACTCGGCGAATACATGGTAAATGTGGCGGAACGCACACTCAATGAGGTGGATGTAGTGCTTTGGCTTGTGGAGCCGACCGCATTTATCGGAGCCGGTGAAAAGCATATCGCGGAGCAGCTTGGCAAGGTGAGAACGCCGGTTGTACTTGTAATCAATAAAGTGGATATGGTGAAAAAAGAGGAAATCCTCACATTTATCGATGCATACCGCAAAATCTATGATTTCGCAGAGATTGTGCCGGTATCGGCAAGAAATGGCGACAATACGGATGAGCTTATCAAAGTGATTCTCAAATATTTGCCGTATGGTCCGCTGTTCTATGATGAAGATACAGTCACAGACCAACCGGAGAGACAGATTGTGGCTGAACTGATTCGTGAGAAAGCATTGCACTCACTGAATGATGAGATTCCTCACGGAATCGCCGTGGCAATCGACAGTATGAAATACCGCAGAAAGATTGTGGACATTGATGCGACCATTATCTGTGAGCGCGATTCACACAAGGGAATCATCATCGGGAAACAGGGTGTGATGCTGAAGAAAATCGGAAGCACCGCAAGATACGAGATAGAGAAAATGTTGGATATGCAGGTCAATCTGAAACTTTGGGTAAAGGTCAAGAAGGACTGGAGAGACAGCGATTTTCTCATTAAAAACTTTGGTTACACGAAGGAAGATTAATTGGAAGATAGTTTCAGTATGTTTTTTATCGGTGTGGAGACTCTAACATGTATATAAGGGAGGGTTTTCACATGACAGATAAAGACTTATGGACAACATTTGAAAAAACAGGAAGCGTTGTGGATTACTTGCACTACAAGGGAATCCACGAGCAATCAGAAACGCAGAGAATGGGAGAGAGAAGCGTTGAATCAGGGAGTCAAAGTGACAGGAATGATACTGTCCGCAACACCTATCGGTGAATATGACAAGCGCCTTGTGATACTGACAAAAGAAAAAGGAAAAATATCTGCTTTTGCCAAGGGGGCACGGAAGCAGAACAGTCCGATGATGGGCACAACCAATCCTTTTTCTTTTGGAGAGTTTCTGCTCTATGAGGGCAGAAGTTCTTACAATGTCATGCAGGCGAACATCTCCAACTATTTTATGGAGCTCAGCACGGATTTTGAGGGTGCATATTATGGGTTCTATTTTATGGAGATAGCGGACTACTATACAAAAGAATACAACGATGAGCGAGAAATGCTAAAGCTTCTCTACCAGACGATGCGGGCACTTTCTTCCGGGAAAATCAAGCGAGAGCTCATCCGCTACATATTTGAGCTCAAATCACTTGTAGTAAACGGGGAAGCACCGGAGGTCTTCCGCTGTGCGAACTGCGGTGTGGATGACAGGAGCATGGTATTTAGCAGCAAGAATCACGGGACAATCTGCGAGGAGTGCGTGGGAATCGCACCCGATGGAATCCCGGTGAGTAAGGCGACAATCTATACGTTGCAGTATATTGTGTCGTCAACGATTGAAAAACTGTATACTTTTGCAGTTTCAGAGGAAGTGCTTGAAGAACTTAAAAATGTGATGAAACAATATACCAGTATTCAATTCGATAAGAAATTCAAGTCGTTGGAGATCTTGGAGGTGTGTGTAGAATAAGTGATTCGGAAAATAATTAACATCAAACCTTGAAAACCAATTCAAAAGAGGGTATAATGATAAGAATTATAGACATTTTATATATGAGAGGGATTAGATATGGAAAAAACAATGGATAAAATTGTAGCACTCGCGAAATCTAGAGGTTTTGTATATCCTGGCTCTGAGATCTACGGAGGTCTTGCAAATACATGGGATTACGGTAACCTTGGTGTCGAGTTGAAGAATAATGTAAAAAGAGCATGGTGGCAGAAGTTCATCCAAGAGAACCCATACAACGTAGGTGTTGACTGTGCCATTCTTATGAACCCACAGACATGGGTAGCATCTGGTCACCTTGGAGGATTCAGTGATCCACTTATGGACTGTAAAGAATGTAAAGAAAGATTCCGTGCAGACAAGATTATCGAAGATTTTGCTGCAGAGAATGGTATTGAACTTACAGAGAGCGTGGATGCTTGGTCAAAAGAACAGATGGAAGCATGGGTAGAAGAACACAATGTACCATGTCCATCATGTGGAAAACATAACTTTACAGAGATTCGTCAGTTCAACCTGATGTTCAAGACATTCCAGGGTGTAACAGAAGACGCTAAGAATACAGTATACCTTCGTCCTGAGACAGCACAAGGTATCTTCGTAAACTTCAAGAATGTACAACGTACATCAAGAAAGAAGATTCCATTTGGTATTGGACAGATTGGTAAATCATTCCGTAACGAGATTACACCGGGTAACTTTACTTTCCGTACACGTGAATTTGAGCAGATGGAATTAGAATTCTTTTGTGAACCGGATACAGACCTTGAATGGTTTGCGTATTGGAAAAACTTCTGTATCAACTGGTTGCAGACATTAGGTATCAAAGAAGAAGAGATGCGCGTGAGAGACCACTCTCCGGAAGAACTTTCTTTCTACAGCAAGGCAACAAGTGATATCGAGTTCTTATTCCCATTCGGATGGGGCGAACTTTGGGGCATCGCAGACAGAACAGATTATGACCTTTCACAACATCAGGAAGTTTCAAAACAGGATATGTCATACTTCGATGATGAGAAGAAAGAGAAATATATTCCATACGTAGTAGAGCCATCACTTGGTGCTGACCGTGTGGTACTTGCATTCCTCTGTGCTGCTTATGATGAAGAAGAATTAGAAGGCGGAGATATGCGCACCGTGCTTCGTTTCCACCCTGCACTTGCACCGGTTAAGATTGGTGTGCTTCCACTTTCTAAGAAGTTAAACGAAGGTGCAGAAAAAGTATTTGCAGAACTTTCTAAATACTACAACTGTGAATTCGATGACCGTGGCAACATCGGGAAACGTTACCGTCGTCAGGATGAAATCGGAACACCGTTCTGTATTACATACGACTTCGAATCAGAAGAAGACGGAGCCGTAACAGTTCGTGACCGTGACACAATGGAGCAGGAAAGAATTAAAATCGAAGATTTGAAAGCATATTTTGAACAAAAATTTGCATTTTAATTAGTAATGAGAGAGACGTAGTAAAATCAAATTTTGCTACGTCTCAAATGTTACTTGGAAGGAGTTCATGATGGAGAGAAAGAATCTATGGAAAGAATACACAGACGACCAAGTGAAAGAACTCGAAAGCGTCTGTGAGAACTACAAAGAATATTTGGATAAAGGGAAAACAGAACGTGAATGTATTCGCGAAGCGGTAAGGCAGGCAAAAGAAGCCGGATACAAAGATTTAAATGATGTAATTGCAAATGGTGAAACACTTACCAAAGGCGATAAAGTGTATGCTGTATGCATGGATAAGACGATTGCGTTATTCCACATCGGAGAAGAACCGTTGGAAAACGGAATGAATATTTTGGGTGCACATGTGGACTCTCCGCGCATTGACCTTAAGCAGAATCCTCTTTATGAGGCGGGTCAGTTGTCATATTTTGACACACACTACTATGGTGGTGTGAAGAAATATCAGTGGGTGACGATTCCGCTTGCAATCCATGGTGTGGTTGTAAAGAAAGACGGAACAAAAGTAGAGATAGTAATCGGTGAAGATGAAAAAGACCCGGTACTTGTGATTACCGACCTTCTCATTCATTTGGCACAGGAGCAACTTAAAAAAGAGGCTGCCAAAGTGATTGAAGGAGAGAAACTGGATGTGCTTATCGGAAGCAGACCACTTGCAGACGAAGAGCAGGAAGCAGTTAAGGCAAACATCTTAAAACTTTTGAAAGAGAAATACGACTTGGAAGAGGAAGATTTCCTTTCTGCAGAACTTGAAGTGGTTCCGGCAGGAAAAGCGCGTGACTGTGGTCTTGACAGAAGCATGATTCTTGCTTATGGACAGGATGACAGAGTGTGTGCATATACCTCTCTTCTTGCGCTGCTTGAAGCAAAAGAACTCAAGAAGACAGCATGTTGTCTGTTGGTAGATAAAGAAGAAATTGGAAGCGTGGGAGCAACCGGTATGCATTCGCGTTTCTTTGAAAATACCGTTGCAGAAGTGATGAACGCAATGGATGATTATTCTGATATCAAGGTTAGACGAGCGCTTTCTAATTCCAAGATGTTATCTTCGGATGTCAGTGCGGCTTATGATCCGATGTTCGAAAGTGTATTTGAGAAAAAGAATACGGCATACTTCGGAAGAGGACTTGTGTTCAACAAATACACAGGAAGCCGTGGAAAGAGTGGCTCTAACGATGCAAATGCAGAGTATGTGGCATACCTTCGCAATGTACTTGACAAACATGGTGTTGGATTCCAGACAGCAGAGCTTGGCCGTGTAGATGTCGGTGGTGGAGGAACCATCGCTTACATCTTGGCAAACTACGGCATGGAAGTCATCGACAGTGGCGTGGCAGTGCTCAGCATGCATGCACCTTGGGAAGTGACAAGTAAGGCAGATGTGTTTGAGGCGTATAAAGGTTATAAGGCTTTTTTACAAGGGTAAATTTATAGACAAAACTGAAAATTGCGTTGGTTGTAAAAGCACAGCCAACGCAATTTTTTTACTTGAAGATATGTTTATATAATAGTATAATTTTAATGTAAAGTTATTTGAATAAGGAGGATTACTTAATGATTAATTGGAAGAATTTTGACACACTGAATTCTTACGATGAACTGATGAATGTGGCACCGGTAAATCTTGCAGAAGTGATGACAGGGGAAAACGGAGCAGAGCGTGTGAAAAAATACAGTGTACCAATGGCTGCAGGAATGGCTTTTAACTATGGGGCAAAATCAGTAGATGACAATATTTTGGAAGTCCTTTCAAAAATAGCAAAAGAGGCGCAACTTACAGAAAAATACAAAGCACTTTACAATGGTGAGGTGATTAATACCGGAGAAAAGCGTCTTGTGCTGCATCAATTAACACGTGGTCAATTGGGTGATGATGTCGTGGTTGATGGTGTTAACAAACGCACATTTTATCTGAATGAACTAAAGAAAATTACAGAATTTGTAAATAAAGTACATAATGGTGAGATTACCAATGGAGCAGGAGAAAAATTCACAACGGTTGTACAGATTGGTATCGGCGGAAGTGATCTCGGTCCTCGAGCAATCTATCTTGCACTTGAAAACTGGGCAAAAGTAAACGATGCATTAAAGATGAAAGCACAGTTTATCAGTAACGTCGATCCGGATGATGCGGCAGCAGTTTTGAGCAACATTGACGTTGCACATTCGCTCTTTATCGTTGTATCAAAATCAGGTACAACTCTTGAAACATTGACAAACGAATCTTTTGTAAAAGATGCATTGGCAAAGGCAGGGTTGGATGCTTCGAAACATATGCTTGCTGTGACAAGTGAGACTTCACCACTTGCTAAGAGTGATGATTATCTTGCAGCATTCTTTATGGATGACTATATCGGTGGACGTTATTCAACAACATCAGGTGTTGGTGGTGTGGTATTATCACTCGCATTTGGCAATAAGGTATTTGCTGATTTCTTGGAAGGCGCAGCAGAAGCAGATATCACAGCTAAGAACGAAGATCTATTACAGAACCCTGCAATGCTTGATGCATTGATTGGAATATACGAACGCAATGTCCTTGGATATGGTGCAACAGCAGTGCTTCCATATTCACAGGCACTCAGCCGTTTCCCTGCACATTTGCAACAGGCAGATATGGAATCAAATGGTAAGTCAGTGAACCGTTTCGGCGAACCGGTTAATTATGTGACAGGACCGATTATCTATGGTGAACCTGGAACAAACGGACAGCATTCGTTCTATCAATTGTTACACCAGGGAACAGACATCATTCCGCTTCAGTTTGTTGGGTTCAAGAACAGCCAGATGGGAAGTGATGTTGTGATTGAAGGAAGTACAAGCCAACAGAAACTTTGTGCAAATGTTGTTGCTCAGATTGTGGCATTCGCCTGTGGTAAAGATGATACGAATCTTAATAAGAAATTCGAGGGTGGCCGTCCATCAAGTATTATCATCGGAGAGCAGTTAGAACCGAAATCACTTGGAGCGCTTTTGTCACACTTCGAGAACAAGATTATGTTCCAAGGTTTTGTATGGAACTTAAACAGTTTTGACCAGGAAGGTGTTCAACTTGGCAAAGTGTTAGCGAAAAAAGTACTTGCTCATGATACAGATGGAGCGTTAAAAGTATACAGCGATTTGTTGAATATTTAATATCATAATAGGATTATTAGAAGACCCACGCTTTTATTCTATCTTCCATTGGAAAATTTAGGTGAATTTTCTTGACGAATACAAGGAAAGCATATAGAATAGTAGTGTGGGTCTTTCCCACTCAACAGCATTTATAACACAAAGAATCAAAAACGGCTTCGGAAAGTATAGAAGTCGTGTTTTTCGCGTCTTGTGTTAAGAAAATACTATATTAGGAGGTCATACGAATATGACAAAATGGGTTTATATGTTCACTGAAGGTGATGCGAGCATGAGAAACCTCCTTGGTGGAAAAGGTGCGAACCTTGCTGAAATGACAAAGTTAGGTCTTCCGGTACCACAGGGATTTACCATCTCAACAGAAGCATGTACACAATACTATGAAGATGGTCGTCAAATCAATGACGAGATTCAGGCTCAGATTAACGAGGCAATCGTTAAAATGGAAGAAATTACAGGAAAGAAATTCGGAGATTTAGAGAATCCGTTACTTGTATCTGTTCGTTCAGGCGCAAGAGCTTCTATGCCTGGTATGATGGATACTATTTTGAACCTTGGTCTTAACGAAGAAGTAGTAGAAGTAGTCGCTAAGAAGACAGGAAATGAAAGATGGGCACGTGACTGCTACAGAAGATTTATCCAAATGTATTCTGACGTAGTTATGGAAGTAGGTAAGAAATACTTCGAAGAACTCATCGACAAGATGAAAGAAGAAAAAGGTGTTACAGAGGACGTTGACCTTACAGCAGAAGATTTGAAAGAATTAGCTAATCAGTTCAAAGCTGAATACAAGGCTAAAATCGGAAAAGACTTCCCAAGCGATCCAAAGGAACAATTAATGGGAGCTGTTCAAGCTGTATTCCGTTCATGGGACAACCCTCGTGCAAACGTTTACCGTCGTGATAACGATATCCCATATTCATGGGGAACAGCTGTAAACGTTCAGGAAATGGCATTCGGTAACTGGTCAGACGATTCAGGTACAGGTGTTGCATTTACTCGTGACCCAGCTACAGGTGAAAAGAAACTTATGGGTGAATTCCTCATCAACGCTCAAGGTGAAGACGTTGTTGCCGGTGTTCGTACACCACAACCAATCGCTCAACTTGCAGAGGTAATGCCAGAAGTTTACGAACAATTCACAAACGTTTGTAAAACACTTGAAACACACTACAGAGATATGCAGGACATGGAATTTACAATCCAAGATCGTAAATTATTCATGCTTCAGACACGTAATGGTAAGAGAACAGCTCAGGCTGCTCTTAAGATTGCTTGTGACTTAGTTGACGAAGGAATGAGAACAGAAGAAGAAGCTGTTGCAATGATCGATCCTCGTAACTTAGATACATTATTACATCCACAATTTGATGCAAAAGCACTTAAGGCTGCTACTCCAATGGGTAAAGGTCTTGGAGCATCTCCAGGTGCTGCTTGCGGTAAAGTTGTATTCACAGCTGATGATGCAGTTGCTTGGGCAGAAAAAGGTGAAAAGGTTGTTCTTGTTCGTCTTGAAACATCACCGGAAGATATCATGGGTATGAAAGCAGCTCAAGGTATCCTTACAGTACGTGGTGGTATGACATCTCACGCAGCCGTTGTTGCTCGTGGTATGGGTACATGCTGTGTATCTGGATGTGGCGACATTCAAATGAACGAAGAAAACAAGAAATTCACATTAGCAGGAAAGACATTCAACGAAGGAGATGAAATCTCTATCGATGGTACAACAGGTAATATCTACGATGGAATCATCCCAACAGTTGATGCTCAGATCGCTGGTGAATTCGGTAGAATTATGGCATGGGCTGACAAGTTCAGAACATTGAAAGTTAGAACAAATGCAGATACACCTGCAGATGCTCGTAAAGCTCGTGAACTCGGTGCTGAAGGTATCGGTCTTACACGTACAGAGCACATGTTCTTCGAAGAAGACAGAATCGATGCATTCCGTGAAATGATTTGTTCTGACACAGTAGAAGAAAGAGAAGCTGCTCTCGAAAAGATTCTTCCATACCAACAGGGAGACTTCGAAGGATTATTTGAAGCATTGGAAGGAAATCCGGTTACAATTCGTTTCTTGGATCCACCGCTTCATGAATTTGTTCCAACAGAAGAAGAAGACATCAAGAAACTTGCAGATTCTCAAGGTAAATCTGTAGAAAGCATTAAAGCATTGATTACATCATTGCATGAATTCAACCCAATGATGGGACACAGAGGTCTTCGTCTTGCAGTAACATATCCTGAGATTGCTAAGATGCAGACAAAAGCTGTTATCCGTGCAGCAATTAATGTACAGAAAGCACATGCTGACTGGGCAGTAAAACCAGAAATCATGATTCCGCTTTCATGTGATGCAAAAGAATTAGCATTCGTTAAGAAAGTAGTAGTTGAGACAGCTGAAGCTGAGATTGCAGCTGCAGGCGTAGAATTAGCTTACGAAGTAGGTACTATGATGGAAATCCCACGTGCGTGTCTTACAGCTGATGAGATCGCTAAGAACGCTGACTTCTTCTGCTTCGGTACAAATGACTTAACACAGATGACATATGGATTCTCTCGTGATGATGCTGGTAAGTTCTTAGATGCTTACTATGACACAAAGATCTTCGAGAATGATCCATTTGCTAAGTTAGACCAGACAGGTGTTGGTAAGTTGATGGAAATGGCTATCAAATTAGGTAAGCCGGTTAACCCAGCATTACATGTTGGTATCTGTGGAGAACATGGTGGAGACCC